>CAZOEC010000156.1:0-9665 GCA_964578635.1 uncultured Pseudomonas sp.
GACATGATGAACCTCGCTCTGTGGCTCAAGGGCAATGGCTTCCGCGCCGACCAGGTGCAGGCCTTCTATCCCTCGCCGATGGCCACCGCCACTGCCATGTACCACTCGGGCAAGAACCCGCTGCGCAAGGTCACCTACAAAAGCGACGGCGTGACCATCGTCAAGAGCGAAGAGCAGCGTCGTCTGCACAAGGCCTTTCTGCGTTATCACGACCCGAAAGGCTGGCCGATGCTGCGCGAGGCGCTGGAGCGCATGGGCCGCAGTGATCTGATCGGGCCGGGCAAGAACCAGCTGATTCCGCTGCATCAGCCAGCGACCGACAGCTACCAGAGCGCGCGCCGCAAGAACTCGACGCCAGCTGGCAGCAAGAAGGTCGGCGGGGCTGCTGCAGCTCGCGGCGCGGGCGACAAGACCCGGCCGCTGCTGACCCAGCACACCGGCCTGCCGCCGCGTGACACCGGTGCCGCGGGCGGCAACCCCTGGGACAAGCGTGAGCAGGCCAAGGCCGCGGCTCAGGTGCGTAACCAGCAAGCCGCTAAAGAACGTTCCGACGCGGCCAAGGGCAAAGGCAAGAAGCCGCCGAAGAAGCCTGTCGCGCCGCGCTGATTCTGCCGGAATAAAAAACGCCAGCTTCGTGCTGGCGTTTTTTATGGTGGTGGCCGCTGATCAGCTGTGTAGGGTGGATGACGCTTTTCTCATCCACCAAAGTTCCGCTAATGGTGGATGGATAAAGCGCCATCCACCCTACGTGCTTAGCCGTAACGCTTCTGCGCTTCGATGGCCAGCCCGCTGCCGATGCTGCCGAAGGTGTTGCCTTCCACATGGCGGGCGTTGGGTAGCATCGCCGCGACGCTCTGGCGCAAGGCCGGAATGCCGCTGGAGCCGCCGGTAAAGAACACCGTATCGACCTGCGCCACACTCACGCCAGCATCGCTTAGCAGCTGGGTGACGCTGGCGCGTACGCGTTCGAGCAGCGGCTCGATGGCCCCTTCAAACAGCTCGCGGGTCAGCTCGGCGACCAGGCCGTCTTCTAGGCGGCTAAGGTCGATGGGGCGTGCATCCTGCTCGGTTAGGGCGATCTTGCTTTCTTCCACCTGCATCGCCAGCCAGTGGCCGTCGCGCCGTTCGATCAGCTTGAACAGGCGGTCGATGCCGGTGGGGTCGACGATGTCGTAGCGCATGCTCTGCAGCTGGCGCTGGGACTGCGCCGAATAGACCGCGTTGATGGTGTGCCAGGTGGCCAGATTGAGGTGGGTGCTGGTGGGCATCGGCGCATCGCTTTTCATCCGGCTGCCGTAGCCGAACAGCGGCATTACCCCGGCCAGGGAGAGCTGCTTGTCGAAGTCGGTGCCGCCGATATGCACGCCGCCGGTGGCGAGAATGTCGCTATGCCGGTCGGCGATGGCGCGGCGTTCCGGGGCCAGGCGCACCAGGGAGAAGTCCGAGGTGCCGCCGCCAATATCGACGATCAGCACCAGCTCTTCGCGGCTGATGCCGGACTCATAGTCGAAGGCCGCTGCAATCGGCTCGAACTGGAACGACACGTCCTTGAAGCCGAGCTTGTGCGCCACCGCCACCAGGGTGTTCTGCGCTTCCAGGTCGGCCACCGGGTCGTCGTCGACGAAGAACACCGGGCGGCCCAGCACCACTTCCTCGAACGGCCTGCCGGCCACGGCTTCGGCGCGGGTTTTCAGTTCGCCGATAAAGAAACCGAGCAGGTCCTTGAACGGCAGGGCGCTGCCCAGCACGGTGGTTTCGCTTTTCAGCAGCTTGCTGCCCAGCAGGCTTTTCAGCGAGCGCATCAGGCGGCCTTCGTAGCCTTCCAGGTATTCCTGCAGGGCCAGGCGGCCATACACCGGACGGCGCTCTTCGAGATTGAAGAACACCACCGAGGGCAGGGTGATCTTGCCGTCTTCCAGTTCGATCAGGGTTTCGGCGTCCGGTCGGATCCAGCCGACGGTGGAGTTGGAGGTGCCGAAGTCGATGCCGCAGGCGCGGGCGGGAGTGGAGAAAGTCATGCGGCGCGCTGTTCCTGAACAATTACCGGGAGCTTTTTGCGCGCAAGCCCGAAGGGGGTGACCCTGTGGATGTCCCGAGCGCAAAAAACGGCCGCGCATTCTATGCGAGTGTCGCGCTTTGCGCTTGTGGCTTTTCCAGCGGCGCGACGGATAACCTCGCCGATCGCCTTAACCCAGGCTGAGAAAGGCGAACAGGCCGAGGCCCAGGCAGAGCCGGTAGATGACAAAGGGCAGCATGCTGATGCGTTCCAGCAGCTTGAGGAACCAGTGGATACACAGCAGGGCGCTGACGAAGGACACCAGGGTGCCCAGGCCGATTTGCATCCAGTTCACCGCGTCGCCTGCCTCAACCAGTTTGAGGCCTTCATAGCTGCCAGCCATGATGATGATCGGGATCGACATCAGAAAGGAGAAGCGCGCCGCGGCGGTGCGGCTGAGGCCGAGCATCAGGGCGGCGGTCATGGTGATGCCCGAGCGCGAGGTGCCGGGGATCAGCGCCAGGACCTGGGCAAAACCTATGATGGCGGCGTCTTTCCAGCTGGCCTGGTATTCGTCCTTGGCTTGCCGCGCGCGGCTGTCCGCCCACCACAGCAGCAGGCCGAAGAGGATGGTGGTGGTGGCGATCACCCAGGCGGAGCGGGCGTAATGCTCGATCTGTTCGCTGGCCAACAGGCCGAATGCCATTGCCGGCAGGGTTGCCACGGCGATCTGCCAGGCCAGGCGCGACTCCTGATTGTGCTCGCCGCCGAATGAGCCGTACCAGGCGATCAGCAGGCGTTTGACCTCATGGCGGAAGTAGCAGACCACCGCCATGAGGGTGCCGACGTGCACGGCCACATCGAAGGCCAGGCCCTGGTCGGCCCAGCCCAGTACCTGAGATGGCAGGATCAGGTGGGCGGAGGACGAAATCGGCAGGAACTCGGTCAGACCCTGTATCAGGGCCAGGGCAATGGTTTCCAGGGGATTCAAAAGGGCTCCTTGGTGGGGAAGGCCTGGCGCGGGCCAGGCAAAACGGCGGCCATTTTGCCTGGCCTTGGGGGCGCAAGACCAGTCGCTTGCGTGTTGCAGTGCCTACATCAGGCCCAGGGTCAGGGCCGCCAGCACCAGGTAGCGGCCTCCCTTGGCCAGGCTGACGATCGGCAGGAAGATCCACAGGCGTTCGCGCATCACCCCGGCGACCAGGGTCAGCGGGTCGCCGATAACCGGCACCCAGCTGAGCAGCAGCGACCAGCGGCCATAGCGCGTATACCAGTGTTGGGCCTGCTGCAGGCGGGCTTCGCTGACGGGAAACCAGCGCCTGTGGCGAAAGTGTTCGAGGTAGCGCCCCAGCAGCCAGTTGAGCAGCGAGCCGAGTACGTTGCCGCAGGTGGCCACCGCCAGCAAGGCCCATAACGGGTAGGCCTCGCCAAGCAGCAGGGCGACCAGCACGCTTTCCGATTGCAGCGGCAGCAGGGTGGCCGCGCCCAGGGCGGAAAGGAACAGGCCCAGATAGACGGAGAAGGTCAGCACCCGTGGCGCGCCAGCCGAGTCGCTTAGGGCTGTTGGTCCTGCTCGGCACCCGCCATCACTTCTTCCAGCTTCAGGCCGGTGAGGCCATGGATGGTGCGCCACAGGTAGTAGAAGATCGCCATCAGCATGATCATCGAGGGAATCGCGATCATCGGGTAGCTGAGCAGGTTCATCCGCCCCAGTTCAGCGTTGAAGGCTTCGCTGCCGGATGGGCTGATCACGATCCACTTGGCCAGCACGTAGTTCATCGCCGAGGAGAAGAAGAAGGTGCCGCTCAGCCAGTAGGTGGCCCTGAGCAGGCGGGCCTCGAACTGGGCGGTATTGCCGCCTTGTTCCAGGCGCGCATGGATCTTGTCGACGTTGAGCACGGTCTTGTTGAACAGCAGGGTGCGGATCAGCGGGTAGCGGGTGCGGGTCGAGACCAGCACGGCGATACCGATCAGCCCCGGAATGGCCGCTTCCTTGATCGCCAGCCACTGATTGTCCAGCTTGAGCAGGCCAATACCGCCGGTAAGCAGCACGCTGACCAGGCCGAGCAGGGCGATAAAGTTGAATTTGCGGTACTTGATCAGTTCGAAGCTGCCCCAGCCGAGGGGGAAGGCCAGCGCCAGCACCAGCGCACCATCGGCCCCGAGCCTGGCTTCGCCGCTAAGCTTCATCAGAATCAACGAGGGAATCAGGATGCTGATCAGCAAATCGATCAGCGGGCGCGGCTTGTGTGTGGCGTGGGCGGTCTGTGTGGTGTCGGTCATGTCATTCAGCGTGCAGGAAAGAACCCCGATCATCGCCTGCCTGGGCCGCGGCTGCTAGCCCGGCGGTCGCCTGGAGTGTGAAAAAGTATGAGTGCTGCGGCTGTGGGGCGATTGTCGAGCCGCGGTGGCGCTTTTCTGGCAGCGTCTCGACGGGCAATCCGTCAGCGCCGCTAAAGGGTTGATGCTAAATTGATATTGCAGGGCGTTTGACCGAGGGAGGAGCTTGTTGGCGGTGCCAGTTGGCCTGGTGCCGGATTCGTGCGCTGTCTGGGAGTCATACCTTGATGTGCAGCCGTGATCCGTGGTGGCGAGCAATGCTGGGGCTCGCACTGCTTGTCTGCCTGAATGCGCCAGCCTGGGCCCGGGAGTGCATTGGCGTGGTTCCTGCGGGGGCCTCGGCCTTCTGGTCGCAGCTGGAGCTGGGTACGCAGCAGGCGGCCCGGGAACTCGACATCGATGTGCTTTATCGCGGGCCGAGTCGTGAGGGCGGCGTGGACAGCCAGTTGCAGCTGATCGAGCGCTTTGTCGCCCGCGGTTGCAAGGCTCTGGTCGTGGCCCCCAGTGGCGAGGCGGTGGGGGCGCTGGCGGCGGAACTGCTGGCGCAGGGTATTCCCACTATTTATATTGACCGCGCTCTGGCGAACGGACCGCTGTTGGGGCTGGTGGCGACCGATAACTTTGCCGCCGGCCTGCGCGCCGGCCAGCATATGGCCGAGCAGCTCCAGGGGCGGGGGCGGGTTGCCTTGTTACGCCTGCGTCCGGGCTTGCAGTCGACCGGCGATCGCGAGCGGGGTTTCCGCCAGGGGGCCGAGGCGGGCGGCTTGCAGGTTGTGCTGGATGCCTATGTGGGGGATGACAGTCAGCTGGTGCAGCGCACCCTGAACCAGCAGATGGCGCGCCTCGACGGGCTGTTCACCCCCAATAGCAGCAGTACCCGCGCAACGCTGGCGGCCCTGCGTCGCCTGGGCAAAGCCGGGCAGTTGCTGCATATAGGTTTTGATGGCGATGAGGTGCTGCTCGAGGCGCTGCGCCTGGGCGATATCCACGCCTTGCTGGTGCAGCAGGCGCGTCTGATCGGTTACCGGGCGGTCATACTGGCCCGGCAGATGCGCCGCAGTGGCATGGCCCAGGCCCCGGTTTACACTCACCTCGAGGCGCGCCTGATGACCCGCGCCAATTTAAACGAGTTATATGAGCAACTGCAGGATCTACCCGCGACGCCCTGACGGCGCGGGCACCGACCTGCGATAACAGATTTTTCCAGTGCGCTGGCGTGGCCGGCGCTGCTGGCGATTCACTAGCGGTCTGCACCGCCGCTTTATACAGGTGTCGAGTATGGCGATGGGGTTGAAGGTCGCGACCTTGCTACTGGCGAGCTGCTGGGCAGCCTGTGCCGGTGCGCAGTTGCGTCTGTACACCGAGGACTATCGGCCGCTGAGCTATATGGATAATGGCAAGCTGACCGGCATGGTGGTCGAGGTGGTCGAAGCGCTTATTCAGCGCACCGGGCAGCCGGCGACCATCGAACTGGTGCCCTGGACGCGGGGTTATCAGCAGGCCCAGCGTGAAGCCGACACGGCGGTGTTTCCTACCGTGCGCACCGCCCAGCGTGAAGACAAGTTCCACTGGGTCGGGCCTGTCGCCGCCGGCAATACCAGCTTCTACAGCCACCGCGGTGCCGGGGTGCGGGTGCGCAGCCTGGCGGATGTCGAGCAGCTTGGCACCCTGGCCGTGCCCAAACTCTGGTATTCCTACGAGGTGTTGAAGGAGCAGGGCCTGAAGACGCTCTACGGCGTACCCACCCCGCAGCATATGCTGAAGATGTTCAAGCACGGGCGAACCCGGCTGATGCTGGCCAACAGCCTGGTTCTGGACGAAATGCTCGCCAGTCAGGGCATGAGCCGTGAGCAGGTCGAATGGCAATACGCCCTGATGAGCAATACCACCTATATCGCCTTTTCCCGCAAGACCGACGGCAAGCTGATTGCGGCCTGGCAGCAGGCTCTGGATGCCATGCGCCGCGACGGCAGCCTGGAACGCATCCATCGCCGCTGGTTCGTCCATGCCAGTGAGGCCGAACTGGCGGAAATCCTCGGCGAGCCCTAGGACCGTTTTGCCCACACCTTGCGGGGCCGGCGGCCTTGGCGGAAATACGCCAGAGGAGCCGCCATGCGGCGATTTTCCGCCGCGGGCTGGCGGGTCTGTCGCCCCATGGCCGAGCAGGGGCGGTGTGCCCAGCCGTCGCCGACCGGGGTCATAGGTTGGCGGGCAAATTGCATTTTCCGGTCGTCTGACGATCTGCCGCTGCCCGGCCTCGAACCCCGATTGACCGTTACCCTGGAACCCCTATGCCGACTCTGCAACGAGCTTCCCACCACGACCTGCGTTGTGCCTTTCGCGCCCTGCTGGCCACCGATGCCTGCTACCACACCGCCTCGGTGTTCGATCCGATGTCGGCGCGCATCGCCGCCGACCTGGGCTTCGAAGTCGGCATCCTCGGCGGTTCGGTGGCCTCGCTGCAGGTGCTGGCTGCCCCGGATTTCGCTCTGATCACCCTGAGCGAGTTTGTCGAACAGGCCACCCGTATTGGCCGGGTCAGCCGCCTGCCGGTGATCGCCGATGCCGACCACGGCTATGGCAATGCGCTCAATGTGATGCGCACCGTGGTCGAACTGGAGCGCGCCGGGATTGCCGCACTGACCCTTGAAGACACCCTGCTGCCGGCCCAGTTCGGACGCAAATCCACCGACCTGATCGGCATCGACGAGGGCGTCGGCAAGATTCGCGCGGCCCTGCAGGCACGGGTCGACCCGGAGCTGGCGATCATCGCCCGCACCCATGCCGGCCTGCTGGATGTCAGCGAGGTGATTCGCCGCACCCTGGCCTACCAGGCCGCCGGGGCCGACGCCATCTGCATTGTTGGTATCGAGGACTTCGCCCACCTGGAGCAGATTGCCGAGCCACTGAGCGTGCCGCTGATGCTGGTTACCTACGGCAACCCCAAACTGCGCGACAACGCCCGTCTGGCCAGCCTCGGCGTGCGTATCGTGGTCAACGGCCACGGGGCCTACTTCGCCGCAATCAAGGCCACTTACGACTGCCTGCGCGAGCAGCGCGGCGTCGATGCCAGCGACCTCAGCGCTTCCGAGCTGGCGCTGAAATACACCCTGCCCGAGGAGTATTTCGTCTGGGCTGAAACCTTTATGGACGTGAAGGAGTAGCCGCCGCTGGTCGGCCGCACTTGTAAACCCGGCGCGAGCGGCTCATACCTGCGCCAAGCATAAATAACCTGCGGAGGTTGCCATGGCCGGTGGCTGGGCAAATGACGGTGCGGTACAGGAACAGATCGACAGCAGCATCGAGGACGCCATCCAGCGTGCCCGCAGCCAGCTGCCCAGCGGCGAGAGCCTGAGCCACTGCGAAGAATGCAATGCAGCCATTCCCGAGGCGCGGCGCAAGGCCATCCCCGGCGTGCACCTGTGTGTGGCCTGCCAGACCGAGCACGACAAGGAGCAGGCCAGATTCAGCGGCTATAACCGCCGGGGCAGCAAGGACAGTCAGCTGCGCTGATTAGCTGCGCTAATTCAGGGGATGACGGAGTAGCCGCGCCCACTCATGCAGTTGACGTAGGCCTGGCTCGCGCTGCTCTGGGCCTGGGCGGCAGCCTCGGCATTGCGTCGATCTTCACGGCGGCCCTGGCGCTGACGCGAGCCCCCGACCACCACGCCGACGGCGGCGGCATCGCGGGCCCGGTTCTGCCGGTATTCCTGCTTGAGATCGTCGTCCACCCGGTCATAGGCCTCATCGTAGCGGCGGCCGCGCACCTCGGCAGCGGTTGCGCCCAGCGCGGCTCCTTTGGCCGCACCGCGCAGGCGCTCGCCGCCGCGATTGTCGCTGCTGCTGGCCGTTGTGCTGCTCGGCGTGGTGCCGGCCTGGGCCTGGCAGGCGGCGATATCGCTCTGGATCTGTTGCGGGTTCTGGCCTTGCAGGGGCGTCACGGTTTGCGCCTGCGCGAGCGGCAGGCTGAGCAGCAACAGGTAGCCGAACAGACTTGGCCGTGTCGCGAATCGGTACATGGTGCGCCTCCCGCGCGAGTGCTGGAATGTGCAGTCTAGCTCCGCGCGGTGATTGCCCAGTGCCGCAGGTCAGAAAAGGAAATAGCGCTGCGCCATCGGCAGCACATCGGCCGGTTCACACCAGAGCAACTGACCATCGGCCTTGACCTGATAGTTCTGCGCGTCCACCTCGATGTTCGGCAGGTAGTCGTTGTGGATCAGGTCGGTTTTCTGCACCTCGCGGCAGCCTTTGACCACGCCGATCTTCTTCTTCAATCCCAACTGCTCGGGGACGCCGGCATCAAACGCCGCCTGGCTGATAAAGGTGATGCTGGTGGCGTGGCGGCTGCCGCCGTAGCTGGCGAACATTGGCCGGTAGTGCACCGGTTGCGGCGTCGGGATCGAGGCGTTGGCGTCGCCCATCAGGCTCGCGGCAATCGCACCGCCTTTCAGAATCAGCGTCGGTTTGACCCCGAAGAAGGCTGGACGCCAGAGCACCAGGTCGGCCCACTTGCCCACTTCGATGGAGCCCACCTCATGGCTGATGCCGTGGGTGATGGCCGGGTTGATGGTGTATTTGGCGATATAGCGTTTGACCCGAAAGTTGCTGTTGCCAGGGCCGTCGCCGTCCAGCGGGCCGCGCTGTTTGTGCATCTTGTCGGCGGTCTGCCAGGTGCGCGTAATCACCTCGCCAACACGGCCCATGGCCTGGCTGTCGGAGCTGATCATCGAGAACGCGCCGAGGTCATGCAGGATATCTTCGGCGGCGATGGTCTCGCGGCGGATGCGGCTCTCGGCAAAGGCCACGTCCTCGGCGATGCTCGGGTCCAGGTGATGGCAAACCATCAGCATGTCCAGATGCTCGTCGATGGTGTTGCGGGTAAAGGGTCGGGTCGGGTTGGTCGAGCTCGGCAGCACATTGGCGAAGCCGCAGGCCTTGATGATGTCCGGCGCATGGCCGCCGCCGGCACCTTCGGTGTGGTAGGTGTGGATGGTGCGGCCCTTGAAGGCAGCCAGGGTGGTTTCGACAAAGCCGGACTCATTGAGGGTGTCGGTATGGATCGCCACCTGCACATCGAACTGGTCGGCCACGCTCAGGCAGTTGTCGATGGCCGCCGGGGTGGTACCCCAGTCTTCATGCAGCTTGAGGCCGATGGCACCGGCCTTGACCTGCTCGATCAGCGGCTCCGGCAAGGATGCGTTGCCCTTGCCGGTAAAACCCAGGTTCATCGGGAAGGCGTCGGCGGCCTGCAGCATGCGCGCCATATGCCAGGGCCCGGAGGTGCAGGTGGTGGCGTTGGTGCCGGTGGCCGGGCCGGTGCCGCCGCCGA
>CAZOEC010000157.1:0-9548 GCA_964578635.1 uncultured Pseudomonas sp.
GCTGGCAAGGCGAGTTCAAGAGCCGGCGCAAGAACCTCGACCCCTACTGGGGCCATCTGTCGTTGTCCAAGGTGTATGCCGATGACGGCCAGCTGACCCATTACATCGGCATCTACGAAGACATCACCGAGAGCAAGCAGGCGCAGCAGCATATCGAGCGCCTGGCCTTCCGCGACAACCTCACGGGCCTGGGCAACCGCTACGCCTTTATCCGTGAACTGGAGCGCCACTTTGCCGAGTGCCCGAGCAAAGCGGTCAGCCTGCTGCTGGTGGACATCGACAACTTCAAGCGGATCAACGACAGCCTCGGCCACCAGACCGGCGACAAGCTCTTGGTCAGCCTGGCCCGTCGCCTGCGTAACAGCCTGGCAACGGGCAGCGTGCTGGCGCGCTTTGCCAGCAACGAGTTCGCCGTGCTGCTCGAAGCCGGCAATGCCGACAGCCGGCTGATTGCCCAGCGCCTGCTCAACACCCTGGACAAACCCCTGTTCGTCGACAACCAGCTGATCAGCGTCACCGGCTCCATCGGCCTGGCCTGCGCCCCCGAGCACGGCGACGACCCGCAGACCCTGACCAAGCACTGCGGCCTGGCGCTGCACAAGGCCAAGGCCAACGGCAAGAACCAGGTGCAGCTGTTTACCGAAGAACTGAATGCCGAGGCCCACTACAAGCTGTTCGTCGAGAACAACCTGCGCCGCGCGCTGATGCAGAACGAGCTGGAAGTGTTCTACCAACCCAAGCTGTGCCTCAAGAGCGGTCAGTTGCTGGGCATGGAAGCGCTGCTGCGCTGGAACCACCCGGAAAAAGGCATGATCGGCCCGGACAAATTTATCGGCGTGGCGGAAGAAACCGGCATGATCATCCCCATCGGCAAATGGGTGGTGCGCCAGGCCTGCCGCATGAGCAAGCAGCTCGGCGCGATCGGCCTGGAAGGCCTGCAGATGGCCATCAACCTGTCGCCCAAGCAGTTCTCCGACCCCGACCTGGTGGGCGAAATCGCCGCCATCCTGCATGAGGAACAGCTCGACCCCAAGCTGCTCGAGCTGGAGCTGACCGAGAGCCTGCTGCTGGAAGCCACCGACGACACCCGCCACCAACTCAGCCGCCTGAAGAGCCTGGGCCTGACCCTGGCCATGGACGACTTCGGTACCGGCTATTCGTCGCTGAGCTACCTGAAGAAATTCCCCATCGACGTGATCAAGATCGACCGCAGCTTTATCAAGGACATCCCGGACAACCAGGACGACATGGAAATCACCTCGGCGGTGATCGCCATGGCCCACAACCTCAAGCTCAAGGTGGTGGCCGAAGGCGTCGAGACCACGGCCCAGCTGGGTTTCCTGCGCCGCCAGCGCTGCGATATCGGCCAGGGCTACCTGTTCGACCGACCGATTGCCGGGCGCGAGCTACTGGAGCGGCTGAAACGCTATCAGGTCCAGCGCTAAAATCTGTAACACCGCGGCCGTTACGCGGTCTATGACACACATGCTTCTGCTGAGGAAATGGCTCATGGTTCTGCGCTCGCAAATTCTCGCCCATAAACTCGAACTGCCCAGCGCCGAACAGGCACTGCCCGGCCGCGATACGCCCCTGGCGGTGCCGGACGCGCATTATGTCAATGGCAACCCGTTGCAGCCGCCATTCCCCGCTGGCCTGCAACAAGCGGTATTCGCCATGGGCTGCTTCTGGGGGGCCGAGCGACGTTTCTGGCAGCAGCCGGGGGTGTGGACCACGGTAGTCGGCTATGCCGGCGGCCATACCCCGAACCCGACCTATGAAGAAGCCTGCTCCGGCCTGACCGGCCACACCGAGGCGGTGCTGGTGGTGTTCGACCCGCAGCTCACCTCCTTCGATGCCCTGCTGAAAGTGTTCTGGGAGGCGCATAACCCGACCCAGGGCATGCGCCAGGGCAACGACACCGGCAGCCAGTACCGCTCGGCGATCTACTGCCATGGCGACGAACAACTGGCCGCCGCCCTGGCCAGCCAGGCACGCTTCCAGGCCGAGCTGGATAAGGCCGGCCTGGGCCCCATCACCACGGAAATCCGTCAGGCCCCGCCCTTCTACTACGCCGAGGCCTACCACCAGCAATACCTGGCGAAAAACCCCGGCGGCTATTGCGGCCTGGGCGGCACCGGGGTCTGCCTGCCGGCCTAAGCAGGCCCGCACAACGAGGACGCCACAATGCAACTCAGCAGCCTGACCCGCCAGGTTTCCACCCAGGCAGCGGCTCAAGCCTCTGCCCTGGCCTCACTGCTGTTGCTGCGCAAGACCCTGGAACTGCAGGCGGCCAGCATCAGCGGCCTGCTCCAGACCATCGAACCAGTCAGCGCGCCGAGCAATCCGCCCAATCTGGGTAATAGTGTCGATGTGATGGCTTAGCCCGCTATATCCGCCGTCGCACTGGCGTCGATAGGCGTTTGCGCCTTCCAGCTTTTCAACAGTTTGCCGACCTTGTAACCACGCCAGCCGAGCATGCGCGAGGCGGTCAGCACACCGGCCATCAGCGCGCCGCCAACCCCGGCAGTTACCGTATCGGCACCGGTCAGATACAGGCCCCTGATCGGCGTCTGGCTGTGAATCCAGTGCTGCTCGAAGCGCTCTACCGTGTGGTCGATGCCGTAGATCTCGCCCTGTTCGTTCCACTGATACCACTCGGTGGACAGCGGCGTACCCAGCTCGCAGAAATCCAGCGCGCCGCGCAGTTGCGGCTGATGCTGGTAGAGGGTTTCCAGCAACTGTGCAGTCAACTCGGCCTTGAACGCCTCGTAGTCGGCGCCGCGCTTGCCCCAGGTCGTGCCCTTCCACTTGGCGAACCACTGCGGCTGGGTCGGCGCGACGATTTCCACCGTGGCCTTGTTCGGGTAATGGGCATCCCAGGCCGGGTCCTTGGCCGAGGGGAAGCTGATATAGATCAGCGGCATTGCCGGGTTCTGCCCGGCCATAAAGCTGCTGACGTTGTGGTCATGATCGTGGGTCGGGTAGACCCAGTAGTTGGTCTTCGGCAGCTTCAGCTCGGCGGCGCTGCCCTTGAAGCCGGCGTACAGGCACAGGGTGGCGGCCGACAGTTTGACCTTGGGCAGTTGCTCCAGCAGGCCATGGTCGCTGGCCACCTGATGGTCGATCAGACGGGTATAGGTCGGCACCAGGCCGGCGCAGCTGACGACCTGCGCCGCGCGAATCTCGAAGCCGTCCTTCTGCATGCGTACGCCGACCGCGCGACCGTTCTCGACCAGAATCTTGTCGACCCCGGCATAGGTGAACACCTGGCCGCCGGCCGCCTCGATCACCGGGATAATGCTTTCGGAAATCTTCGTCGCGCCGCCCACCGGGTAATTGCCGCCGGTGATGTAGTGCTTGGCGACCATGGCGTGCATAACGAAGGCGGCTTCGGCGGGCGGCAGGCCGTAATCGCCCCACTGGGCGGTGAGCACGCCGATCAGCTCCTGGTTATCGGTCAGGCCTTCGAGCACTTCGCGGGTAGTCTTGAAGAAGTAGTCCGGCAGCCACAGGCGGCGCAGCTTGCTGTAGAGCATGCCCAATGAACGTGGCAGCGCTTGCCCGGCGAAGAAGCGCGGCACCTTGGCGCTGACTTCGCTGAGCAGGTCGACATAGCGCTCCAGCACTGCAACTTCCCCGGGGAAGTGCCGAGCCATCTCCGCCTTGAACTCCTCGCGCCCCGCCACGTAGTCGTAGGTCTGGTCACCGATGACGATGCGGTCGTAGTGGGCATCCATTGGTGCCCATTCGAGCTTGCCGTCGCTGATCACATCGAAAATCCGGCGGATCGCCGACCAGGGTTTGTGCACCTCACCGATGTAGTGCACGCCCACGTCCCATTCGTAGCCTTCGCGCTCGTAGCTGTGGGTGTAGCCGCCGGCGGTGTAGTGCTGCTCCAGCACGCACACGCGTTTGCCGAGCCTGGCCAGCAGCGCGGCGGTGGTCAGACCGCCGATGCCGGAGCCGATGATGATGGCGTCGTAGTCACCCTGGACCAGGCGCGGACGGAAGCGGGTACCGGTACGTTTCATGGGAAGCTCCTACGTTATTCTTGTTATGCAATTTTTTGCATACTAGACAGCGATTGGAGTCGATGCAACTTTTTGCATAATCCGTATACTGCGGCGCACCTCAATAGCAGCCGGTGAAACCCGCCCATGTCGCTCAAGCACGCCATCCTTATCCTGCTGGAAAGCGAACCCGGCAGCGGCTACGACCTGCTCAAGCGCTTCAAGGATGGCCTCGGCTATTTCTGGAACGCCAAGCACCAGCAGGTCTACCTGGAGCTGAAGAAACTCAGTGAAGCCGGTTGGCTGGCGTTCGAAGCGCAGGCCCAGGACACCCGCCCGGACAAGAAGAACTACCGCCTGACCCCAGCCGGCCACGCCGAGCTGCTGCGCTGGCTGGGCGAGCCGGTGCAACCGAACAAGATCAACGATGCGCTGCTGGTCAAACTCTACGCAGGCGCGCATACCTCGCTGGATAACCTGCGCGAGGAAATGCAGCGCCATATCGCGGTGCACCGCAAAACCCTGGACAGCCTGCTCAGCATCGAGCGCGACTACCTGGCCCTGCCCGCTGAGCAACGCAAGGCGCTGCGCCTGCCCTACCTGACCCTGCGCCGCGGCATCCTCGGCGAACAGTCCTGGCTGGCCTGGGCGGATGAGGTCGAACAGGAGCTGCAACACGACTAGCAGGCCGCACCTTGGTACAGAAGTGATTGCTGATTACTGTCAGCTCATGGGCAAACCGCTAGACTGCAAGCCAATAGCCATCATTGCCGATAACCGCATGCCTGCAGCCTCCGCCTATATTTCCCCCGATCAGCTGTGCGTCGGCCTGTATATCCAGCTCGAACTGGCCTGGTGGGAACACAACTTTGCCTTCAGCAACTTCAAGATCAAGGACGAGGCGCAGATCAAGGCCCTGCGCGCCCTGGGCCTGGAGCGCCTGCGCTATGACCCGGCGCGCAGCGATTGCCCACCGCTGGCCGCCAGCCCGGCTCCGCTTGCGGCCGAGCCTTTAGCCGCGCCAACGCTTAGCCCGCAACAGCAGGCCAACCTGGCCCGGGCGGAAAAGCTCAAGGCGTTGCGCAAGCGTCTGGCCGAGGTGGACCGCAAGTTCGTCCAGGCCAGCCAGCAGGTCAAGACGCTGAACCAGACCCTGCGCAGCCGCCCGGAAGACGCCATCAAACAGGCCGGCGAGATTGTCGGCTCGATGGTCGAGACCCTGCTCGGCGGCAGCGGCGTGGTGCTGCACAGCATCAACAGCAAGGCCGCCGAAGACAGCTACCTGCATTCACTGAACGTCACGGTGCTGGCGCTGATGCTTGGCCGCCAGCTGGGCCTGGACAGTGAGGATTGCCATATCCTCGGCCTCGGCGCGCTGCTGCACGATATCGGCAAGCTGGAAGTGCCGAGCAAGGTGCTGCTGAAAAGCGAGCCGCTGACCCGCCCGGAACAGCAACTGCTGCAACTGCACTGCGAGTTCGGCCTGCGCATGGGCCACAAGCTGATGCTCGACGACGAGGTGCTGCGCATCATCAACGAGCACCACGAGTACTGCGACGGCAGCGGTTACCCGCGCCAGCTGCGCGAAGCCGCCATCGGCCGGTTAAGCCGCCTGGTGTGCATCGCCAACCAGTTCGACAATCTGTGCAACCCGCTTAACCCGCGTGATGGCCTGAGCCCCCATGAAGCCCTGGCGCTGATGTTCAAGCAGCAGAGCGCGCGCTTCGATGCGGTGGCGCTCAAGGCCTTTATCCGGGTGATGGGCGTCTACCCGCCCGGCGGCCTGGTGCTGCTGGACGACCAGCGCTATGGCCTGGTGCTCGGCATCAACCCGAGCCAGCCGCTGAAACCGACGCTGATTGTTTACGACGCCGCCGTGCCCAAGAGCGAGGCACTGATCATCGATCTGGCGCAGGAACCGCGCCTGAGCATCGCCGCCAGCCTGCGCCCGGCCCAACTGCCGCGCGAGGCGCTGGAATACCTCAATCCGCGTCAGCAACTCAGCTATTTTGTCGAGCCCAGCCAGAGCCACTAGCTGCCGCTGTTTTCCTCGATCAGCCAATCCATGCGCCAGCCGCCCTGGCTCTGCCCGAGCAGCTGGGCCAGCCAGGGCAGAATCTGCTTGAGTTCATCCTCCAGGCCCCATGGCGGGTTGCTGATTACCAGGCCGGAGCCGTTCAGCCGTGCGGCTTCATCGGTGGAATGCACATACAGCTCGACGCGCAGCAGCTTGGGTGCCTTGCTCTTCTGCAGGTCGCTGTAGAAACGCCGCAGCTGGCGCAGGTCCTTGATCGGGTACCAGATCGCCACCACCGCCTGGCGCATACGGCCGATGGCTTCGCTCAGGGACTGGGCACAGCGCTCCATCTCATCGACCTGCTCGAACGGCGGGTCGATCAGCAGCAGCGCGCGCTTCTCGCGGGTTGGCAGCAAGGCGCGCGGCACATGCCAGCCTTCGCCCAGATGCACCGCGACGCGGCGGTCACCGTGCATGTTTTCCTTGAGCAGCCGGCCGTCTTCCGGGTGTTTCTCGTTCAGGTGCAGGCGGTCCTGTTCACGGGTCAGCAGGCGTGCCAGTTCCGGTGAGCCTGGGTAATGGCGCAGCTCGCCATCCGGGTTCATCGCCCGGATCACTTCCAGATAATCCAGCAGCGGGTCCGGCACATCGGTGGCCTGCCACAGCCGGGCGATACCTTCCAGCCACTCGCCGGTGCGGCTGGCCTGGTCGCCGCGCAGGTCATACAGACCGATGCCGGCATGGCTGTCGAGGTAGGCGAAGGGGGCCTCCTTTCGCGACAGCAGGGCAATCAGACGGCTCAAGACATAGTGTTTCAGCACATCGGCATGGTTGCCGGCATGGAAGGCGTGGCGGTAGTTCATCGGGGCGGACTCCTGTGGCCGGGCAGTTTAACAGGGCCGCAGGGCGGCGGCATTTGCCATGCGCCAGATGGATCAGTACGGTGGCCGTTGATTCGTCTGGCAAGGGAGAACCGACATGTCACTGCAAGACCTACTGGGCATCGAGCTGCCCCTGATTCAGGCACCAATGGCTGGCGTGCAGCTGCATGGCTTGGCCGCTGCCGTGTCGAATGCCGGCGCGCTGGGTTCGCTGCCCTGCGCCATGCTCGACGCAGCCGGGTTGCGCAAGGAACTGCAAGCGCTGGGCGAAAAGACCAGCAAGCCCTATAACCTGAATTTCTTCTGCCACACCCCGCCAGCCGTCGACTCTGCTCGCGAAGCAACCTGGCGCGAGGCACTGAGCCCTTACTACGCCGAGCTAGGCATCGACCCGACGACTATCGCCAGCGGCCCCGGCCGACTGCCCTTCAGTGCCGAAATGGCCGACCTGCTCGATGAGTTTCGCCCGGCGGTGGTGAGCTTTCACTTCGGCCTGCCCTCGGCCGAGCTGCTGGCGCGGGTCAAGGCCTGCGGGGCCAAGGTGCTGAGTTCGGCGACCACAGTGGAGGAAGCACTGTGGCTGGAGGCCCATGGTGTCGATGCAATCATCGCCCAGGGCCTGGAAGCCGGCGGCCATCGCGGCATGTTTCTCACCGATAAGCTGAGCAGCCAGCTCGGCACCTTTGCCCTGTTGCCGCAGATCGTCCAGTCCGTGCGTTTGCCGGTAATCGCCGCCGGCGGCATTGCCGATGCCCAGGGCGTGCGCGCGGCCATGGCCCTCGGCGCGGCCGGGGTGCAGATCGGCACCGCCTACCTGTGCTGCGACGAGGCCAGCACCAGCGCCATCCACCGCGCTGCCCTGCATAGCCCGGCGGCAGCACACACCGCCCTGACCAATCTGTTTAGCGGCCGGCCGGCGCGCGGCATCGTCAACCGGGTGATGCGCGAGCTGGGGCCAATCAGCTCGCTTGCGCCGGCCTTCCCCCTGGCCACCGCCGCCATTGCGCCACTGCGCAGCAAGGCGGAAAGCCAGGGCAGCGGCGACTTCTCACCGCTCTGGGCCGGGCAGAATGTCAACGGCTGCAAGGGCATTGGCGCTGCTGAGCTAACCCGCGAGCTGGCTCAGGGTTTTATCCAATAAGCACGACCTTGCTGCACAACCTCGTAGGGTGGATGAGGTCTTTTTTATTCACCATGGCGATCTGGTGGATGGATAAAGCGTCATCCACCCTACTCGACCGCTCCGGCCCAACTCCCCGTTATCACGCTTATTGATAGTGCTGGGAGCAGCACTCGCGGCTGCTTAGACTCGGCCCATCGCCACCGGAGGTACACCCATGTCCGAGTCCCTGCTCAGTTCCCGCAACCTGGCCTTCGAGCTCTACGAGGTGCTGGATGCCGAAGCCCTGACCCAGCGCGAGCGCTTCGCCGAGCACAACCGCGAGACCTTCGACGCCGCCATCGGCACCGCCCGCGGTATCGCCGAGGAGCTGTTCGCCCCGCACAACCGCAAGAACGACGAACACGAACCGCAGTATGTGGACGGTGCCGCAGTGCTGATCCCGGAAGTCGAGCCGGCCCTGCGCGCCTTCCATGAGGCGGGTTTCCTCAACGCCACCCGCGATTTCGAGCACGGCGGCATGCAGTTGCCCAACCTCCTGTCGCAGGCCTGCTTCGCCCATTTCCAGTCGGCCAACGCGGCCACCGCCTCCTACTCGATGCTGACCATGGGCGTGGCCAACCTGATCGAGGCCTTTGGCGACGAAGAGCAGAAAGCCCGCTTTCTGCAGCCGATCATCGACGGTCGCTTCTTCGGCACCATGGCCCTGACCGAGCCCCATGCCGGCTCCTCCCTGTCGGACATCCGCACCAAGGCCGAGCCCCATGCCGACGGCAGCTACCGGATCAAGGGCAACAAGATCTTTATCTCCGGCGGCGACCAGCCGATCTCGGAGAACATCGTGCACATGGTGCTGGCCAAGCTGCCGGACGCTCCGCCCGGGGTAAAAGGCATCAGCCTGTTTATCGTGCCCAAGTTCCTGGTCAACGACGACGGCAGCCTGGGCAAGCGCAACGACGCCCTACTGGCCGGCCTGTTCCACAAGATGGGCTGGCGCGGCACCACCTCCGCCGCACTGAACTTCGGCGATAACGACGATTGCGTCGGCTATCTGATCGGCAAGCCGCATCATGGCCTGAGCTATATGTTCCAGATGATGAACGAGGCGCGCATCGGCGTCGGCATGGGTGCCACCATGCTCGGCTATGCCGGCTACCTGTATTCGCTGGACTACGCGCGCAATCGCCCCCAGGGCCGCCTGCCGGATGGCAAGGACCCGAGCAGCCCGCAGATTTCCATCGTCGGGCACACCGATGTGCGGCGCATGCTGCTGGCGCAGAAAGCCTACGTCGAAGGTGCCTTCGACCTCGGCCTGTACGCCGCACGGCTGTTCGACGACACCCAGACCCTGGCGACTGAAGACGAGCGCCGTATCGCCCTGGAGCTGCTCGACCTGCTGACCCCGATCGTCAAGTCCTGGCCCTCGGAGTTCTGCCTCAAGGCCAACGAACTGGCCATCCAGATTCTCGGCGGCCACGGCTACACCCGCGAATACCCGGTGGAGCAGTACTACCGCGACA
>CAZOEC010000158.1:0-9270 GCA_964578635.1 uncultured Pseudomonas sp.
CACCTTGATCTCGAACTGGAAACCATAGAGCCAGGTCACGCCGACGCCGGTCAGGGTCGGGTGCGGCGCGTCGCCCCAGAACTCGGGGATAACCTGCCAGATCGTCTCAAATGTCGATTGCGGATCGACGATAAAGACAGTGACGTCGATCACATCGTCAAAACTGCAGCCGGCGGCCCGCAGAATCGCATTCAGATTGTTGAACGCGGTGCGCACCTGCGTCTCCAGGTCCGGCTCGGGCGAGCCGTCTTCACGGCTACCGACTTGCCCCGAGACAAACAAGAAGCCGTTGCTGCGGATCGCCGGGGAATAGCGATTGCGCTCATACAGCGCCTGGCGGCCGGGCGGGAATACCACGTCACGCGGGTTCATATGCACCTCCATCATGGGGGCGGTAGTGCCCCGATAAAGAGACTGTAGGACGTTGCGGTTGGCCGATAAACCAGCAACTCTGGCTAGCACTGTTTGTAGAATCCAAACAATCCAGGCTGCGGTGGGGGCGAAAATGGACCGTTTCGATGCGATGCAGGCTTTTGCCCGGGTGGAGGCGGACAGCTTTACCAAGGCGACCGAAACCCTGCACATAAGCAGAACCAGCGTGACCCAGTTGGTGCAGCAACTGGAGGCGCGCTTGCGGGGCAAGCTGCTCAACCGCACCACGCGCAAGGTCAACCTCAGCGCTGACGGTGCGCTCTACTACGAGCGCGTGCTAAGGCTGCCGGACTATATGTCCGCGGCCCATGTGGCGCAGGGTGAGCGGGTACCCCTGTCCGAGGACTGGCAGCTCGATCCGATGCCGCTGTACGTGGCGTTTGCGCCGAATCGGCATATCAGCATCAAACTGCGGGTATTTATCGAGTGGGTCGCCGAGCTGATGGCGCAGCATGCGCCGCTCGCCACCCCGGCTGGGCGGCGATAGGCGCTTAAGGGTAAAGGCACCTTTGTAGGGTGCGCCGTGCGCACCAGAATTTGCTTCCGTCCGGGGCACCCTACATAGGCAACCTGGGTTCAGGCCACTATCGCATCCAGGTCCGGGCGCTCGGTTATCCGGTGCTTGGCGATGGCAGCGAGAAAACTCGCGACAAAGTCGCCGTTGGCCATCTTCCCGGATGCGCTAATCACCCCCGGGCCTTGAAAGGCCGCCCCCTGATTGCTGCTGCCGCGGGCGGCCTTGTCGATCAGCATGGCTCCGTCGTCAGTGGCGGCGATGGGCTTGCCGTGTTTATAGGCCTCTTTGACGAACAGCAGGGCCTGGGCGTTCTGGCACAGCGCATCAACGCTCTTGGCTCCGCCCGGCACATACACGGCATCGAACTGCACCGAGCCGACGGTGGGCAGGCTGTGGTCCACCCTGAGGGTTTTCCCCGTACTGCTGCGGATCTCGCCCAGCTGCGGGGCAATCACTTTCAGCGTGGCACCGGCGGCGAGCAGAGCGGCGCGCAGGCTTTCGATGGTCGTGGCATCGACGTCGTTGGCCGCCAGCACCGCGACTTTGCGCCCGATTATGGAGCCGGTGCGGGTCGTGGCCATGCTCAGGGCGGCGTCCATGACGGGTTTATCCGTGCGCGGCAGGCTTGCTGCGCCCGTCGGCGCTGGCGGCACAGCCATGCCCAGGCCGTCGGCGACCCGTTGCACCAGGGCGGCGTCGATCTGCGTCAGGTTCGCCAGCATGCGCTCGCGGATGGCGGGCACCGTGACCTTGCCCAGCTCGAAGCAGAAGGCGTCGACTATATGCGCCTGTTCCCAGGCTGCCTGGCTGCGCCAGAACAGTGCCGGCTGGGAGAAGTGATCGGCAAAGCTGGGGCTGCGCACCCGGGCTTTTGCGCCCTCTATCGGCTCGGCATGGCTGACGAAGCCACCTTGCTCCCAAGGGCGCTGCATCGGGCAACCGCCGCCCAGGGTGTTGGGCTCGTAACTGACGCGGCCCTTGATGATGTCCTGGCGCATATGACCGTCGCGCTGGTTGTTGGCCACCACGGCAATGGGCCGATTGATCGGTATTTCATGGAAGTTGGGGCTGCCCAGACGCGACAGCTGGGTGTCCGAGTAGGAAAACAGCCGGCCCTGCAGCAGCGGGTCGTTGCTGAAATCGATGCCGGGCACCAGATGGCCCGGGTGAAAGGCCACCTGCTCGGTTTCCGCGAAGTAATTGTCGGGGTTGCGGTTGAGGGTCAGCTTGCCAATCAGCTGCACCGGCACCAGGGATTCGGGGATCAGCTTGGTGGCATCGAGCAGGTCGAAATCGAAGCTGTGCTCGTCCGCCTCGGCGACTACCTGTACGCCCAGCTCCCACTCGGGGTAACGCCCCTGGTCGATGGATTCCCAGAGGTCGCGGCGGTGAAAGTCGGCGTCCTTGCCGGCCAGTTTGACCGCCTCATCCCAGACCAGCGAATGCACGCCAAGCACAGGCTTCCAGTGGAACTTGACGAAGCTGGCGCTGCCTGCGGCGTCGATAAAGCGGAAGGTGTGCACGCCGAAGCCTTCCATCGTGGCGAAGCTGCGCGGAATGGCACGGTCCGACATCAGCCACATCAGGGTGTGGCTGGTTTCCGGCACCATGGAGATAAAGTCCCAGAAGGTGTCGTGGGCGGACGAGGCCTGGGGTATTTCGTTATGCGGTTCGGCTTTGACCGCATGCACCAGGTCGGGAAACTTGATCGCATCCTGCACGAAGAACACCGGCATATTGTTGCCGACCAGGTCGAAGTTGCCCTCCTTGGTGTAGAACCTCACCGAGAAACCGCGCACATCGCGGGCCGTATCGATCGAGCCGCGGGAGCCGGCCACGGTGGAGAAGCGCACAAATACCGGGGTTTTCAGACTGGGGTCCTGCAGGAAGCCGGCCTTGGTCAGGGCGCTCATCGACTCGTACACCTCGAACACGCCATGGGCCCCGGCACCGCGGGCATGCACCACGCGCTCGGGGATGCGCTCATGGTCGAAGTGCATGATCTTTTCGCGCAGGATGTGATCTTCCAGCAGCGTCGGGCCGCGCTCGCCGGCGCGCAGCGAGTTCTGGTTGTCGCTGATGCGCAAACCCTGGTTGGTCGTCAGCGCTTCGCCCGGCTCCTCCGCGAGCACTGCAGCCGCCTGCTCCGAGCGGTTGGCATCGGCCAAGGACGAATTAAGACCGGTCAGGTTAGGAGTAACGGGGTCGTCGTTATTGTGCTTGTTCATGGGAACGCTCCTTGCAAAATTGAGCGTGGTAAGCGTTCACCTGAAACCTAGGGTGAAGACTTCCACCACGCCATATGGGCGGCGGTATTCGTTCGGGAAGGGCGCAATGCGCCTGAGTACGCCTGGGGCGATCAGCAAAAGCGCTGAATGCTCATTGGCCGGCCTTGCATCTCTTCGCCACGCAGATCGAGGCCCTGCGCAAAGAACATCATGTCGTCGACTCCGACGCATTCAGCTTCCAGGTAGGGGGTAATTCGACGCAGTGAATCCCAGGTTTAGCGGACGCCGTTTTGGCACCAAATATCGAGTTCAGTAGCGCAAGCAAACGCGCCATCAGGCTCGGCGGGGCATGCCAGTAGACCGCCGATTGCGGGGTGAACTTGAGCAGCGCCTGGTTATTCAGCCGGGCTTGCGCAATAAGACGGGGAGAGTTGATCTGCCCGAGCCAGATCGCGCCCAGCAAGTACTCCGAGGCTAAATCCTCGGCGTAAATCTTCGCGCGCCCGGCCAGCGATACGCGCTTCGTCCGCCCCGCGTCGGCAAAACTCAGGTTGATATTCGGCAGATTCGCGGCCGGTAGGCAGAGCGGATCGATAAAGAACCACAGAGCCCCGCCGTCGTCCATTTCCCAGCGCGACATGGGGCTGCAGAGCAAGGCACCATGCTCATCGATGCTGCTGAGCGTGGCCACAGACATACTTTCCATCATGCTGCGCAATGGCGACAGCTGCGCGCCGGGTTGGCTTCGAGTATTCACTGACGACTCCTGGATCGGGATAGAGACGACTAACTGCGTGCGGCCATCAGCTCTGCTTTACGCTCGCTGAGCTGGTCGCCCAGGGCCTTCATATCCAGATCACTCTCTTTGGCTTTGGGGAACATTTCGTTCTGTTCTTCCTTGACGTGATGTTTGACGTATTCGGCCAACACCTTGATCTTCGCGTCGAACATTTCGCCATCGGCTTCTATGCCTTCAACCTGGGCAATCAGATCCTTCAGGGTGGCGTGCTCGACAGTTGCCTCGGGGATCAGCTCCTTGTCTTTCAAGGCCCGTTTGACCGCCGGGTAGAAAATCTCTTCTTCAACCTGGGCATGCACGCTGAGTTCGCTGCAGATCTGTGCGACCAGTTGTTTCTTCTTGTTCGCCGAGCGGGCTTTTTCATATTCGGCAAATAGATCGTTGACCAGTTTGTGGTCGGCGCGCAGCAAGGTGGTGGCATCCTGTCTTTTGCCAGGGCTAACAGATGCTGCGGTCTTTTTCGCTGTAGTCGTCATGTGTGTGTTCCTTTATGTGGAATGTCACTGCGATATGTATCTAGGGAAATCCTGGAACAGACTGCCTCGTTAAAAGGCAGTCAGCCCTGCAGTTTCCTAGAACACAAAGATGGCCAGCAGGATGATGATGGGGATTGGAATCCCGAGAAATAACAGCAGTAATGAGCGCATGGCAGTCTCCGAATATTGAGTGGATAAGGGTGATCAGGCGTCGCGCTGACGGCCGCCATAGGGCGCGGCGAAGCTGGCAACGAAGGCACCGATCAGCAGCGAGATAAACAACCAGATCGCCGCATAGGCAGAAGCCTTGCGCGCGCTATCGGCGGCCTCTCGTGCACTGGTTTCAGCTTCGCTGAGGCTGGTTTGTACCCGTGCAAAGGTGTCGCTTACCCGCTGTTCGGCTTCTTGCTGAGTCAGACCAGTGCGCTGGGCGACAACCTGGCCGACATAGGCGATATCCTCTTCAGGCAGGACGCCTGTGCGCAGCGAGTTCATAAAGATGCGCGTCACTTCAGCCATGGAAATGGCCGTTTCCTGCTGCGGCGTCAAGCTGTCCAGCGGGGTGCTCATGGCGTTTATGTCGCGGCGAAACAGGGTGTCGAGGAAGTAGCCAATAGCACCGCTGTTGGTCTCGTCAGCCGCCATTTCTGAGCCTGCGGCCACGCCGCCGGCAGTCGCCACCATGTCGCTGGTGGCAACGCCACCGGCCACAGAAGCACCCGCCTGAACACCGCCGTTGACGATGGAGCCGATCACCGAGGTGAGCAGGGTAGCGGTTGCCAGCGAGGCAACCGCCCAGGCCAGGAAACCATGGGCGGTGTCGCGGAAATACACCTCGTCGGTATGCACTTCAACCCACTTGGTCCGCAGGCGACCTGCCAGGTAACCACCCATGCCGGCGGCCAGCAACTGGGTAAGGGTGACCCAGATAATCGTGCTTACGCCGAAAGTCGTGACGCTGACGCCGTCGTTGGCCCAGGGCGATATCGAAGACAGGCCCAAGCCGGTACCGAGTATCAGCAGGATTAGGGACAGTGCCGCCGCTGCCGCTGCACCGGCGAAGATGGCACCCCAGGACACCGCACTGACGGACAGTTGCGGCGTGGCGACGGCTGTTCTAACTGAGCCGTATATCGCGTTCTGTTCACTTGTTGTAGTCATTGCGATCTCGATTTAACCGAACCTCGCGCGAGATTGCAGCGAGCCGGGACCAAGACCATTACATCGGGTAAAAACAGTGTCGGTGCGCTATCGCGCAAAGGCACTTTGCTATTAATTGGCGATTGCGGGTGGGCGGAGTGTTGTTTATGCAGCTGTATATGGGCGGGCGAACTTTTAACCTCGCCAAGTTGAACTTTAAGTTCGCTAGCGCACTTATATTATTTTGTTCGCGGAATCTCATGTTGATTGGCGAAACGCACTATCACGGCTTGCCGACTTATGCGCGCTTAGAGCCTGTTGCCGGGCGCTCAGCCCAATAACTGGCGGATCAAATGGCGCATATGCAGGTAGGTCATGGCAGCCCGCGGCAATATTTATGGCGTGCTCAAACAGCGTTGCCGGGCGGGTTTTGCAGCTCATGCCTGATCAGTTCGAAGTACAAGGCGGCCCATATTTCAAGCCATTGAGTGCCGATAAGGGCAAGGCACTCACGGAGTATTCCGGCGCGGATAAGCCCTCAACGCAGCTTCAATCGCAGCAACTCCTTGGCCGCGTTTTTCTGCTGGTACATGGCGACATCGGCCTGTTGCAGCAGTTCGCGTGCTTCGGGCGTATGGCCGTCGCTTAGGCTCATGCCGATACTGGCACCGACCTCGAGTTGCTTGCCATCGAGAAGAATGGGCGCGTTAATCGCCTGACGCAGACGCTCGCCCAAGACATCGCCGGTGGCCTGGTCGGTGATCTGCTCAGCGACCACGATAAACTCGTCGCCGCCGAAGCGGGCGACGAAATCACCACCGCGGGCAACTTCCTTGAGCCGTTCGGCGATGACCTTGAGCACCTGATCGCCGACGTCATGGCCGTAGTTGTCGTTGATCGGTTTGAAACCATCCAGATCGATCATCAGCAATGCCAGGCTTTTTCCAGTACGCGCAGCGCGCAGCATGGCGGCACGCAGGTGTTGCTCTAAGCCGCTGCGGTTGGCCAGCCCGGTGAGCGGATCGTGGCTGGCCATCTCCTCCAGTCGACTATTGGCCTCGGCCAGTTCCTGGGTGCGGCTGGCAACGCGCTGTTCCAGGACGCTTTCCTGCTCGCGTAAGGTACGCAGCATTTCCTGCTGGGCCAGTTCCTTCTGCCGTTTGAGTTCGTTGAAGCGCGCAGCAAGGCCCAGCGACAGTAAGAGCATTTCCAGCGCCGAGCCGATCTGCAAGCTGTAGAGGGTGGCGACGTTGGATGGCAACAGGCCCAGGTTACGTAGCGCGAGCATCGAGGTGCCGAGCAGCAGCAGTGACCAGGCGACGACAAAAATCCAGGCACCTAGCACCCGTTGCAGCGCGCAGCTGAGACCGCACAGAAGTAGGAGAAAGGCGATCAGAATGCCGAATAGCGACATCGTATAAAGCGCCTGTTGCAACGGCATCAGCAGCGCTGCCAGCACCACCAGCCAACCAATGGCTGTGCCAGCTAACAACAGACGATTCCAGCGCGGAGAAAAGCGCGGCGTATCCAGATAACTGCGGGTGAACATGATCGCCAGAGTGGAGGCGAGGGTGAACCCCACCGGCAGAATGCGGCTGGCCGAGGAACCCAACTCGGGCCACAGGTAGAGCGCACCGATGCCATTGAAGGCGATGACTGCGGTGGCGTAGCTGAAGGTGAACAAAGCGTACAGCAGGTACGACGCATGACGAATGGAAAAGAACAGCAGCAGGTTATACAGGCCCAAAGCGAGCAAACTTCCGTAATAGGCGGCCATCATCACGTAGGACAGATCGCTGTTCTCATAGAAGGCCTGGCGCGACCACAGGTTGCTGTTGAGCGTCATGCTGCCCTGGGACTGAACATGCAGATACAGGGTAATGCGCTCGCCCGGTGCCAGCTGCAGCGGAAACATCGGCAGACGATGACGTACTGTGCGTTCGGCGGCAGGCAAGGTAGCGCCGGCACGCGCCACCTCGACGCCGCTGGCGCGCACTTGGTAGAGCGTGACCCTGTCCAGATAGGCGTATTCCAACGCGAGAATAGGCTCGACGGGCTGTGCGGCGACCGACTGAAAATCGACCCGCAGCCAGACCTCATCGCGGATATAACTGAGTTGCAAATCACGCCGCTCGTGGGCCGGCACGAAGCGCTGCCCAAGCCGTTGCACCTGTGCCAGGGTCAGCTCGCCAGGTGGGGCGCGTAGATAGGTCATATAAGGATCAAGCGACAACATCGACTGTGTCCCATCGATAAGCACCGGCGGTGCCTGAGGGCGGGACGCCAGCGCGACAGAAGCCAGGCCGGGGCTCAGGAATACCAGGCACAGGTATAAATTGTTGATAAACCTGCGAATGCTGATACCTCACCTCCGCTGGCGATCGTATGCCTACTCACAGCCTAGCAGGTCGCCCTTGCTGGGAGGTTCTATGTGCCTGCGCAAGGTTTGCAAATCCTGAGGTGAGGATGGCGCAGGCTTATCCGCCAGCCGGGCAGCGCCGGATAAGCAAAAAAAGCCCCACCGCAAGAAGCAACTGGCGTGGGGCGGGAAGGGGTTGGCCAAGCCAACCGGGGGAGAGCCTTCAGGCGCTGGGCTGCCAGCCGCCGCCCAGGGCCTTGAAGGCGGCGACTGCGGCGCGGGCTGATTCCGTCTGCGCCTGGGCGCGGGTATCGCTGGCTCGCAGCAAGCTTTCGTCGGCATTCAAGACTTCGATCAGGCTGACAGCCCCCTTCTGATAGGCCATAAACGAAGCGTCGCGCGCTTGGCCGAGCGAGTCGACGCCCCTGGCAAGTAGGGCCGCCTGCTGCTCGCGTTTGACCAGGGCCGAGAAGGCGTTTTCCACATCCTCGGTGGCGCGCAGCACGGCCAGTCGATAGGCCGCGAGCAGCTCTGCTTCCTGGCCCTTGGCCAGGTCGATCTGCGCGTTGATACGGGCGAAATCGAACAGACGCCAGCGCAGACCCAGCACGCCGGCGGTCTGGTTGGCGGCGTTACCGAACAGGTTGCCGCTGGACACCGAGGTCGCGCTGCCAATCAGCCCACTGAGGGAGAGCTTGGGGTAGTACTCGGCGATGGCGACGCCGATGCGTGCGTTGGAGGCGGCCAGTTGGCGTTCGGCCGCAAGTAGATCGGGGCGGCGTCTGAGCAGCTCACTCGGCGATCCCATGGCCGCAATCTGCGGCGCGGCCGGTATGGCGACGACCTCGGCCAGTTCCGTGCGGTGTGTGCCGGGCGGCGTGCCCAGCATCACATCCAGTGCGTTCATGGCCGAGGCCAGGGCCGTATCGAGGACGGGAACGGATGCCTGAACCTGGGCGAGTGCCCCTTCAGCCTGATGGACCTGGAGTTCGGCAGCCAGCCCCTTGCTATAAAGAAGATTGACCCTCGCCAGTAGTTCCTGCTGGGTCTGTACCTGCTTGTGGGCAATGTCGAGGCGGGCTTGCAGCCCACGGATGCTGATGTAAATGTCTGCGGTCTGCGCCGCCACAGCCAATCGTGTTGCGCTCGCCCCGGCGTCGCTCGCCTGGTATTCGGCCAACGCCGCTTCGCGTCCACGGCGCAGGCCACCGAACAGGTCCAGCTCCCAGCTCGCGCCAAGATTGGCTTCATAGGCGTCGCCGTAGCGGTCGAAATCGGCTGTCGAGTTCAGCACTTGTCCCAGCGGCGTTTCAACCGAC
>CAZOEC010000159.1:0-9143 GCA_964578635.1 uncultured Pseudomonas sp.
CTTCTCGCGGTCTGTCCCTCGGTATGCGCCTCGACAATTGGCCGCCGGCAAGTCTGAAGAAAGACGATAAGGCGACTGCCTGATCGTCATCATCACCGAACGTGAGTTTGGTAAGGAATTGAACCATGCGTCATCGTAAAAGTGGCCGTCACCTCAGCCGCACCAGCGCACACCGTAAGGCCATGTTCCAGAACATGGCGGTATCGCTGTTCGAGCATGAGCTGATCAAAACTACTCTGCCGAAAGCCAAAGAGCTGCGTCGCGTTGCCGAGCCGCTGATTACTCTGGCTAAAGAAGACAGCGTTGCCAATCGTCGTCTGGCCTTCGACCGTACGCGTTCGAAAGCCATCGTCGGCAAGCTGTTCAACGACCTGGGCAAGCGCTACGCCACCCGTCAGGGCGGTTACCTGCGTATTCTCAAGTGCGGTTTCCGCGCTGGCGACAATGCTCCGATGGCTTATGTTGAGCTGGTTGACCGTCCGGTCGCTGGTCCAGCTGTAGACGCCGAGTAAGTAGTTGGTTGTAGAAAAAACCGGGCCTTGGCCCGGTTTTTTTGTTTTTGCGGTGAATAATATTCCGCACGTCGTGTTTGATATTGTGTGCATCGGCCGGCTCGGGTAAGGTTCGCGGGTCTTCCGTTCCCGCCGTCTTGCGGCCCTTATAAGAACAATTGCACATCATGTCCGAACCTACTGCGCTGAGTCTGATTCCCCCTGCTGTCGTATTGATCCTGGCAATCACCTTGCGGCGGCCCATCCTGGCCCTGGTCCTGGGTGCCATCTCCGGTCTGTTGCTGCTGTCGCCGGCCGAGGCCTTGAACAACTTCTCCGAAATTTCCCTCAAGGTCATGCAGGACGAAACCATCGGCTGGTTGATCCTGGTCTGTGGCAGCTTCGGCGCGCTGATTGCCTTGCTGGTGCGCACCGGTGGGGCCCTGGCGTTCGGCCGCGCGGCGTTGAAACTGGCCAAGGGACGACGCTCCTCGCTGCTGATGACCTTTGCCCTGGGCGTGGTGATCTTCGTCGATGACTACCTCAATGCCCTGACCGTGGGCGAAACCATGAAGCGGGTCACCGACCGTTTCAGGATCTCCCGCGAGATGCTGGCCTATGTGGTGGATTCCACTGCTGCACCTATCTGCGTACTGGTACCGCTGTCGACCTGGGCGGTGTTCTTTGGCGGGTTGCTGGAGAACAACGATATCGCCGCCACCGGCGAGGGCATCAGCGTGTATATCCAGGCGATTCCCTACATGCTCTATGCCTGGTTTGCGGTGATTCTGGTGCTGCTGGTCGCCGCCGGGGTGGTGCCGGCGATTGGTCCCATGCGCAAGGCCGAGATGGCCGCGCGTCACGGCTCGGCCGGGGCCATGCATGTGGGCGAACTGAGCCCCGAGCACAACTACTCGATGAAGTCGCTGGAGGAGGAGTTCGAGGGCGCGGACAAGGAGGGCGGCAAGCTGTACAACTTCCTGGTGCCGCTGCTGATGCTGATCGGCTTCACCATCTACTTCGATATCGATGTATGGATGGGCATGCTGGCCACCCTGGCGATCACCGTGCCGTTCTACCTGCTGCAGCGCTTGATGCCCTTGTCCGAGATGCTCGATCAGATGGTCGATGGCTTCAAGACCATGCTGCCGGCCATCGGTATCGTGATAGCCGCCTTTATCTTCAAGGATGTGTGCGATCAGTTGATGCTGCCGCAATACGTGGTGGAATCGCTCAAGCCCTATATGAGCCCGCAGATGCTGCCGGCCATGGTGTTTCTGGCCATGGCCGTACTGGCCTTCGCCACGGGGTCGTCCTGGGGCATCTTCGCGGTGACCATTCCCATCGTCATGCCCCTGGCCTATGCACTGCAGGCGGACATCCCGCTGACCATCGGTGCGCTGCTGTCAGCGTCGGCTTTCGGCAGCCAGGCCTGCTTCTATAGCGACTCAACCGTGCTGGCCGCCCAGGGTTCGGGTTGTAATCTGATCAGTCATGCCATCACCCAGTTGCCCTATACCCTGATCGCGGCTGGCTTGGCCTTTATCGGTTTTATCCTGATTGCCTGAATGGGCTGCGCATAGAAAACGGGCCTGCGGGCCCGTTTTTTCTGCGGTTGATAAAAGGCAAAAGCTATTGGGTCGTTGCGTTTCATAAATTGGTTCCCCTGGCAAAGCGGGTCTAGTCTTGTTCCATTGTTGGCTGCAGACGATGGGCCGACCCGATGAGGAGAGAGGAGAGAACCATGTCGAACCCAGGTAAATGCCCGTTCAATCATGTCGCGGGTGGCGGCACGACCAGCCGGGATTGGTGGCCGAACCAGTTGCGTGTGGATCTGCTGAATCAGCACTCGGAAAAGTCCAACCCGCTGGGCGATTTCAACTACGCCGAAGAATTCAAGAAACTCGACTACAAGGCGCTCAAGGCGGATCTGGTCAGGCTGATGACCGATAGCCAGGATTGGTGGCCGGCCGACTTCGGCCATTACGGGCCGCAGATGATTCGTATGGCCTGGCACGCCGCCGGCACCTACCGCATCACCGATGGGCGCGGCGGCGGCGGTCGTGGTCAGCAGCGTTTCGCGCCGCTGAACTCCTGGCCGGATAACGTCAATATCGATAAGTCGCGCCGCCTGCTCTGGCCGATCAAGCAGAAGTACGGGCAGAAAATATCCTGGGCCGATCTGTATATCCTCGCCGGTAACGTGGCGCTCGAATCCATGGGCTTTCGCACCTTCGGTTTTGCGGGTGGTCGTGAAGACGTCTGGGAACCGGACATGGATGTCAACTGGGGCGCGGAGATCGCCTGGCTGGGCGTGGACCCGGAGCGCGTCACTGGCGACCGCGAGCTGGCCGCGCCCTTCGGGGCCACCCATATGGGCCTGATCTATGTGAACCCGGAAGGCCCGAACGCCAGCGGCGACTATCTGGAGGCGGCCAAGGATATCCGCAGCACCTTCAGTCGCATGGCCATGGACGATGAGGAGACCGTTGCCCTGATCGCCGGCGGCCATACCTTCGGCAAGGCCCATGGGGCTGCGCCGGAAGCGCACAAGGGACCGGAGCCCGAAGCGGCACCGATCGAAGCCCAGGGGCTGGGCTGGATCAGCAACTTCGGCAGCGGTCATGGCAAGGACACCATCTCCAGCGGCATCGAGGTCACCTGGACCAAGACCCCGGCGCTGTGGAGCAACAACTTCTTCGAGAACCTGTTCAAGTTCGAGTGGGAGCTGACCCAGTCGCCGGCTGGGGCCAAGCAGTGGGTGGCCAAGGATGCGCCGGAGATCATTCCGGATGCGCATATTCCCGGCAAGTTCCACAGGCCGACCATGCTCACCACCGACCTGACCCTGCGTTTCGACCCCGAGTTCGGCAAGATCTCCAGGCGTTTTCACGACGATCCCCAGGCCTTTGCCGAAGCCTTCGCCCGCGCCTGGTACAAACTGACCCACCGCGACATGGGCCCCAAGGCCCGTTACATCGGCCCGGAAGTGCCGATGGAGGACCTGATCTGGCAGGACCCGCTGCCAGCGCCCGTACACAATCCGGGCGCGGCCGATATCGCCGACCTCAAGGCCAGGATTGCATCCTCTGGTTTGTCGGTGGGTGATCTGGTTTCGGTGGCCTGGGCTTCGGCTTCGACCTTCCGTGGCGGCGACAAGCGCGGCGGTGCCAACGGTGCCCGTCTGGCCCTGGCCCCGCAGAAGGACTGGGCGGTGAATCAGCGGGCGATTGGCGCTCTGGCCAAGCTGATCGAGATCCAGCAGGCCTCCGGCAAGGCTTCACTGGCCGACGTGATAGTGCTGGCCGGCAATGTCGGTGTGGAGCAGGCCGCCAGTGCTGCCGGGGTGAGCGTGGATGTGCCGTTCGCGCCCGGGCGAGTTGATGCCCGCCAGGATCAGACCGATGTCGAGTCCTTCGAGCCGCTGGAGCCCGTCGCCGATGGTTTCCGCAACTACCGCAAGGGCAGGCTCGGCGTGCCGACCGAAGCCATGCTGATCGACAAGGCTCAGCTCCTGACCCTGAACGCGCCGGAACTGACCGCACTGATCGGCGGCCTGCGGGTGCTGGGGGCCAACCATGACGGCAGCCTGCATGGCGTGTTTACCGACAGGGTCGGGGTGCTGAGCAACGACTTCTTCGTCAACCTGCTGGACATGGGCACCGAGTGGAAGGCGGTGGATGGCGATGGGGAGTTGTTCGAGGGCCGGGCGCGCAATAGCGGCCAGGTGAAGTACAGCGCTACCCGCAACGACCTGGTCTTCGGTTCCAACTCGGTGCTGCGGGCCTACGCCGAGGTTTACGCCAGCGCCGACGGCAAAGAGAAGTTGATCAAGGACTTCGTTGCCGCCTGGACCAAGGTGATGAACCTGGATCGCTTCGATCTCGCTTGAGCCACTGCCGGTGGCGCACCCTGCGCGCGCCACCAGGCCGTTTCAACCCACTGCACAGCGCCTCCCTCCGTGGAGGCGCTGTGCTTTTTCCTTGACCCGCAGGGGCGGGATGCGCAGCATGCACGGCATTCCCGCGAATAGTGCAAGGACACCAGGCATGCAGGGCCACATCGAAGTTATCGATTATTTGAAAATGCTGCTCAAGGGCGAACTGGCGGCGCGCGATCAGTACTTTATCCACTCGCGTCTCTACGAGGACATGGGCTTCGCCAAGCTCTACGAGCGGATCAGCCACGAGATGGAGGAGGAGACCCAGCACGCCGACGCCATCCTCAAGCGCATTCTGTTTCTCGAAGGCCTGCCGGATATGGTCCCGGACAGCTTCAGCTTCGGCCAGACGGTGCCGGAGATGCTCAAGCTCGATCTGGCCCTGGAGTATCAGGTGCGCGCGGCCTTGAGCAAAGGCATCGAGTTGTGTGAGAAACATCAGGATTACCAGACCCGCGATATCCTCCTGGTGCAGCTCAAGGACACCGAGGAAGATCATGCCTACTGGCTGGAAATTCAGCTGGGGCTGATCGACCGGCTGGGCCTGGAGAACTACCTGCAGAGCCAGATGTAGGCGTATCGCTGGCAACAAAAAGCCCCGAATATTCGGGGCTTTTTGCATGGTGCAGGCGCTATTCGTCGTGCGGGTTTGCCAGTGGCTCGTCGACATCCTGGCCGGGGCGCAGCAGCAGCTCGGTTTCGGCCGGATCCTGGGTCAGCAGGCTGCCATCGGCGCTGGCCACCAGCAGCGCTGGCCACCAGCAGCGCTTCGAGCATTTCCCTGACGTTGTTGCGCAGCATGCCGATGGACTTCTGGCCGCGGCTGTTGAGCCCGGTGATTTCCATCAGGATGCTGCCGCCCAGCGGTCCCTCGGCCCCCTTGGCCAGGCTCTCGCTGGCCAGTAGCGCATAGGCGTTGCGGGCGATGCCGGGGTCGCCGCCGCCACGGCGAATGCTGCCGTCTGGGCGCTGGTAGAAATAGTTGCTGACCTCCATATGGCCGATCTGCATGGAGCGCTTCTTCATTACCAGGGCCATCTGCTTCGACAGGTCGACCACGTCCGGATCGACATCGGCGTGGGTCGGCCAGGCGATGGAAGCGGTTATCTGGCGGCCAGGGCGATTGGCTTCGGGGTCGGCATCGTCCTGCACGATGGCCGGGTTCTGGTTGTGCACATCGACCATCCACATGGGTTGATAGCGGTCATAGGCACTGCGCACCGCCACGGCTTCCGGCACCGGGTTCTGGCTGGGGTTGAAGTGCGTTTGCTCGGCCAGCCCCGGATTGCACAGCACCTGGGTGCTTTGGCTCCAGTCCGGCCAGTGGTAGCGGTTGATGTCGTAGCTCCATTGGCGCGGACCCTCTTCGAGGGTATAGGCGGTGACATTGGCCCCCAGGCCCTGGTCGAGCTTGCTCGGGTCCAGGCTGCCATCGGCGCGCAGGCAGCTGGCACTGGTTTGCGGCGCGCTGAAATCGACGTTACCGCGGGTGGCGAGCGCGGTGCCGTCGGGGTTGACCCGGGGAATGAACAGCACTTGCAGGTTGGCCAGCACCTGCTTGGAGAACGAGCCGCCGGACGCCAGTTTGCGGATCAGGTCGAGGGCCGCTTCGGTGCCGTGAGGTTCGTCGCCATGTTGCTGAGTGATGATCATCACCGCAGGGTTGCCCGGTTTACCCAGGCGTGCCAGCCAGATCGGCCGGCCTTCGCCGCTGGTGCCGGTCTGTTCGAGGCTGAGTACGCCGCCGGAGCGGCGCGCCACGCTGGCGAGCTGTTCATACAGCTGGGCATTGCTCATAAAGCCTTCGAGCGAGACCTGCTGTTGTTCGTTAAGCCAGGGGCCATTCGGTTGGGCTGCAGCGGCAATCGCGGGGCTAAGGCCTGCGCCGAGCAGGAGGGCGGCAAAAGTCAGACGCATCGGGAACTCTCCTTGTAGAAGTCAGGATGTCCCGCCAGTACTGCCCGGGGGACCCCAGTTTGACCTGGGCCGGGCGCAGAGGTTGCGTTTGCCGAGAGGTCGCCGAGGCGACGAAGCCTCGGCAGTCCATCGGCTTAGCTGGTGATGCGGTCGCGTTCCAGCAGCGGTTTGAGGAAGTAGCCGGTGTGCGACTGGGGCATTTCGGCGACTTCTTCGGGTGTGCCGACGGCAATGATCTGGCCGCCCTTGGAGCCACCTTCCGGGCCGAGGTCCACCAGCCAGTCGGCGGTCTTGATCACGTCCAGATTGTGCTCGATCACCACCACTGTGTTGCCGTGGTCGCGCAGGCGGTGCAGTACGTCGAGCAGTTGCTGGATATCGGCGAAGTGCAGGCCGGTGGTCGGCTCATCGAGGATATACAGGGTCTTGCCGGTGTCGCGTTTGCTCAGCTCGCGCGACAGCTTGACCCGCTGCGCCTCGCCGCCGGACAGCGTCGTCGCGCTCTGCCCCAGCTTGATATAGGACAGGCCGACATCCATCAGCGTCTGCAGCTTACGCGCCAGGGCCGGCACGGCATCGAAGAACACCCGCGCTTCCTCGATGGTCATGTCGAGTACTTCGGTGATGCTTTTGCCCTTGTATTTCACTTCCAGGGTTTCGCGGTTGTAGCGCTTGCTCTTGCACACGTCGCAGGGCACGTAGATGTCCGGCAGAAAGTGCATTTCCACCTTGATCAGGCCGTCGCCCTGGCAGGCTTCGCAGCGTCCGCCCTTGACGTTAAAGCTGAAGCGCCCCGGCCCGTAGCCGCGCGAACGCGATTCCGGCACGCCGGCGAACAGCTCGCGAATCGGGGTGAACAGCCCGGTGTAGGTCGCAGGATTGGAGCGTGGCGTGCGGCCGATCGGGCTCTGGTCGATGTCGACCACCTTGTCCAGGTGCTGCAGGCCGTCGATGCTGTCGTGGGCGGCCGCTTCCAGGGTGGTTGCGCCATTCAGCGCGGTGGCACTGAGTGGGAACAGGGTGTTGTTGATCAGGGTCGACTTGCCCGAACCGGACACGCCGGTGACGCAGGTGAGCAGGCCAATCGGAATGTCCAGATCGACGTTACGCAGGTTGTTGCCGCGCGCGCCTTTGATCTTCAGCGAGAGCTTCTTGTCCCGTGGCGTGCGCTTGGCCGGTACGGCGATCTTCACCCGCCCGGAGAGGTATTTGCCGGTCAGCGAATCCGGGTGAGCCATGACTTCGGCAGCGGTGCCCTGGGCGACGATCTGCCCGCCGTGCACGCCGGCACCCGGGCCGATATCCACCACATAGTCGGCCATGCGGATGGCGTCTTCATCGTGCTCGACCACGATCACCGTGTTGCCGATGTCGCGCAGGTGGCGCAGGGTGCCGAGCAGGCGTTCGTTGTCGCGTTGGTGCAGGCCGATGCTCGGTTCGTCGAGGATATACATCACCCCGACCAGGCCGGCACCGATCTGGCTGGCCAGACGAATACGTTGCGCTTCACCGCCGGACAATGTGTCGGCGCTGCGGTCGAGGGTCAGGTAGTCGAGGCCGACGTTGACCAGAAACTGCAGGCGCTCGCGGATTTCCTTGAGGATCTTCTCGGCGATTTCGCCACGGCGGCCGGGTAGCGCCAGGCTGCCGAAATACTCGGTGGCGTCGCCAATCGGCATGCCGCTGACCGCTGGCAGGGTCTTCTCGCCGACCCACACGTGGCGCGCTTCACGGCGCAGGCGGGTGCCGCGACAATCCTGGCAGGCCTGGGTGCTGAGGAACTTGGCCAGCTCCTCACGCACGCTGGTGGATTCGGTTTCGCGGTAGCGCCGCTCCAGGTTCGGCACTATGCCTTCGAAGGGGTGCGAGCGCTTGACGATATCGCCACGGTCGTTGAGGTACTTGAAGTCGACGTTTTGCGTGCCGCTGCCGAACAGGATGCACTTCTGGTGCTCGGCGCTGAGCTCGTCGAAGGGCACTTCCAGGCTGAAACCGTAGTGCGCGGCGAGCGAGCCGAGCATCTGGAAGTAATAGACGTTGCGCCTGTCCCAGCCGCGGATTGCACCCTCGGCCAGGGTCAGTTCGCCATTAACCAGGCGCTTGGTGTCGAAGAATTGCTTAACGCCCAGGCCGTCGCAGGTCGGGCAGGCACCGGCCGGGTTATTGAAGGAGAACAGCTTGGGCTCCAGCTCGCTGATCGAGTGGCCGCACACCGGGCAGGCGAAGCGCGCGGAGAAGATGATTTCTTCACCTTCCTCGCCCTCCATCGGAGCGATCAGGGCCAGGCCGTCGGCCAGCTTCAGCGCGGTCTCGAAGGATTCGGCCAGGCGCTGCTGCAGATCGCCACGGGCCTTGAAACGGTCGACCACGGCATCGATGCTGTGCTTCTTCTGCTTGTCGAGCTTGGGCAGTTCGTCCAGCTCGTAAATCTTGCCGTTGACCCGCACGCGGACAAAACCCTGGGCGCGCAGCTCATCGAAGATCGCCAGATGCTCGCCTTTACGTTCGCGAATCACCGGGGCCAGCAGCATCAGCTTGCTGCCTTCGGGCAGGGCCAATACCTGATCGACCATCTGACTGACAGTCTGCGCTTCCAGCGGCAGGTCGTGGTCCGGGCAGCGCGGAATACCGGCGCGGGCGTAAAGCAGGCGCAGGTAGTCGTAGATCTCGGTGATGGTGCCGACGGTGGAACGCGGGTTGTGCGAGGTGGATTTCTGCTCGATGGAGATCGCCGGCGACAGGCCTTCGATGGTGTCGACGTCGGGCTTTTCCATCATCGACAGGAACTGCCGGGC
>CAZOEC010000160.1:0-9008 GCA_964578635.1 uncultured Pseudomonas sp.
GGACGCCAAGCCCGAGGCCCTGGATGGGGCCAGCCGCGAGCAGGGCTGGCGGCTGGCCTGCCAGTGCCGGGTTGTCGATGATCTGGCGGTCGAGGTGTTCGACCCGCTGCGTGATGGCCGGCCTGCCCGGATCGCCGCGTGCGACTGGTTGAGCCCGACGGTGCTGCGCCTGCGCCTGATACCACAGCAGCCACTGCGTTACCGCGCCGGTCAGCACCTGGTGCTGTGGACGGAGAGCGGCATTGCCCGGCCCTATTCGCTGGCCAGCCTGCCGGCGGAAGACCCCTGGCTGGAGTTCCATCTGGACTGCCGGCAGAGCGGGGCCTTTAGCGACGCCGCCCGGCATTTTCAGCCAGGCGATGCCGTGCGTCTGGGCGAGCTGCGCGGCGGTGCCCTGCACTACGACGCCGACTGGCAGCAGCGCCCGCTCTGGCTGATGGCCGCCGGCACCGGCCTGGCCCCGCTCTACGGAGTGCTGCGCGAGGCCTTGCGCCAGGATCATCAGGGCACTATCCGGGTGATGCACCTGGCCCATGAGGCTGGCGAGCATTACCTGGCCGACAGCCTGGGCGAACTGGCTGCCAGCCATCCACAGGTGCAGGTCGAACTGATTACGGCGGCCGACTTGGCGGCTGCTTTGGCCGAACTGCGCCTTGTTTCACGACAAACCATCGCCTTACTCTGCGGCCACCCGACGAGCGTCGAAGCCTTTGCACGCCGCCTTTATCTGGCGGGTCTGCCGCGCAACCAGGTCTTCGCCGATGTGTTTCTGCCCCACGCCCGCTGATGGCGGCGTGGCGGCTCCGCGAGGATAGACGATGAGTGAGCATCTACTGGTTGAGCGCGAGCAGGGCTTGCTGACCCTGCGCATGCACCGCCCGGACAAGAAGAATGCCCTGACCCGCGCCATGTACAGCGGCATGGCCGAAGTGCTGGCGCAGGCCGATCAGGACACGAGCGTACGCGCCGTGCTGATCACCGGCGGCGAAAGCTGCTTTACCAGCGGCAATGATGTGGCCGACTTTATCCAGGCCCCGCCCACCGGACTGAACAGCGAAGTGTTCCAGTTTATGCTGGCGCTGTTCGAGTTCAGCAAGCCGGTGGTGGCGGCAGTCAACGGCCCGGCGGTGGGCATCGGCACGACCATGCTGCTGCATTGCGATCTGGTCTATGTCAGCGGCGATGCGACCCTGAAGATGCCCTTTGTCAACCTCGGCCTGTGCCCCGAATACGGTTCCAGCCTGATTTTGCCGCGTCTGCTCGGCCATGCCCGTGCTGCCGAACTGTTGCTGCTCGGGCAAAGTTTTACCGGCGAGCAGGCCGCCACCTGGGGCATCGCCAATCAGGCGCTGGAGAGCGGTGCAGCAACCCTGGCCAAGGCCCGGGAAATGGCCCTGCGCTTTCAGCAGCTGGCCCCCGCAGCGGTGGCGGACAGCAAGCGCCTGATGCGTGGACCAGGGCGTGAGGAACTGCGTCGGGTGATCGAGGAGGAGGGGGCGCTATTCGGCCAGCGCCTGCGTTCGCCGGAGGCCATCGAAGCGCTGACCGCCTTTATGCAGCGGCGCACGCCGGATTTCTCCAAGTTCGCGTAGGGGCACCGCACGCACCCGTGTTTGCCAGAATTCCGGTGCGCATGGCCTGGCCCTACGGATAGCAAAAGGCCGCTCGGTTGAGCGGCCTTTTTACGTTACGGCGCAGACACGTAGCCCGGATGCAATCCGGGAGCGGTATCAGCCGTTAGACCTTCTCCCGGATTTCATCCGGGCTACAAAAAAAGGCCGCTCACTGGCCTTAAATGAGCGGCCTTTTGCATTGCTTGCGGTTTAAACCAGCGCTTCACCGACATGCAAAAGCTTCATGGTATTGGTGCCGCCGATGGTGTGGTAGCTGTCGCCCTTGGTCAGGATCACCCAGTCGCCGGCCTGTACCACACCGCGCTTGAGCAGCTCGTCCACCGCCGCCTGGCTGACTTCGCTGGGCTGCAGCGCCGCCGGGTCGAAGGGCACGGTGTAGACGCCGCGGAACATGGCCGCGCGGGCCTGGGTTTCGCGGTGCGGGGAGAAGGCGAAGATCGGCACCGAGGAGCGGATGCGCGACATGATCAGCGGCGTGTAGCCACTTTCGGTCAGCGCGATGATCGCCTTGACGCCGGGGAAGTGGTTGGCGGTGTACATGGCTGCCAGGGCGATGCTTTCGTCGCAGCGCTCGAACTCGGTGCCCATGCGGTGGCTGGACTTCTTGCTGGTCGGGTGCTTTTCCGCGCCCAGGCAGATGCGCGCCATGGCTTGCACCGCTTCCAGCGGGTAGGCACCGGCGGCGCTTTCCGCCGAGAGCATCACCGCATCGGTGTAGTCGAGCACGGCGTTGGCCACGTCGGAAACTTCGGCGCGGGTCGGCATGGGGTTCTGGATCATCGACTCCATCATCTGCGTCGCCGTGATCACCGCCTTGTTGTGGCGGCGCGCATGCAGAATGATTTTCTTCTGGATGCCACACAGCTCGGCGTCGCCGATTTCCACGCCGAGATCGCCACGGGCCACCATCACTGCGTCACTGGCGCGGATCAGGCCGTCGAGGGTTTCGTCGTCGGCTACGGCTTCGGCGCGTTCGATCTTGGCCACCAGCCAGGCGGTACCGCCGGACTCGTCGCGCAGTTTACGTGCGTACTCCATATCCGAAGCGTCGCGCGGGAAGGACACGGCCAGGTAGTCCAGCTCCATCTCGGCGGCGAGCTTGATATCGGCTTTGTCTTTTTCGGTCAGGGCCGGGGCGGTCAGGCCGCCACCGCGGCGGTTGATGCCTTTATGGTCGGACAGCGGACCGCCAATGATCACTTCGCAGTGCAGGGCGTCGCCGGTGGCGCTTTCCACGCGCATGACCACGCGGCCGTCGTCGAGCAGCAACTCGTCACCGACGCCGCAGTCCTTGACCAGATCCGGGTAGTCGATGCCGACGATGTCCTGGGTGCCGGCCGTCAGCGGGTGGCTGGTGGAGAAGGTGAAGCGGTCGCCGACCTTCAGTTCGATGCGTTTGTCGGCAAATTTGGCGATGCGGATCTTCGGGCCTTGCAGGTCGCCGAGCAGGGCAACATGGCGGCCATGCTTGGCGGCGAGGTCGCGGACCAGTTTGGCGCGCGCCTTGTGCTCGTCGGGGGTGCCATGGGAGAAGTTCAGGCGGGCCACATCGAGGCCGGCGAGAATCAGTTGCTCGAGGACTTCGGGCGAGTTGCTGGCCGGGCCGAGGGTGGCGACGATTTTGGTGCGGCGAATGGTCATGCACTGACTCCTGAGTTGCGAATGAGCACGAGGCTACTATGGTGCAACCCTGTAGTCATTGTTCCTCTGCACTACCTAGGCAACTGGTGTTGTGGGCGCTGTTTGCGGGGGTAAATAGCCGCTGTTGCAGGCGATGGGGCCGTGCGCACCAGTGTAGGCCGTGGGTTCTTGCCAAGGCCCTTGGTCCGGGGGGCTTGCTCAGCAATGGCGCAGATTGCTCGGTGCGCACGGCGCACCCTACTGGAGCGGGTTGCTGGGCATTTATGCGCCGGCCGCCTGGGGCTAGAACGTGGCGCGGTTTAGCGCCTGATCCAGATGGCGGGCGGCCTTGATGTTCAGATCGCTCTGCGGATATTGCACCAGCAGGCGGCGCAGGTAGGTGATGGCCTTGTCGCGGCTGGCGCTGGGGTTGTCGGGGGCCAGGTACATCAGGGCGAGCTGGTAGAGGGCCTTTTCCTTGATATCGGCGGGGATGCCGGGGTCGCTCAAGGCCAGCAGGTAGAGTTCTTCGGCCTCGTCGACGCGGTTCTTCAGCACGGCGCGGCGCGACAGCAGAGTCATGTCCGGGTCTAGGCTGGGCTTGTACAGGTCGAGTTGCTGGTTGGGTTTCCAGTGGGCGAGCAGTTCGCGTGAGGTCTTTTGTACCGGCTCTTTGGCGCGTTGGCGGATCATCACGATGCGCGCCTCGGCCCGCTCGGCCGCGCGGCTGGCGGGGAATTCGTTAAGTACCTGGGAGAAGTAGTTGAGGGCCTTGCTGTCGTCACGCTGTTCGTTAAAGCGGTTCATATAGAGCAGGCCGCTCTGGTACAGGCTGATGGCGCGGACTTCGTTGCTGAGTTTCTCGTCGCGGTAGCCGGTCAGGTAGAGCTGTTCGGCCTTTTCGCTTTTACCATCGCGGATGGCCTGGGCGCTGTAGGTCAGCAGGTCGCCTTCCTCTTCGATGGCGGCGAGCATGCGGTTATTCTTCAGGGTCTTGTATTCCACCACTTCATGGGTGGCCACCTGGGCGATAAACAACGGGGTGGTGGGGGAGCAGGCGCTGAGCAGGCCGAGACAGACCAGGGGCAGCAGGCGGTGAGCGATGGGCATGACGACTCCAGGGCGAATAGCCGGGTCGCGCCAGTCTAGCCAGGCGCGGCTGGCCGGGCCAGCCAGGATGGCCAAGACCCATCGGAGGATATGGGCCTGAAGAATTTCCCCCGGCGGTCGATACACTGCCCATAGAGGAGAAGGTTATGCGAATTCTAGTGATCGTGGTGCTGCTGTTCAGCGTGCTGGGGTGCAGCCGCCATCGCCTGGACAGCAATCTGAACAATGCCTACCAGGCCTATGAGCGTGGCGAGTGCGAGGAAGTGATGCTCTACCTGTCCAAGGCCGAGCGTTACAGCCGTTCGCGCAGCTATATACAGCCGGAGATTTCCCTGCTGCGCGGGCAGTGTCTGGAGCGTCAGGCATTGTTTGTCGATGCGCTGCAGACCTACCAGTTCATCGTCGCCCGCTACCCCACCAGCGAATATGCCTACCGCGCCCGCGCGCGCCTGGAAACCCTGCGTCAGCTTGGGCATGATAGCCCGGTCGAACCGGCCAAGGTCTCTGCTGCAAACCCTTGACCGCTGGTCGACGAGCGCCAAGGCCCGCCGGGTCGGGCATTAAGCTTGGGACTTGATCGGGAGGGATTCCATGCGTGCGTTGCTATGTCTGTTGCTCGTGCCGGGGTTGGCGGCTGCGGAAATCTATCGCTGGACCGACGCCAATGGCCAGGTGCATTTCGGCCAGCGCCCCGCCGCGGCGGGTGCCGAGGTGGTCGAGGTCAAACCCCAGGTGGTCGAGCGTGACGAGCTGACCCGCGAGCGTGAAGCCCGCGCCAGCCGCTTTTATGACGCACGCCGCGAAGAGCAGGCTCAGGCTTCGGCAGCGGCGGCCCAGAGCCGGGCCGAGCGGGCGAACGAATGCAATAAATTGCGCCGCACGCTCGCGGAGATTCCCGAAGGCCTGCGCTACTACCAGGAAACCGCGGACGGCCAGCGCAACTACCTCAGTGACGAGGAGCTCGATACCACTCGTCGTCAGTTGCGTGACCGGGTGTCAGAGCGCTGCTCCTGAAACTGGTTTACCCGCAGTAGTGGGGCCATACTCAATGGCCATCCATAGCGATTTGCCACTATGCCTATGCACGTTCAGCGCCGCATCGAACGCCATCAGTTGCCGTACTACCTGAAGGTGTTCAATCGCATCACCGACAAGCCGATGGGCTACATCGGCAATGTGTCCCTGGACGGCCTGTTGCTGATCAGCCAGCTGCCGCTGCTGGTTGGGGCGCGTTTCGATATGCGCCTGAAAATCCCCGGCCAGCTCGAACCGCACTTTATCGACTTCTCCGCCACCTGCCAGTGGTGCCGCGAGGATGTCACCCCGGGGTATTACGACTCGGGTTTTGCCCTGGTCGCCCCGCCCGCCGATTACGTGGAAATGGTCGACGCCCTGCGTCACTACTTCAGCTTCCACCCACTGGCGGCGTCCGCTTAAGCCAGACGAATACACAACGCGGTACGTCGTGCGCATCGGGGCCCCACCTTTCTTGCTGCTCTGAGCCAATCACTCTGGCGTATCTGCGTTAAATCTTCGCGGGCAAGAGCCCGCTCCTGCAGAAGCGTTATTGTTAACGGCCATAAAAAACCGCCCCTAGAGGCGGTTTTTTTATTGGGCCAGCTTAGGCGTTGACCGGCTGCTCCAGGGGTTCCAGTTGCAGCAGCGCATCGGAACGGGCCTGGACTTCGCGGTAGCGCTCGGCATCGTTGGCCAGCACCTTGCCCATAGCCGGGAAGATCTCGGCCAGCTTGGTCTGCCACTGCGCCGAAGCGACCTGCTCGGGAAAGCAGCGCTGGATCAGGTCAAGCATGATCGACACCGTCACCGAGGCACCAGGCGAGGCACCGAGCAGGGCGGCGATGGTGCCGTCCTTGGCCGCCACCAGTTCGGTGCCGAACTGCAGGATGCCGCCGTTCTTGGCGTCCTTCTTGATGATCTGCACGCGCTGGCCGGCCACCTCCAGGCTCCAGTCCTCGGCCTTGGCCAGGGGGTAGAAACCACGCAGGGTTTCCAGGCGCTGGGCTTCGGATTGCAGCACTTCCTTGACCAGGTAGCGGGTCAGGTCGAAGTTGTCGCGGGCCACCGCCAGCATCGGACCGATATTGTTGAAGCGGATCGACAGCGGCAGGTCGAGGAACGAACCACGCTTGAGGAACTTGGTGGTGAAGCCGGCGTAAGGGCCGAACAGCAGCGAGGTCTTGCCATCCACCATGCGGGTATCCAGGTGTGGTACCGACATGGGCGGCGAGCCGACCGCAGCCTGGCTGTAGACCTTGGACTGGTGCTGCCGAACCACGTCCTGATTGTCGCAGCGCAGCCACATGCCGCTGACCGGGAAACCGCCAAAGCCTTTGCCTTCCTCAATGCCGGACATCTGCAGCAGCGGCAGGGCCGCGCCGCCCGCGCCGAGGAAGACGAACTTGGCCTGGATTTCCCGGCTGCTGCCGTTCTGCTGGTCCTTGACGCTGACTCGCCAGCCCTGGCCGTTGCGCGCCAGGCCGACGACTTTCTGGCTGCAGGTGACCTTGGCTTGCGGCTGTTGGCCAATATGAGCCAGCAGGCTCTTGGTCAGATTGCCGAAGTTGACGTCGGTGCCGGCCATGACGCGGGTGGCTGCAATCGGCTCGTTGGCATCGCGGCCCGGCATCATCAGCGGCATCCACTCTTGCAGGGTGGCGCGATCCTCGGTGTATTCCATGTCCGCGAAGGCATGGTGCACAGTCAGCGCCTTGAAGCGCTTCTTGAGGAAGTCGATACCTTTCTGGCCGCGTACGAAGCTCAGGTGAGGGATGGGGTTGATAAAGGACTGAGGCGTGCCGAAGCGACCTTTCTCGACCAGGTAGGCCCAGAACTGCTTGGACTCTTCGAACTGGGTGTTGATGGTCACCGACTTCTTGATGTCGATCGAGCCATCTTCCGCTTCCGGCGTGTAATTCAACTCACACAGGCCGGCATGGCCGGTACCGGCGTTGTTCCAGGGGTTGGAACTCTCCAGTGCCCCGGCGTCCATCATCTCGAGCACTTCCAGCTTGATGCCGGGGTCGAGTTCCTTCAACAGCACGGCCAAGGTCGCGCTCATGATGCCGGCTCCCACCAGCACCACATCCATCGTTTCGTAATCGTTCTGCGCCATTACTACTTCTCCGCAAACCAGCACTCAATAGACGTTAGAAGGCCTGTGCATAAAACACGGCCGATCAGAAGTCGCCGAGATGCTCTGGATAAAAGGAAGTAAGACCCAGGAAGCTGATGCCTGCCGCAAGATCGTTCATTTTCGCCACACTCTTGTGAAGTTTTTAAAACCGTTTTTTTCACGCTCTTTTGGAGCCGTGAACCTCAAAAAGCACGTCTGCGTGGTGGGTTGCCTTTGCGCCCGCGCAAAGCAGCCGCAGCTATGCTGCAGGCGTTTACGTTATGGGCGAAGGCGGCAACCGGAGGGGCAGCGCGAAGTGGGCGACTCTCTGGGGCGGTGGCCGATCAGTGCGGCATCGGCGCGAGGGCAAGGCCCGATCAGGAGGCGTCCTTATAATCGGGGCGAGATTATAAGGGCAAAGCGGAAAAATTGATCGCCTGGCGTGACTTTTCTTCTTCCGTCTGTCAGGCCGGCAGCGCGGTGCGGGGGCGTGCCTGGACTCTGGTTGGGGGAATTATTGCGCTGCCCGGCAGGGGTTGATCGAGCCAGCTGAGGTTGACCTGGGTCACCTCGACCCAGCCCGCGCCTAGTGGGGCCTGGGCTGACTGGCGCAGGGAACGGCAGATGCCCTGACTGTTGAGCAGGGCGAAAGCGCGCAGAGGGCGGGCAGGGGCGAACAAGGCAAACAGTGAAAACATGGCGAATGACTCAGTCTGGGGACGACTAAAGTCTTATGCCACGGCCACGTGACAGGGCTGTGACGGGAACCAGTTGCGCCGTAAAAGGTTCCAAAAAGCAGCGCTGTCAGGCGTTTGCACCGCGGTTATACTGCGCGCCACTTTCGCCCCTTTTATTGGAGAGATGAGCATGCATCGTCTACTGCTTGGCCTGGTGGCTGTTGCCAGCCTGACCCTGGTTGGCTGCGCCCACAGCCCGCAACAACTCAGCCCGCAACCCAAGATCAACAGCCCATTGACGGCAGTCGGCCAGGGCCAGCCGGTCGTCGTGCGCGTGGCCGACGGCCGGCCGTCGCCAGTGCTGGGCACCCGTGGCGGTCTCTACCCGGAAACCAGTGCCATCAGTGTTACCGGCCAGGACATCCTGCCCAAGCTGCAGGCCCAGGCCGAAGCGGCCGTCCGCCTGCTCGGCTTTACCCCTACGGCCAATGCCTACAATGCGCCGCAGCTGACTCTGACCCTGGCCGAGCTGAAGTATCAGTCGCCGAAAGAAGGTCTGTATGTGACCGAGGCGAATATCACCGCCACCTTCCGCTCCGATGTGCAGAACAGCAGCCGGCGCTACAGCGGCCGTTACGGTGCCTCGCTCAACCAGCGTTTCGGTATGGCACCTAACCAGGCGACCAATACCAAGCTGATCAGCGACGTGCTCAGCGACGCCCTGACCCGCGCCTTCAAGGACCCGACCATCGGGCAAATGCTTCAGCAGTAAAAGCGGCGATTACGCCCATAAAAAACGCCCGGACTCGTCCGGGCGTTTTTTATGGGGGTGGG
>CAZOEC010000161.1:0-8914 GCA_964578635.1 uncultured Pseudomonas sp.
GCCACCGAGTCGGCGTCCAGGTGGTTGGTCGGTTCGTCGAGCAGCAGCATGTCGGGGGCCGACAGCAGCAGGCGGCACAGCGCCACGCGGCGCTTCTCGCCACCGGAGAGCACGGCGACCTTGGCATCCCAGGCCGGCAGACGCAGGGCGTCGGCGGCGACTTCCAGCTGACGCTCGAGGTTATGGCCGTCGCTGGTCTGCAGGATGGCTTCGAGCTTGGCCTGCTCGGCGGCCAGCTTGTCGAAGTCGGCATCCGGCTCGGCGTAAGCGGCGTAGACCTGATCCAGACGCGCCTGGGCGTCCTTGATCTGGCTCACGGCCTCTTCCACCACTTCGCGCACGGTCTTGTTCGGATCGAGCTGCGGCTCCTGGGGCAGGTAGCCGACATTCAGCTCGGGCATCGGACGGGCTTCGCCGTCGAATTCGGTATCGACCCCGGCCATGATTTTCAACAGGGTGGACTTGCCCGAGCCGTTGAGGCCGAGCACGCCGATCTTGGCACCGGGGAAGAAGGACAGGGAGATGTTCTTGAGGATTTCCCGCTTCGGCGGCACTACTTTGCTCAACCGATGCATGGTGTAGACGTATTGGGCCATGGATAACCTGGGTTCTGGACAGAAAAACGAGATATAAGGCTGCAGGTTGTGACGGACCGCAGCCGAGCAGGCGCTCGGCCTGCGCTTTAATCGGCCCGCAGGCTGCCCCGAATGGCAGCTCGAGCACTGATCCGCACAGCCACGCGCGTGCGGCAAAGCTACCGGAATGCGCGATGCAGGGCAAACGACGCTCGTCGGCCACACTGGCACTTTGCCATATTTATGGCATGCTAGCCGGCTGTCGCGTCCCTGGCTGGCACAGGCTTTGCCAGGCACGCTCGGGCGAGCCCGGATGACGACTGCGACACTCTAACTAGTGGTTATTTTTTACTCGAATTGGTTAACTCGCCTGGCATGCCCGCATTGCGTTATCCGCGCTGCGAGCCAGGCAGCCTTCGCTACGGATGACGAAGCCGGATAATCCCCAGATACAGCTCATCCCAGGATTTAGGTCATTGCCTAGAGTCACGCCCCCACCCGCTTCGCGCCTCTCCAGCGAAGCCCTGCTTGCGCCCATGAGCGGCCCTGCCAGGGGCACGCTGGTGGCGCTGGTCATGCTGATGCTGGGTTTGCTGCTGTGGCAACTGCACCTTGAATCGCACCAGTTGCAGAACAACCAGCGCCAGCTCAGCCATGCCTACAGCAACCAGCTGGCCAATCACCTGAGCCTGAACATGGAGCTCAAGGCCAGCGCCGGCCAGGCCCTGCTACAGCCCCACAGCCGCCCGCCCGCACCGGGTGCCGCCAGCGAGGCCCTGCTCGGCTCGCTGCGCGGCGTGTTTCCGACACTGCGCGGGCTGATCTGGCTGAACGCCCAGGGACAGATGCTGGCCAGCGCCGGGGCCCCGCCGCCGAACGTGCTGTACCTCGGCGAACTGTTCCAGCGCGGCCAGCCGCACAACTACTTCTATGCCTTCAGCGCCCAGGACGGTGGCGAAATCTACCTGATGCTGAGCCAGGTGCAGGGCAAGGGTTTCTGGGTCCTGCATCTGACCAACCAGGCGCTGCGCAGCTGGCTTAGCGAACACCATCAAAGCCCCCAGCAGTGGCTGCTGGAAGACCGCTACTCGCAACGGGTCATCGCCAGCCAGGGTGACAACCTGTCGCCGGACAGCCCGATTGCGCCCCCCGTCACCGCCGAGAACCTGGCCCAGAGCATCCTGCTCAGCCCGCTGCCGGGCAGCGACTGGCAGCTGCGCGCGCTGTTCAACGAACGCAAGGTGCGCGCCCAGCAACTGCCGCAACTGGCCAGCAAGCTGCTGCTGTTTATCCTCTGCGCCCTGCTCACCCTGTTCGCCCTGTATCGCCTGCTCCACGAGCAGCGCAACCTGCACGCCCTCAACACCGCCTCGCGGCGCTCCCTGCAACAGGCCGCGACGGTGTTGGGTGCCATCGAGGAGCGGGTGCTGGTGACCGACGGCAACGGCCAGCTGCAGTACCTCAACCCCCAGGCCGAAAGCCTGTTCGGCCTGAGCAATGCCGAGGTGCACAACTGGCACCTGCTGCAACTGCTGCCGCGCCTCGACCCCATGCTGCTGCACGGCAACGGCGAGTCCCATGAGCTGGGCCCGGACCTGGTGGAAATCCGCCAGAACGGGGAGCCGCGGCTGTACGACATCAGCCGCAGCGACCTGGGCGAAGAGTCCACGCATGGCGGCTTTGTCTGGGTGCTGCGCGACGTCACCGAAGAGCAGCATGCCAATCAGGTGCTGCGCGAAACCCGCAGGCGCTATCAGGATATTTTCGAAGGCACCGGTACCGCCCTGTGCGTGCTCGACCTGGCCGATCTGCACGCCTACCTGCAGCACCAGCAGATCCGCGATGTAGCCGGCCTGCAGCGCTGGCTGGCGGCCGACCCGCAGCGACACCAGGCACTCTGCCAGCGCCTGCGCCTGACCGAAACCAACCAGGTGGCCCTGCGCCTGCTCGGCGTCGACTCCACCGAGCAGGCCTGGCAGCACCTGTTCAACAGTGGCCCGCTGCACCCCGAGGGCTTCCGCCTGCAGCTGATCAACGCCCTGCTCACGGGCAGCGGCTTGCTGGAAATGGAGCGCCAGATCAACACGCTGCAGGGCCAGGAACGCCACCTGTGGCTACTCCTGCGCCTGCCGGAGAATCCCCAGGAACTCAATTCGGTAACCCTGAGCATCAGCGACATCACCAGCCGCAAGCGCGTCGAAACCTCGCTGATCGAGCGCGAGCGCTTCTGGTCCGATGTGGTCAGCGCCGTGCCAGACACCATCTATGTGCACGACATCGCCGCCAAGCGGGTGATGTACAGCAACAACCACCTGGGCCCGCAGCTGGGCTACAACAAGGTCGAGCTGCGCGAAATGGGCGAGCGCCTGTGGGAGAAGATCCTCCATCCCGACGACGTCGAACTCTACCTGCGCATGCGCAATATCCAGCAGGTGCTGGGCAAGAGCCGGCTGATGCAGTTCGAGCTGCGCTGGCGGCACCGCGATGGCAGCTGGCACTGGTTCGATATCCGCGAACAGGCCCTGGCCTACGATGAGCGCGGCCGGGTCAGCCGGCTGATCGGCGTGGCCAAGGACATCACCGAGCAGATCGTGCGCAGCGAATCCCTGCGCACCAGCGAGCAGCGCTACCGGATGCTGGCCGAAAGCATCAGCGACGTGATCTTCTCCACCGACGACAAGCTGCAGCTCAACTATGTCAGCCCCTCGGTCATGCAGGTGCTCGGTTACGACAGCGAGTGGGCGCTGAACAATGGCTTCCACGGTCTGGCCACCAACCCGCGCCAGCTGACCGGTTTCTACGCCCTGCTGGAGCGGGTGCGCAACGCCCTAGGCGATCCGCAACGCCTGGCCGAACTGCGCGCGCAGTTCCTACCGCAGCTGTTCGTCTTCGACTGCCTGCGCGCCGACGGCCAGAAGATCCCGGTGGAACTGCGCCTGGTGCCCATGTGGGACGACAGCGGACGCTTCGAAGGCCTGCTCGGCGTCGGCCGCGACATCGGCCAGCAACGCCGCGCGGAGAAAGACCTGCGCATGGCCGCCACGGTGTTCGAGCACTCCACCGCGGCGATTCTGGTCACCGACCCGGCCGGCTATATCGTCCAGGTCAACAACGCCTTCAGCCGGGTCAGCGGCTACAGCTCCAGGCAGATCCTCGATCAGCTGCCGAGCATGCTCACCGCCGATACCCAGCAGGCCAGCCACCTCAGCTTCGTGATCCGCCAGCTCAACCAGCAGGGCAGCTGGGAGGGCGAGGTGTGGCTCAAGCGCCGCAACGGCGAGAAATTCCCGGCCTGGGTCGGCATCACCGCGGTCAAGGACGACGAAGGCGACCTGGTCAGCTACGTGTGCTTCTTCAGCGATATCAGCGAGCGCAAGGCCAGCGAACAGCGCATTCACCGCCTGGCCTACTACGACGCCCTGACCCAGCTGCCCAACCGCACCCTGTTCCAGGACCGTCTGCACAATGCCCTGCAGCATGGCGAGCGGCACCAGGAGTGGGTGGTGCTGATGTTCCTCGACCTCGACCGCTTCAAGCCGATCAACGATTCCCTGGGCCACGCCGCCGGCGACCGCATGCTCAAGGAAGTGGCCGTGCGCCTGGCCGCCTGCGTCGACGGCGACGACACAGTGGCGCGCATGGGCGGCGACGAATTCACCCTGCTGTTGCAGTCCGATGCCAGCCGCGATGGCGCATTGAAACGGGCCATCCATGTCGGCGAACAGATCCTCGCCAGCCTGGCCCAGCCGTTTATTCTCGAAGGCCGCGAGTTCTTCGTCAGCGCCAGTATCGGCATCGCCTTGAGCCCCCAGGACGGCAACGAGCTGAGCCAGCTGATGAAGAACGCCGACACCGCCATGTACCACGCCAAGGAACGCGGCAAGAACAACTTCCAGTTCTACCAGGCCGATATGAACGCCAGCGCCCTGGAGCGCCTGGAACTGGAAAGCGACCTGCGCCACGCCCTGGAACAGGGCGAATTCAGGCTCTATTACCAGCCGCAGTTCTCCGGCGATGGCAAACGCCTGACCGGGGCCGAGGCGCTGCTGCGCTGGCAGCATCCGAGCCGCGGCCTGGTGCCGCCAAACGACTTTATCCCGGTGCTCGAAGAGCTGGGCCTGGTGGTCCAGGTCGGCGAGTGGGTGCTGCGCGAGGCCTGCCACCAGCTCAGCCAGTGGCATCAGGCCAAGGTGCGGGTGCCGAAGATCTCGGTCAACCTGTCGGCCCGGCAGTTTGCCGAAGGCGATCTGGGCTCGCGCATCGCCAGCATCCTCAGGGACAGCGGCATCCCGTCGGCCTGCCTGGAATTGGAGCTGACCGAAAGCATCCTGATGGACGACGTGGCCAATGCCATGCAGACCATGACCAGCCTCAAGCGCCTGGGGGTGTGCCTGGCCATCGACGACTTCGGCACCGGCTACTCGTCGCTGAACTACCTCAAGCAGTTCCCCATCGACGTGCTGAAGATCGACCGCAGCTTTGTCGATGGCCTGCCCCACGGCGAACAGGACGGCCAGATCGCCCGCGCCATTATCGCCATGGCCCACAGCCTCAACCTCACGGTGATCGCCGAGGGCGTGGAAACCCTGGCCCAGCTGGACTTCCTCCGTGGCCATGACTGCGACGAGGTACAGGGCTTCTTGCTCGGCCGGCCGATGCCAGCCAAGCAATTCACCGCGCTGTTTAGCGGCACCGCGTTGTTTATGCTCAGCTAGCGACAACCCGCCCGATTCTCGTCGCGCCGGTGCCGCCCCGTAGCCCGGATGCAATCCGGGATGCCCTTGCGAGCGAAGCTCCCGGATTGCGCTGACGCTTATCTGGGCGACAAAACTGCAAATATGCAGCTTGAGACTGCCTTGCCCATGAGCCCCACTTATCCGCCACATGACTGCGCTGCATACCCCTGTTCGGCCGAGATGGGGTAGAATTCGCCCCCTCTTTCTACCGCCCAGCTGCTTTTTCTCAGGGGAATGCCATGTTCAGCCGTGATTTGACTATCGCCCGTTATGACGCCGAATTGTTTGCCGCGATGGAGCAGGAAGCTCAGCGTCAGGAACATCACATCGAGCTGATTGCCTCGGAGAACTACACCAGCCCAGCGGTGATGGAAGCCCAGGGTTCGGTACTGACCAACAAGTACGCCGAAGGCTATCCGGGCAAGCGTTACTACGGCGGTTGCGAATACGTCGATATCGTCGAGCAGCTGGCCATCGACCGCGCCAAGGAACTGTTCGGTGCCGACTACGCCAACGTCCAGCCGCACTCCGGCTCGCAAGCCAACAGCGCCGTGTATATGGCCCTGCTGGAAGCCGGTGACACCGTACTGGGCATGAGCCTGGCCCACGGCGGCCACCTGACCCATGGTGCCAGCGTCAGCTTCTCCGGCAAGCTGTACAACGCCGTGCAGTACGGCATCACCGATGCCGGCCTGATCGACTACGACGAAGTCGAGCGTCTGGCCGTTGAGCACAAGCCGAAGATGATCATCGCCGGCTTCAGCGCCTACTCCCAGGTGCTGGACTTCCCACGTTTCCGCGCCATCGCCGACAAGGTCGGTGCCTACCTGTTCGTCGACATGGCCCACGTGGCCGGCCTGGTTGCCGCTGGTGTGTACCCGAACCCGGTGCCGTTCGCCGACGTAGTCACCACCACCACCCACAAAACCCTGCGCGGCCCGCGTGGCGGCCTGATCCTGGCGCGTGCCAACGAAGCGCTGGAGAAGAAATTCAACTCCGCGGTATTCCCGGGCGGCCAAGGCGGCCCGCTGGAGCACGTGATCGCGGCCAAGGCGGTGTGCTTCAAGGAAGCCCTGCAGCCCGAGTTCAAGGCCTACCAGCAGCAAGTGATCAAGAACGCCCAGGCCATGGCCAGCGTGTTTATCGAAAACGGCTACGACGTGGTGTCCGGCGGTACCGAGAACCACCTGTTCCTGCTCAGCCTGATCAAGCAGGAGATCACCGGTAAGGACGCCGACGCCGCCCTGGGTCGCACCTTTATCACCGTGAACAAGAACAGCGTGCCGAACGACCCACGCTCGCCATTCGTTACTTCGGGCCTGCGTATCGGCACCCCGGCCGTGACCACCCGCGGCTTCAAGGAAGACGAGTGCCGCGCACTGGCTGGCTGGATCTGCGAAATCCTCGCCAACCTGGGCGACGAAGCCGTTGAAGCACGCGTACGCGAGCAGGTCAAAGCGGTCTGCGCCAAGTTCCCGGTTTACGGCAACTAAGCCGCAGAGACTGCCTACGATCTGCTGCGCGTCGGCCCTGCTGCGTTGAAAACAGGTTCGGAATGCTCATGTACAACTCGTACACTCGTGTGCGAGCCCAGTCCGCTTCCTCACCTGCTTGACCAGCCGGAGGCTGTTACTAACGTAGCGCCTTGCAGGACTCTAGCTCGCAAGATCGTAAACAGCCTCTGGCCCGCCACTAAAAAGCCCGCCCACCCGGCGGGCTTTTTTGTGCCGCGCGCCAGGCAAACAAACCGTACCCTCGACACCCACCTTGGCTATAGTGGACTAAACCCCGCAGGAGTTTTTTGCATGAGCAATACAGCCAACGAGCGGCGGCGCTTTCATCGCATCGCTTTCGATGCCCCCACCGAGATCCTTCAGGGTGAACGGAGCTGGGCAGTCGAGCTGCATGACGTGTCACTGAAAGGTTTGCTGATCAAGCGCCCCGGCGGCTGGAATGGCGACCCGCACCAACCCTTCGAAGCCAGCATCCGGTTGGCCGACGATACCTGCGTGCGGATGGAAGTGGTGCTGACCCGCACCCAGGACAATCTGCTCGGCTTCGTTTGCCGGCATATCGACCTCGACTCGATCAGCCACCTGCGCCGCCTGGTCGAACTCAACCTGGGCGACGAAAGCCTGCTGGAACGCGAACTGGCCGCCCTCGGCGAAGCGGACTGAGGCTGGACAAACAGGGAGCCCGGATAAGCCTTGGCGCAATCCGGGAGTGCGGCGTTCGGCATTAAACCGCCCCCGGATTGCGCTGACGCTTATTCGGGCTACGAAAGCTCTTCGCTACTCAAATAATGCATCCAGCGCCTGCTCCAGGCGCGTTACTGCAACCACCTGCAAACCGGGCGGCGGATCTTTCGGCGCATTGCCCTTGGGCACGATGGCGCGTTTGAAGCCGTGCTTGGCCGCCTCTTTCAAGCGTTCCTGACCGCTCGGTACCGGACGGATTTCGCCCGACAGCCCAACCTCGCCAAACACCAGCAGATCATGGGGCAGCGGCTTGTTGCGCAGGCTGGAAATCACTGCCGCCATCAGCGCCAGATCCGATGCGGTTTCCAGCACCTTGACTCCACCGACCACGTTGAGAAACACGTCCTGATCGTAGGTCGGGATACCGCCATGCCGGTGCAGCACGGCCAGAAGCATGGCCAGACGGTTCTGATCCAGGCCCAGGGTGACGCGGCGCGGGTTGGCCATATGGCTGGTGTCGACCAGCGCCTGAACCTCCACCAGCATCGGTCGGGTGCCCTCCCAGGTAGCCATCACCACACTGCCGGGGACTTCTTCCTGGGCGCGGGTGAGGAAGATCGCCGAGGGGTTGGTGACCTCTTTCAGGCCCTTGTCGGTCATGCCGAACACCCCCAGTTCGTTGATCGCGCCGAAACGGTTCTTCACCGCGCGCAGCAGACGCAGACGGCCATCGGACTCGCCCTCGAAATACAGCACGGTGTCGACCATATGTTCGAGCACCCGCGGCCCGGCCAGCGCACCCTCCTTGGTCACATGGCCGACCAGGAAGATCGCCGTGCCGCTCTGCTTGGCGAAACGCACCAGCAGCGCCGCACTCTCGCGCACCTGGGATACACCGCCGGGGGCCGAGGACAACTGTTCGGTGAAGATGGTCTGGATCGAGTCGATCACCATCACCTTGGGTTTCTCCAGGCGCGCGGTGGCGATGATGCTTTCGATACAGGTTTCGGTCATGACCTTGAGCTTGTCTTCCGGCAGACCCAGGCGGCGCGCACGCATGGCCACCTGCTGCTGGGATTCCTCGCCGGTGACATAGAGCGCGGGAAAGCGCGTGGCGATATTGCACAGGGTCTGCAGCAGGATGGTCGATTTGCCGATGCCGGGGTCACCGCCGATCAGCACCACCGAGCCGTCCACCAGGCCACCGCCGAGCACCCTATCGAGTTCGCCGGAGGCGGTGGAAAAGCGCGGCACTTCTTCGACGCTGACCTCGGCCAGGGTCTTGATCTGCGCCTGCTCGCCGGCCCACCCCGCGCGCCCGCTGGGGGTGGCGGCAGTGGCTTCGAGCAGGGTTTCCACCAGGGTGTTCCAGGCCCCGCACTCGCCGCACTGGCCGGCCCATTTG
>CAZOEC010000162.1:0-8622 GCA_964578635.1 uncultured Pseudomonas sp.
GAGCTGCTCACCCTGATCAACGAAATTCTCGATATCTCCAGGCTTGAATCCGGGCAGATCGAGCTCGATGACGTGCAGTTCGACCTCAACGCCCTGATCGAGGACTGCCTGAACATTTTCCGGGCCAAGGCCGAACAGCAGAATGTCGAGCTGATCAGTTTCACCCAGCCACAGGTGCCACGCGTTGTCAGCGGCGACCCGACGCGGCTGCGCCAGACCCTGCTGAGCTTGCTCGACAATGCCCTGAAGAAAACCGACGAGGGCGAAATCCTGTTGGTGGTGGCCCTTGACCAACGCAGCGACCGGCCACGCCTGCGCATTGCGGTGCAGGACAGCGGGCAGCCGATGCCCGCCGCCGAGCGCGATGCCTTGATGCAGGCTGAGTTGCACCGCAAGAACTTCCTCTCCAGCAACAAGCTGGGGGGCCACCTGGGGCTGGTCATCGCCAAGCAGTTGGTCACCCTGATGGGGGGCGAATTCGGCATCAAGTCGAGCAACAACCAGGGCAGCACACTCTGGCTGACCCTGCCCCTGGACGCCGACCGCCTGGAGCAACCGGCAGCCGACCTCGATGGCCCGCTCAAGGGTGCACGCGCCCTGGTGGTGGATGACAACGACACGTGCCGCAAAGTGTTGGTGCAGCAGTGCAGCGCCTGGGGCATGAACGTCAGTGCCGCGCCTTCAGGCAAGGAGGCCCTGGCCCTGCTGCGGACCAAGGCCCACCTACGCGATTACTTCGACGTGGTCCTGCTCGACCAGAACATGCCCGGCATGACCGGCATGCAACTGGCGGCCAAGATCAAGGAAGACCCGAGCCTGAACCATGACATCCTGATCATCATGCTCACCGGCATCAGCAATGCCCCGAGCAAGGTCATCGCCCGCAATGCCGGGATCAAGCGCATCCTGGCCAAGCCCGTGGCCGGCTACACGCTCAAGACGACTTTGGCCGACGAACTGGCCCAGCGCAGCAATGCCAGCCCGACGCCGGCTGCCTACATCGCTGTCGCACCCACGCCGGCCGATGTGCCCAGCGACTTCCGTATTCTGGTAGCTGAAGACAACAGCATCTCGACCAAGGTGATCCGCGGCATGCTCGGCAAACTCAACCTGGAGCCCGATACCGCCAGCAACGGCGAGGAAGCCCTGCAAGCCATGAAAGCGCAGCGCTACGACCTGGTGTTGATGGACTGCGAGATGCCGGTGCTCGATGGTTTTTCCGCCACCGAACAACTGCGTGCCTGGGAGCGGGGCAACCATCGCCCGCGCACCCCCGTGGTCGCCCTCACGGCGCATATCCTCAACGAGCACAAGGAACGCGCACGCCTGGCCGGCATGGACGGCCACATGGCCAAACCCATTGAACTGTCGCAACTGCGTGAACTGATCGAGCACTGGGTTGCCGTGCGCGACCAAGGCGCCAACCAGGCAAACAGCGGCTGAAACACAGGCTTTTGCTTGAGCTCAGCAAGCCTGGCGCAATCGCCTGATAGACTCATCCCTGCCCAATTGCGTAGCGAGCCCCGACCATGCTCCATGTGTTGTTCAGCGTCTACTTGAAGATGCTCGTGCTTTACAGCCCGTTCTTCGTGCTGTCATGTTTCATCAGCCTGACACGCGGTTACTCGACCAAGGAACGCAAGCGCCTGGCATGGAATGTTGCCTTGGGCGTGGTCATTTCCAGCGTATTACTGTACCTGTTCGGGCGGGTGATTTTCGGCGTATTCGGCATTACCGCCGACGCCTTTCGCATTGGCGCGGGCAGCGTGCTGTTCATTTCAGCGTTGGGCATGGCCCAGGGCAAATCCGGTGTGCAAACCGATAACGTGCAGCAGGACGTGACCATCGTCCCGCTGACCATCCCCATCACCGTCGGGCCGGGCACCATCGGTGCGTTGCTGGTCATGGGCGTGGGGCAGCCGCACTGGGACGACAAACTCATCGCCATTGTCGGCATCGCCCTGGCCAGCCTCACCGTGGGCATCGTGCTGTTTCTGTCGCACCGGATCGAACGCATTCTCGGCGAACAAGGCTTGCAAATCGTCAGCCGCCTGATGGGCCTGTTCGTCTGCGCCCTGGCGGCGCAGATTATCTTTACCGGGATCAAGGGGTACCTGGTGAGCTAAACACCGAACCTTGTAGGAGCGGGCTTGCCCGCGATAGATTCACCGCGGTAATTCAGATTCACCGCGTAGCCTGCATCGCGGGCAAGCCCGCTCCTACAGGGCCCAGTCAAGGCTTCTGGCCGTACCACCGCGGCGTATACACCCACTCCCCGCCTTCAGCGCGTGGGAACACACAAGTAGTCGACGACCCAATCAACACCATGGTCCGCATATCCACCTGATCCGGCGTCAAACTGCGAAGCGTCACCACCCGCAGCGTCTGCCCCGGCCGGCCAACGTCGCGCCCCAGCACCACGGGTGTATCCGGCGTGCGATGCTGGCCGACAATTTCCAGCGCCCTGCCCAATTGCCACGGGCGAGACCGGGAGATCGGGTTGTAGAACGCCAAGGCCAGGTCAGCCTGGCAGGCCAGGTCCAGGCGCTTCTCGATGATCTCCCAAGGCTTGAGGTTGTCCGACAGCGACAGCACGCAGAAGTCATGGCCGAGCGGCGCACCGGCCTGGGCCGCAGTGGCCAGGGATGCGGAAATCCCCGGCAGAATTTCCAGCTCAACCGAATGCCAGCTTGGCTCGCTCGACTCGTGCAAGGCCTCCAGCACCGCGGCCGCCATGGCAAATACTCCAGGGTCCCCCGACGACACCACCACCACCGAGCGCCCTTGCGCCGCTAACTCGAAGGCATGCCGCGCACGCTGCATCTCTTCGCGGTTGTCGGTGCAGTGCAGCACCTGGTCGTCGCGAAACGGACCGGCCATGCGTACGTAGGTTTCATAACCCAGTACATCGTTGGCCCGGGCCAACTCGGCCTTGACCGCTGGCACCATCAACTCTGCGGCGCCCGGCCCCAGGCCGATGACCGCCAAACGCCCACGCGCCCGGCCGATGGCCTGCGGTTCGATGGGCTGGTTGGCCACTGCGATAGCCAAATGCGTATTGATACTGATCGGCGGCAGCAACTGCGGTACCGCATGCTCGGCCAGCTCACTGACCGATCCGGCCGCCCCTGCAAAACGCAGCGGCACGCCCAGAGCCTGCGCCGCATCACGTAGCGCTGGGCTGGCCATCTCCGTGTCGGCGGCCAACAGGCATGCCAGCGATGGCAGGGCAATGCGCGCCTGCTGCAAGGCGTCACGCACCCCAGCAGCAATGTCTGGCATTTGCGTACTGACCGCTACCAGTACATTGCGCGGATAGATCAACAGCTCGTTGCTCGCAGGTTCACGCTCGGTGCAGCCAATGTGAATCGCCAGGCGCGCCTGCGCGTCCTCGGGCAATCGGGCATCTGCCAGCCAGGGCGCAGCGCCTTCGATACGCACCGTTTCACCGGCCAACAAATCACTGACAAAACGCTTGCCCAGCTCCAAGTCCGCCAGTGCGTAACCACTGGGCGGGTTGAGCAGGCATGTGCCGAAGCGCAGTTCGCCGCTGGTGGTAATGGCCGCAGCCACACCCAGCCCGGCAGCAATCTCACGGGCCAGTACGTTAACCCCGCCCAAACCGCCCAGCAGCGGCACCACCGCGCTGCCGTCTTCGGCCACGGCCAGCACCGGCGGCTCAACGCCTTTCTCCAACAGCACGCTCGCCAGGCTACGGATGACGATGCCCGCCGCACACAAGGCAATGATCGGCGTGTCCTGCTGATACAGCTGGCGCAGGGTCGTACCAAACTCTACGTAGGTTCGGTCTGCTTCACTGACCCGCTCGGCCAGGCCGTGGATCAGCGCATCGGGGTACAGCTGTTGAATCCTGCGCGCGGTGGCCAGGCTGCCGTTGCCAAGAATGACAATGGCCGGAGCTTGTCGATTCAACCTTGCCACCTTTCGCCCGGAACGATGATCAACGAGAAATATGGCGAGGACTGCGGGTCCACCTCGGCAATGGGCACGATCTTCTGGTTGGCCATGGTTGCGCGCTCCACATACAAGGCACGCTCGGCCAAGCCCAGCTCGATCAATACCTGGTGCACCTTCGGAAAATTGCGCCCCAGCTTCATGATCACCGCCGCGTCGGCATCGGCCAGGCGTCGCTTGAGCTCGTCATGGGGCAGCACGCCCGACAACACCGACAGGCTCTGGTTGCGATACACCAACGGCGCACCCAACACCGAGGCGCCACCGAGCATGGAGCACACGCCCGGAATCACTTCGGCCTCATAACGTTCAGCCAGGCGATCATGCAGGTACATGTACGAGCCGTAGAAGAACGGATCGCCTTCGCAGATCACCGCCACATCGCGCCCGGCATCCAAGTGTGCGGCCACATCCAGGCTGGCGGCGTCGTAGAAGTCGCTGATCACCTGTTCGTACGACAAAGGCGCTGGCAGCGCCTCGGTGGTCACCGGGTACACCAATGGCATCAGAGTCTGGGCATCCTGCAAGTGCGCTTCGATGATGCCGAAGGCGTTGCCCTTCTTGCCCTTGGCGACGAAGTAGGCAACCACCGGCGACTCGCGCAACAGGCGCAGGGCCTTGACCGTGATCAGTTCCGGGTCACCGGGGCCTACGCCCAGGCCAAGCAAGCGTCCACGTGGCTGCATCATTCGACCTCCGTGGCCAGGGCATTGACCGCGGCGGCGGCCATGGCGCTACCGCCACGGCGGCCCTGCATGATGACGAAAGGCACGCCACGGCTGTCGGCTGCAAGCATGGCCTTGGACTCTGCCGCGCCAACGAAACCGACCGGGAAACCCAGGATCAACGCAGGCTTGGGAGCACCGGCATCGATCATTTCCAGCAAGTAGAACAGGGCCGTCGGCGCGTTGCCGATCACCACCACGCTGCCTTCCAGATAAGGGCGCCACAGCTCCAGGGCCACTGCCGAGCGGGTGTTGCCCAGTTCGCGGGCAAGGTCCGGCACGCTATCGTCCTTGAGGGTGCAAATCACCTCATTGTTGGCCGGCAGCCGCGCGCGGGTAATGCCTTCGGCCACCATCCGCGCATCGCACAGGATGGGCGCACCGCCAGCCAGGGCATCACGCCCGGCCTTGCCAGCACCGGGCGAGTAACGCAGGTCTTCGATCACCTCGACCATGCCACAGGCATGAATCACCCGTACCGCGAGCTTTTCCAGGTCCGCCGGGATCGTGTCCAGGCGAGCCTCGGCACGAATGATGGCGAAGGAATTGCGATAGATCTCCTGACCATCGCGGATGTAATCAATCATCGAGGTTGCTCCGTGAGCAGGCATCGAGCAATGCGCCTGCTGCTTTAAGTGTGAGGTTGCGCGCCTGCAAGGTACCGAAACCCGGTTGCCTGCCAGCACGCAGAAACAAGTCATATCGGCCCGGTGCCACGGCCAGCAGCGTCGCAGCGGCGGTATGGGCCATGGCGCATGAACGTGGGCAGCCGCTTAAATGCACGCTGGCGGCCGGGCCTTGCACCTGCAGTAAACTGGCCAATTGCAGTGCATCGGCCTTGGTGTCGGCCAGCCCTTTGCCGCAGCCGGCAGCGCCGGTGCAGGCCACCATGCGCGCCAAGGGATGGTTGGCTTTGCATAACAGGCCGAGCTCGCCCAGCTGGTCGCTGACAGCCGTAGCAAGTTCAACGGCCACATTGGGCAGCAACAGGCTCTGCCACGGCGTCAACCGCAGGTTGCCATTGCCCATGGTCGTCGTCAGCCGGGCCGCGCCGCGCAATTGAGCCGGGGTCAAACGGCCCAACGGCGGCGCTGCACCGATGGCCACCAAGCCGTCTTCGCGTTGTGGATAAGTGCCCAAAAACAGATCGGCCGCCGTGGCCTGCCGACGCCATTGCAACACCGCCGGATCACGGCGCACGCTTATCGGCAGTTTCTCGACGAACGCTTGCGCGTCGATATCCACCAGCAGCTGGCGCATACGCGCCTGTTCCGGCCGCGCCAGGTCGAGAAAGCGGTTGAGTATTGCCAGCACCAGCGCATGGCCTTGCACAAGCGGCACCGCGCCCAGTGGCGCCGAACCCAGTGGGCAACCCGCAAACCCAAACGCCAGCCAGACTGCGCCATCGAGCATCAATGCCGACAACCACACATCATGCGGATGCTCGAGCATGGCCATGCCCTCGCCGCCATCGAGCTGCACGGCGAACTTGGCCGACAACTGATGAAAGCGTGGGGTGGTTTCCAGCGAGTGCAGAATCTGCGCGGCCAGGGGGCGGGTGTCGCACAGCATCTGCCGGTCGATCCCGGCCGTAGGGCTGAGCATCAGGTTGCGCACATCGTCGCCCGCCGCGTGGGATGGCCCGAGGCCAGCGGCCAGCAACATTTCGATCAAGGGCGCCTGCTGGACGCCGATGCCACGAATCTGCAGGTTGCCACGGTTGGTCGCCTCGATCACGCCACTGGCATAGCGCTCGGCAGCACAGGCGACCGCTTCGGCCTGGGCAGCACTGAGCACACCACCGGCCAGCTTGATCCGCGAAATACCGCCATCCAGTGCCGCGACGATACGCAGCAACCCCGGGCAAGCCGAGGGACGCAGGGCATCAGAGGTGGTGCGCGCCAACGAAGGCTCGTTCAAAAGGTCACCCGGCAAATGGGAAAAGGCGCTTGTGCAGTGAAGGCGCGGTATTATGCCTGCTTTGCTCGACGGCATGAAAAGCCTGCCTGTCGGAATCGCGCGCAATTGAGGAAACGGCATGTCGCCCTGGCTGACGGTAGTGGGAATCGGTGAAGACGGCTTCAGCGGCCTGGGCAAGAATGCCCGGCGTGCACTGCTGGGTGCTTCGCGGGTGTTCGGCGGCCAGCGCCAGCTTGATTTGCTGCCCCGCTGCATCGGTGCCGAACGCCAACTCTGGCCCAGCCCGTTTTCCCTGCAACCAGTGCTGGCCCTGCGCGGCGAGCCGGTGTGCGTGCTGGCCAGTGGTGACCCGATGCTGTTCGGCGTCGGTGCCAGTCTGGCTCGCCAGGTACCGGCCGAAGAATTGAACATCCTGCCTTCACCCTCTTCCTTTTCCCTGGCCGCCGCGCGACTCGGCTGGCCACTGCAGGACATGGTCACGCTCTCCGTGGTCGCCCGCCCCGTGGCCGCACTGGCTGCGCACCTCTATACCGGTGTGCGCCTGCTGGTGCTGAGCAACGATGGCAGCAGCCCCGCCGCTATTGCCAGCATGCTGTGCGAGCGCGGTTTCGGGCCGAGTCGGATGACGGTACTCGAACACCTGGGCGGCGCTGCCGAACGCCGGGTGCAAGGCTGCGCCTGCGACTGGCAGGCCAGCGACATCGCTGCATTGAACCTGGTCGCTATCGAATGCCGGGGCGCGCCTGATGCGCCACGACTGTCGCCGCTGGCCGGCCTGCCGGATACCGCCTTCGCCCACGACGGCCAACTGACCAAACGCGACGTGCGCGCCATCACCCTGGCCCGCCTGGCGCCACAGCCCGGTGAGCTGCTGTGGGATGTGGGCGCAGGCAGCGGCTCGATTGGCATTGAGTGGATGCGCGCACATCCGAGCTGTCGCACCCTGGCGATTGAATCCGATGGCGGCCGCCAGCAATTGATCGAACACAACCGCGACGCTCTCGGAGTACCTGGCCTGCAACTGATCCGAGGTCGTGCACCGCTGGCGCTGGAAGGCCTGGAACGTCCCGATGCCATCTTCATCGGCGGCGGCGTTACCCGTGAAGGCGTACTGCAAACCTGCTGGGAGCAACTGCGCCCCGGTGGCCGGTTGGTGGCCAACGCCGTCACCCTGCAAAGCGAAGCGATGCTGGTCAACTGGCGCGAGCAGCATGGCGGTGAACTGACCCGCATCCACATCGCCCAGGCCCAGCCGCTGGGTGAGTTCGACACCTGGCGCCAGGCCCTGCCCATCACTCTGCTCGAAGCGACCAAGCCCCGCGATGCGTGACGAAACTGGCGAGCACCCGGTCCCCCTGCGCAGCGGCCTGACCACCGGCAGCTGCGCCACCGCCACCAGCCTGGCGGCAGCCCGCTTGTTGCTCAGTGGTCAGGAAAGCGACGCCGTCGACATCATCCTGCCCAAGGGCAAGCAGGTGCAGATGCGCCTGGAATTCTGCCGCCTGACCACCGAGGGCGCCGAAGCCGGCACCCTCAAGGACGCTGGCGACGACCCGGACGTAACCCACGGTGCCCTGCTCTACAGCCAGGTACGTCTGTGCCCAGAGCCGGGCGTGCGCTTTTTTGCAGGCATTGGTGTCGGCACCGTCACCCGCCCCGGCCTGGTGCTGGCGGTCGGCGAACCGGCCATCAACCCGGTACCACGGCAGATGATGTGCGAGCACCTGCAGCGGCTGGCCAGTGATTGTGGTTACAGCGGCGGCTTCGAAGTGACGGTCAACGTCGAGAACGGCGACATCCTGGCCGAGAAAACCATGAACCCGCGCCTGGGTATTCTCGGCGGCCTGTCGATTCTGGGTACCAGCGGCATCGTCCGGCCGTTCTCCTGCTCGGCCTACATCGCCTCCATCCACCAAGGCATCGACGTCGCCAAGACCAACGGCTACCTGCACATCGCCGCCTGCACCGGCAACGCCAGCGAAGACACCATGCGCCGGGTCTA
>CAZOEC010000163.1:0-8585 GCA_964578635.1 uncultured Pseudomonas sp.
TTGCTGTACTGCGGCAGCGCCCGGCGCAGGGCCGACGGCAGCAGGATGCGGCGGTACAGGGTGACGCGTGACATGCCCACGGCTTTAGCGGCTTCGATCTCGCCATGGGGCGTGGCCTTAAGGCTGCCCGCCAGGATCTCCGCGCTATAGGCACTGGTGTTGATGGCAAATGCCAGGCAGGCGCAAAAGGTGGCGCTGGAGAAATACGGCCACAGCACGCTCTCGCGTACCGCCTCGAACTGCGCCAGGCCGTAATAGATCAGGAACAGCTGCACCAGCATTGGCGTACCGCGGATTACATAGGTGTACAGCCAGGCCGGGCCGTTAAGCCAGGGCGCGCGTGAAACGCGTAGCAGCGCCAATGGGATGGCCAGCGCCAGGCCCAGCGCGAGGGCGATAAACAGCAGTTTGAAGGTCACCAGTACGCCGCTGCCGTAGAGCGGCAGGCTGTCGGCAATCAGTTGAAAATCGAGCACGGTAGAAGGTCTCGCTTAGAGTTCGGCCAGGCGGGTGCCCACGGAATAGCGTTTTTCCAGCAGGCGCAGGGCCAGCAGGGACACGCTGGTGAGCAACAGGTACAGCGCGGCAACCGCGAGGAAAAAGGTGAAGGGTTCGCGGGTGGCGTCGGCGGCGTTCTTGGCCTTGAACATCATGTCCTGCAGGCCCACCACGGAAATCAGCGCGGTGGCCTTGGTCAGCACCAGCCAGTTGTTGGTAAAGCCGGGGATGGCGAAGCGGATCATCTGCGGCACCAGAATCCGCCAGAACACCTGCATGCCGCTCATGCCGTAGGCCGCGCCGGCTTCGGCCTGACCCTTGGGGATGGCCATAAAGGCCCCACGGAAGGTCTCCGACAGGTAGGCACCAAAGATAAAGCCCATGGTGAACACGCCGGCAATAAAGGGGTTGATGTCGATGTACTGATCATGGCCGAGCAGCGGAGCCACGCGGTTTACCAGGTCCTGGCCGCCGTAGAAGATCAGCAGAATCAGCACCAGATCAGGGATGCCGCGAATAACCGTGGCGTAGCCTTCGCCGAGCAGTGCCAGCCATTTCAGTGGTGACAGGCGAAACGCTGCGCCAACCAGACCCAGGGCAATTGCCAGGGTCATGGAAGTCAGGGCCAGACTGAGGGTCAGCCAGGCACCCTCGAGAATGGTTGAGCCGTAGCCGTGGAGCATGATGGGGTTCCTCACGCAGAGGCCGAATGGCCTGCGCTACAACGAGAAAAAGGTGCCTCGCAGTGGAGGCACCGTGCGCGTTAGCGGTACTTACTTGCCGTAGATATCGAACTCGAAGTACTTGGCCTGCACGTCCTGATAGGTGCCGTTGGCGCGGATGGCGTCGATGGCGGCGCTGATGCGTGCGGCGTTTTCGCTATCGCCTTTACGCACCGCGATACCGGCACCCTTGCCGAAGTATTTCGGGTCGTTGAAGTCCGGGCCGACCAGGGCGAAACCTTTGCCGGCTGGGGTTTTGATAAAGCCTTCATCGATATTGATGATGTCCGCCAGGGTAGCGTCCAGACGACCGGAAGCCAGGTCGAGGAAGGCTTCGTTCTGCGAGGCATAGCGCACCACGATAATGCCGGCGGCTTCGAACTGGTCCGAGGCAAAACGATCGTAGGTGGAGGCGCGCTGCACACCGACCTTCTTGCCTTTGAGGTCGACCAGTGGGTCCTTGATTTCACTGCCGGCCTTCATCGCCAGCTTGCCTGGGGTGTGGTAGTACTTTTTGCTGAAATCCACCGATTTCAGGCGGTCTTCGGTGATCGACATGGACGACAGCACGGCGTCGACCTTGCGTACTTTCAGCGAGGGGATCAGGCCATCGAATTCCTGTTCGACCCACTCACATTTCACCTGCATTTCCGCGCACAGGGCATTGCCGATGTCGTAGTCGAAACCGCTGATCTTGCCGTCCGGGGTTTTGAAGGCGAAGGGTGGGTAGGCCGCCTCGATACCGATGCGCAGGTTGTCCTGGCTGGCGACGCTGAATGTGCTGACGGCGCTGAGCGCCAGAGCGCCGAGAAGTGCGATCTTGTTCATCTTATTGACTCCTTGATGGGGCGTTTGGGTTTGCGCTGATCGTCATGCCTTAGCCTGCGATCAGCAGGTACTGCCTGCAGCAATGGCCTCGCCAGATGGCGCGGCATACAACCTGAAGCCTTGTGGGCTTCTGTTCGTTTCGGCCGGGCTAAGTAGGCCTGGCCTGGGGGGTTAGTGTGAATAGGTGTGACATGTTTATTTTCATAAAGCTACTTATTAGAAATATTTGTGTCAAATGCGTTCTGTCGGATAAATGGCTCAAGCCGCTCTAGCGCGGCGGATAGCCGCTAGTGAAGATTTTTTTGGCGCTGTTGGGGCGACAAGCTGTCGGTGCTAAAGGCTTGATCGGGTTTTCTTGTTGGTATATAAAATTTCACAAAGCGAGATTGTGAAAATTTAAATTCACAGCCGAAAAGCCAGGACTGGCGCGGTGTTTTACCTGCTGCAGGGAGGCGCTGACGGGACCGGAACACCGGCTCGCACGAGTTCTCATAACAAGAGCAATAAGAATGAAAAAGCAGCTGAACAAGCGCGTGGCGGTGGCCGCCCTGATCCTTTCCTGTGCAAGCTCTGCAGCCCTGGCTGAAGGTCATTTACTGGCCGTCGGCGGCATGTTGCGTGCGAGCAACTCGCCGGTGTACGCCAAGTTCATCGAACTGGCCGGTGGCCAGAAAGATGCGCGCATCGTGATCATGCCAACCGCCAGCGGTAGCCAGGGTTCGAGCAAGCGCTTTATGGGCGAGCTGGTGGCCCTCGGCATCCCGGCCGAGCGCATCAGCATCGTCGGCATCGACAAGAGCAACTACCAAACAACCATGAACGATGCCGCGGTGATCAAGCCGCTGGGCGAGGCCAGCGCGGTGTGGTTTGTCGGTGGCGATCAGGCGCGTATCGCCCGCGCGCTGTTCAATGCCGATGGCAGCCCGTCGTTGCTGATGCAGGAAGTGCGCAAGCTGTATGACAAGGGCGGCGTGGTCGCCGGTACCAGCGCTGGTGCCAGCATCCTCGGCGCGCAGATGCCCACCGCTTATGGCGTGGTCATGGATACCCTGGACTTCGGCGTAGCCAGCAAGGCCGACCAGCGCGGCGCTGCGGTGCTGAAAGGTTCGGGCCTGTTCAGCGGCGGCATCATCGATCAGCACCTCGATCAGATCGAGGAAACCAGCACCGGCCGCGCCGCGCGCATGGCTGCCTACCTCGCCGAGCAGAAGTCCACACGCGGCTTCGGTCTGGATACCAACACCGCCATGTGGGTAAACCCCGAGGGTCAGGTTCAGGTGCTCGGCGAGGGCTACCTGACCGTGATGGACGCCAGCCAGGCCGAGAAGAAATTCGGCGTGTACGGCACCCAGTTGAGCAACGTGCGCCTGGCCATGCTCGGTAACGGCGACCGCTATGACCTGGCCAGCGGTAAGGTGCAGCCTGCCGAAGGCAAAGCCGCCATTGAAGCCGGCAACGAATACCTGGTGGGCAACCAGCTGATCACCGATCTGTCGGCCGTTTCGGCAATTGGCCGCGCGGTGCTCTATGGCCTGGCGGACAACACCGCGATGCGTCAGGTCGGCCTGATGACTCGTTACAACCCGCTCAACGGCTACCACTACGGTTACCGTTTCGAGTTCAGTAAAACCGCTGACTTCAGTGCCCACAGCCAGTTCTACGATTCGCTGACCAACTACAGCGTCAACGGTGTGCGCCTGGATATTCGCCCGGTCAACGCCACCCTTGGCGACCCGGCGAGCAGCGCGCCTAAAGATGCCGGCAAGGGCGCAGCGGGCGATGCGGTTCGCGCCGTGAGCTTCCGCGGCTTGATGACCCTCAACGAGCAGAACGCCTTCGAGCCGCAACGGCCGATCAGCCGTCTGGAACTTGCCAACGCTCTGCAGATGACCCTGGCCGCCGAGCCCAAACTGGACGCGCTGCCCAAGCTCACAGACATCGGCGCAGATGATCCGATGCGCGATCAGCTCAACGCCGTGCTTTCCAATGGCTGGATGATCAGTGCTGAGGCGTTCGCCGGCAATCAGCCGGTCACCCGCAAGGAATGGGCGCTGGCCTGCAAGTCACTGGTCGAGCGCTATCAGGGCATCAGCCTGGCGAAAACCGCCGCGCTGACCGACCTCGTTGGCGTCGATAAAACCTATGCCGACGCTGCCAGCCTGACGGTGGGCGAGGGCTGGTTGCAGGCCGAGAAGGGGCGCTTCAACCCGGATGCGCCGGTGACCCGAGCCGAAGTGGCACAGGCCCTGGCCAAGGTCAGTGGCTTGCTCAAGCTCTGAGCTAAACCGCCAAGCGCCGCGCTTATCCGCGGTGCCCCAATCACCGATGAAGAGCGTGAGTCCCTGTATGCAACTGAGCAGGCTGGAATCCTTCGCCCTGGAAAAACTCCTGCAGCCGGCGCAATGCGCCGAGTTGGCTGCCGTGCAGCCAGCGCTGCAGGTCTTGCAGCGGGTGCAAACCAGCGCCGGCTTCTACTCGATTATCCAGCTGCCGACCGGTATCGCGGCGTTGCCGCAGATCCACGAGCTGGAGTGGCCGTTCAAGCTCAAGCGCCTGAAAGCCAAGGGGTATTTCGTTTGCTGGGCGGAGTCGTCAGCGACCCTGTGCCTGGAGGCGGTGATCAGCAAGGGCGTGTGTCCGCCCGAGCTGTCGCTGGAGCAGTTTGCCTAGCGACAGTGCTGGAAGGAATGCGTCGCTGCCCGGCGACGGATTTTCAAGATGTTCAATAAAAAACCAATGGAGTAAGCCATGAAAGTCGTACAACTGAGCCTGATCGCCCTGGCGGTCGCTGCCGGGGCGCAATTCGCCGTCGCCGGCGAGCAGCAGGATTCCAAGGGCTTTATCGAAGACAGCAGCCTGAAACTGCTGAACCGCAACCTCTATATGCAGCGCAACTTCGTCAACAGCCAGCGCAATACCCGCGAAGAGTGGGCCCATGGCATGCAGCTGCATTACGCATCCGGCTTTACCCAGGGCACCGTCGGCTTCGGTGTCGATGCCCATGCCTACGGCGGCATCAAGCTCGATGGCGGGCGTGGCAGTGTCGGCAACGGCATCCTGCCGGTGGACGGCGACGGCCGTATCGAAGACAACACCGGCGAGCTGGGCGGCGTGGCCAAGCTGCGGGTTTCCTCCACTGTGTTGAAGTTCGGTGAGCAGCGCCCCACCGCACCGGTTTTCGCCACCGGCGACTCGCGCCTGCTGCCGGAGACCGCAACCGGCTTCCAGCTGTCGAGCAATGAGTTCGATGCACTCTCCCTCGAAGCAGGCCATTTCACCGCGATCAATCGCCGCAACTCGAGCAACTCCGATGGCGAGCTGACCAGTGAATACGCAGGGGTGGAGGCGCGCAGCGTCGATTTCGTCGGTGGCACCTACAACTTCACCGACAACCTCAGTGTGGCGCTCTATGGCAGCGAAGCCGAAGACGTCTGGCGTCAGTACTTCGCCAACCTCTACTACAGCATCCCGCTGGCTGACGATCAGGCGCTGAACTTCGACCTGGTGGCCTACAAGACCGATGACCAGGGCGATGCCCTGGCAGGCGAGCTGGATACCCTGACCTACTCGCTGAAAACCGCCTACAGCTTCGGCGCGCACAAGCTCAGCCTGGCGTACCAGAAGGTCAATGGCGACGAGTTCTTCGACTACATCGGTGGCGATTCGATCTGGCTGGCCAACTCCGTGCAGTACTCCGACTTCAACGCCCCCAACGAGCGTTCCTTCCAGGTGCGTTACGACCTGAACATGGCGACTTTCGGCGTGCCGGGCCTGAGCTTTATGGCGCGTTACATCAAGGGTGACCAGATCGATGGCACCAAGGCCGACCCGAATGGTGCCTTCGCCGGCTGGGCGGGGGATGACGAGAAGCATTGGGAACGCGATCTGGAAGCCAAGTACGTGGTGCAGTCCGGTGCCGCCAAGGACCTGTCCCTGCGCCTGCGCCAGGCCACCCACCGCTCCACTGCCTTCGACAATGATCTGCAGGACGTACGCCTGATCATCGAGTACCCGCTGAGCCTGCTGTAACGCTGTTGTACCCAGCCCCCGATTGCATCCCGGGGGCTGTGAAACCTCGAGCCTTGAAGGTCTTTTCCATGCTCCTTTGACCTGGCGGCACCCGCGGGTGCCGTTTTTTTCCAGCGGCCTTATGCAGCGCTACCTAATGAGAGCAACAGCATGCGTATTGTTCTGCCTCTGATTCTTTACCTGCTGGCCTTTGGTCTGCAGGCGCAACCCTTGCGTATCGCCATGGAGGGCCAGTTTCCGCCCTTCGAGCAAATCGATGCGGCGGGCCAATTGCGCGGCTTCAATGTCGATATCGCCCAGGCCCTGTGTCAGGCCATGGCGGCGGACTGCCAACTGCTGCGCTTTGCCTGGGACGATTTGATTCCGGCGCTGGAGGAGCAGCGCGCGGACCTGATTCTGGCGTCCATGTCGATCACCGCGCAGCGCGCCGAGCGCGTGGATTTCACCGCCAAATACGCCCAGACCCCGGCGTTCTTCTTCGCCCGCAAGGGCCTGGTCAACGAAGTAATAGTCACCCCTCGGCGTATAGCCGGCAAACGCCTGGGCGTGCAGCGCGATACCACCTACGACCGCTTCCTTACCGACAAATACCAGCGGCACACCGAGGTGCTGCGCTTCGATTCCGCCGAGGCCATGTACCAGGCGCTCGGCGAGGGACGCGTCGAGCTGGTGCTGGATGACGCGGTGTCCGGCTATTTCGGCTTTCTCGACACGGACCAGGGCCAGGGCTTCGAGCAGGTCGGCAACAAGGTGGTTGCCCCCAAACACTTTGGCAAAGGCCAGGGCATTGCCGTGCGCAAGGGTGACCAGGTTCTGCGGGAACGCCTGGATAGGGCGCTCAGCGTGATTCTCAGCAACGGCGTCTACACGCGCATCGAGAAGCAGTACTTCAAGCAGTTCTCGGTTTATTAGCGAGGTGTCCCCACTCAAGAAACCAGGCGTTATCTGCAGCAGTTCCCGTTTTACAACACCCATAACAAGCGTGCGCCGAGCGCACATCGGAGAACTCGAAAATGATGGTTAGCAAAATCTTGCGTTGCACCCTGTTTCTACTCGCGCTGTTGCCCATGGCGGGCTACGGGGCCGGCCCGCTGGTACTGATCGGCGGGGCGATCAAGGATGACAATGCGGCGATCTACCAGCGCCTGATTCAACTGGCCGGTGGCAGTGGCCAGGCGCGTATTGGCGTGATCACCGCCGCTTCAATCCCGTCCAGCCAGGACCCCGATGCCGGCACCGCGAATGCGCGTAACGCCCAGGCCAACGGCGAGTTCTACGCCGAACTGCTGGAGACCTACGGTGCGGCCGATGCCCAGTGGATCCCCATCGAGCTGGATCAGATCAGCAATAACAGCAACCCGCAGGTGGTCGCGCAGATCAACGGCATGACCGGCTTCTTCTTCGGCGGTGGCGACCAGTCGCGTCTGACCCAGACCCTGCAAACCGCGACCCGTGCCGACAGCCCGGCCTTGGCGGCGATTCGTGCGCGGTACAACGCCGGCGCGGTACTGGCGGGCACCAGTGCCGGCACCGCGATCATGGTGCAGGGGCCGATGGTCACTGGTGGTGAAAGCTATGACGCGCTGCGTTATGGCGTGTACACCTCGCCGGGCGGTGACGATCTGTCCTATGACATGCAGGGCGGTTTCGGCTTCTTCAATTACGGCTTGCTCGATACCCATTTCAGCGAGCGCGGCCGTCAGGGCCGGATCGTCCGCCTGGCCGACTACACTCAGGTGCCCTTTGCCTTCGGCGTGGATGAAAACACCGCCTTGCTGGTGCAGCACAACCCGACCCTGGGCCAGGTGGAGATGGAGGTGGTCGGTGAAAACGGCGTGTTTATCTTCGACCTGCGCAACAAGGAACGCGGCACCGGCAGCAGCTATGCGCTCTACGACGTGCTGGGCAGCTACCTGACCGCCGGTGATCGCTACCGCCCGGTAACCGGCCAGTTCGTCATCGCCAGCGGCAAGACCAGCCTGCGTGGCCGTGAGCGTTACAGCTCGGCGCTGACCGCCACCACCGATATTTTCAGCAGCCCGAACAACAGCACCACGGCTGGCCGGCGCAAACCGCGCGAGTTCGTCAAGGTCAGTGCCGACCTGTTCGACAGCCGCGTGACCAGTACCCTGGGACGCACCTATGAAAGCAACCCGCGCTTTCGCGTCGACCTGATCAAAAGCAGCCAGTTCGACAGCCACGGCTACCAGGGCACTATCGGCGGCAAGAACATGCTGTCCTATCTGCGCCTGCTGATCGATTTCCGACCTAACTGAGCCGGCCTTTAACGCCGCAGGCTCAGGCTTAGAACGAGTCGATAATGCGCCCGAGCACGACCATCGCCTGTTCGCTCTGGGCGCTCCAGGGATGGCCGTAGTTCAAGCGTGCGCAGTTGCCGAAGCGGCGGGTGGCGGAGAAGATCGGTCCCGGTGCCAGGCTGATGCCCTGGGCCAGGGCGAGCTGGAACAGCTGCAGCGAGTCGACCTGTTCGGGGAACTCGAACCAGAG
>CAZOEC010000164.1:0-8557 GCA_964578635.1 uncultured Pseudomonas sp.
GCCAGTTCATGGAGAACTGGTGCTGGGAGCCGGAAGGCCTGGCGCTGATCTCCGGCCACCATGAAACCGGCGAGCCGCTGCCCCAGGACCTGCTGGACAAGATGCTGGCGGCGAAGAACTTCCAGTCCGGACTGATGATGGTGCGGCAGATCGAGTTCAGCCTGTTCGACTTCGAACTGCACGCCACCCACGGCGACGGCCGCAGCGTGCTGGAGGTGCTCGAAGGCATCCGCAACGAGGTCTCGGTGCTGCGTCCGCCGGCCTACAACCGCTTCCCCAACAGCTTCGCGCATATCTTCTCCGGCGGTTACGCGGCCGGTTACTACAGCTACAAGTGGGCCGAAGTGCTCTCGGCCGATGCCTTTTCCCGGTTCGAGGAAGAGGGCGTGTTCAACCGCGACACCGGCCGCGCCTTCCGCGAGGCGATCCTCGCTCGCGGCGGTTCGCAGGAACCGATGCAGCTGTTCGTCGACTTCCGCGGCCGTGAGCCGAGTATTGACCCGCTGTTGCGGCATCTGGGTCTGAGTCAGGAGGCCGCATAACAGACTGCGTGAGAACTACTGCGCTTGGTTATGCTGCGTTAAAAACAGGCTCGGAATGCTCATTTACAACCAGTAAACTCCGCTTCCTCGCCTGTTTTTGCCTTGCCTAACCGTCGCTCGCTACGTTCTCACACAGCCTGATAGTGGATTATTTATGAGTATTTCCAAGAAGCGCTTTATCGCCGGGGCCGTATGCCCGGCGTGCAGCGAGATGGACAAGATCCAGATGTGGGACGAGGGCGGCGTGCCGCACCGCGAATGCGTGGCCTGCGGCTATGCCGACACCCTCGACGAGCGCGGCAACTCGGTGCCCCGTGAGCTGCCGACCCGGGTCAATATCAGCGCCCTGAAACCCAAGGCCGCCGACCCCAAGGTGCAGGCGGTGCAGTTCTTTCCCAATCCCAAGCTGAAAAAATAGCAGGGAGCTATTTTTAACGTCGCGCAGCGATGGCCCGTAGGGTGGCCATCCAGAGATGGCAGGCCATAAAAAATGACCGGGAGTCATTTTTAACGTCGCTCAGCGACGGCCCGTAGGGTGGCCGCCAGGGATGGCAGGCCATAAAAAACCGACGGAATAACAGCTGGTCAAGGAGGGCCTATGTGGCATCTGGTGTGTGGTGATAACGCGGTAGCAGGTGTGACCCATGTAATAGGTGCGCACGAGGCCGAAGCGGGTTTGTGCGTGCTGCGCGACGATCTCGCCGTCGGCCCGCTGGCGGATGTGGACACGCCACCCTGCGCCGTTCGCGCTGCTTTCTGGCGGGCGCTGTGGCCCGAGTCTGTGCGCCCGGTGCCGGATTTCGCCACGGACCTGCCCGCGGATGCGCGCTGGATTGCAGCCCTGGCCGAGCAGTCGCGGCCGGTCAGCGTCTGGCACGGCGATAGCGCCTCCGAACAACTGCTGTTGGCGCGTGTCGCGCACGCCCTGGCGGACAGTGCATTGCCGTTATGGGAAGTGCCCTGCGGCACTGGCGACAGCCGTGTCACCAGCCGCCGCGCGGTATCCATGCATACACCCGAGGCGCTGGCGGCCTTGGCTAAACCGCGTGAGGTCGATGCTGAGCGACGCCAGGCCCTGGCCGCACAGTGGCGCGCCGCGCTGGCAAGCAATGTCCTGGTGCGCCGCTGGCAGGCGGGCACCTTCCACGGCGAGGATTTCAGCCGCATCGATGCTAGCCTGTTGCAATTCTGCCCCGCCGAAGGCAAGCCGCTGGCGCGGGTAATGGCCGATGTTATGGCGCACTGCGACGGCTTCTTTGCCACCGATTACTTGCTGTTTTGGCGCGCGCGGGAGCTGGCCGCGGCGGGACATATCGTGCTCAACGGCGAGACGGGTGCCCATGGCTATGGTGGGCTGCAGGCGCGACTGGCCTGAGCATCCGTTCGGGTTTGTGCCGTTTGGCGAGGCTCTGTCCCCGCAATGTGCCGCGCTTAGACGTCGGTGCATAAGCGTGAAGCCTGGTGCGGATTCTTGGTGCGCACGGCCTGGGCGGCCCCGCGTCACCCTACCGATGGCGGCCTCTGCAAGCGGCGTCATGGCTGCATCCCTTGACGCCTCGACGTGGGCACGCTCAACACAGCAAGAGGTTTATATGAACGGTCCCGATCCCCGCAATCCGTACCCCGTGGCCGGATTTCCCCAGGTCTGTTTTCTCAACAATGTGCTGAATAACCCGCAGATCGAAGTCGGCGACTACAGCTATTACGACGACCCGGACGGCGCGGAGAACTTCGAGCGCAATGTGCTCTACCTGTTCCCCTTTATTGGTGACCGGCTGCTGATCGGCAAGTTCTGCGCGCTGGCGCGTGGGGTGAAGTTCATCATGAATGGTGCCAACCACAAGCTGTCGGGCTTCTCCACCTACCCCTTCCAGATCTTCGGCAATGGCTGGGAAACGGCGATGCCGGCACTGGATGAGCTGCCGAACAAGGGCGATACGCGGATCGGCCATGACGTATGGATCGGTTACGACAGCCTGATCATGCCTGGCGTGCAGATCGGCCATGGTGCCATTGTCTCCTCGCGCTCGGTGGTCACCCGTGATGTCGCGCCCTATACGGTGGTCGGCGGCAACCCGGCGCAGCCGCTCAAGCAGCGCTTTAGCGACGAGGTGATCGCGCGTCTGCTGCAGATCGCCTGGTGGGACTGGCCGGTGGAAAAGATCAGCCGCAACCTGGCGGCGATAACCGCCGCCGATCTCGAGGCGCTGGAGCGCTGCGCCTAAGCTGTCGACAGCGGTATCTGTCGGCCCCGCAGCCGGATGCGGGCACTGGCGCGACCGCCGGCACTTGGTGCTGGCGATAAACATACTGTATTTTTATACAGTATGTTTAGGAGCCTGCCATGTCAGCCACTCTGCCGCCGCGCGGTCGCGGCACCGCCAGTAACCCGCACAACCGCTTCGCCCCGACCCGTTCGGAGGCGGAGGACGACGGCTGGTTCCAGGACGAGACGCCGCCCTCGCGCGCCACCGAGGTACGCAGCGAACTGGCGAAGACGGTGATCAGCCGCAACAGCTCGCCGGATGTCGGCTTCGACCGTTCGGTGAACCCCTATCGGGGCTGCGAGCATGGCTGCATCTACTGCTTTGCCCGGCCCAGCCATGCCTACTGGGATATGTCGCCGGGCATCGACTTCGAGACCAAGCTGATCGCCAAGACCAACCTGGCCAGCCGCCTCGAGGAAGAACTGCAAAAGCCCGGCTATGTGCCGCAGCCGATCGCCCTGGGCATCAACACCGACGCCTATCAACCGATCGAGCGCGAGCAACTTCTGACCCGCCAGGCTCTGGAAATTCTCCTGCGCTACAAGCATCCATTGCACATCATCACCAAGGGCTCGCTGATCCTGCGTGACCTCGACCTGCTCAGCGAACTGGCCAGTCAGCGCCTGGTCAGCGTGGCCTTCAGCCTGACCACCCTCGATGACGAGCTGAAACGCATCATGGAGCCGCGCGCCGCTTCGCCGGGGGCGCGCCTGCGCGCCATGCGCACCTTGCACGATGCCGGCGTGCCGGTCAGCGTGATCTGCGCGCCGATGATCCCGATGATCAACGACATGGAGCTGGAACACCTGCTTGAGGCCGCTCGCGATGCCGGTGCGCGCTCCGCCGGTTACGTGCTGCTGCGCCTGCCGCTGGAGATCGCGGAATTGTTCGAGGAGTGGCTGCAGGCGCACTTTCCCGAGCGCGCCGAGCATGTCATGAGCCTGATCCGCCAGTCGCGCGGCGGCAAGAACTACGACAGCCGCTTCGGCACGCGCATGCGGGGCGAAGGCCCGTTCGCCGAGTTGCTGGCCCAGCGCTTTCGTCTGGCCAGCCGCAAACTCGGCCTGGACCGCCGCGATACCCAGGGCCTGGACTGCTCGCGGTTCTGCCCGCCAGGGGCGCAGCTAAGCCTGCTCTGAAAGCAGCGCTCTGGTTGTAATCAGCGCGGAGCAGACTGCCGGCAGCTGTGACTCGGCCGCCTTCTGAGGAGTCATGTATGAGCCGGCATCAACGCGGTTCGCAGTGGGTACCGAGCCGACAACATTTAGACCCGTGCAGCTTTCGAGGTTGGCCATATGGATAAGCAACAGCAGCAGACCAGCAGCCCAGCGGAGAGCGCGCAAGAGGCACTGCAACATATCGTTGAGGGCTTTCAGCGCTTTCGTCAGGAGGTGTTTCCGCAACAGCAGGCGCTGTTCAAGAAGCTCGCCCACCAGCAGACGCCACGGGCCATGTTTATCACCTGCGCCGACTCGCGCATCGTCCCCGAGCTGATCACCCAGAGCGATCCGGGCGATCTGTTTGTCACCCGCAATGTCGGCAATGTGGTGCCGCCCTACGGGCAGATGATGGGGGGTGTGTCCACCGCCATCGAGTACGCGGTGATGGCCCTCGGTGTGCAGCACATCATCATCTGCGGGCATTCCGATTGCGGCGCGATGAAGGCGGTGCTCGACCCGCAAACCCTGGAACGCATGCCCACGGTCAAGGCCTGGCTGCGTCATGCCGAAGTGGCCAAGACGGTGGTGGCGGACAACTGCGGCTGCGCCGACCACACCACCCTCGGCATCCTTACCGAAGAGAATGTGGTGGCCCAGCTCGATCACCTGCGCACCCACCCCTCGGTGGCCTCGCGCCTGGCCTGTGGCCAGCTGTTTATCCACGGCTGGGTGTACGACATCGAGACCAGCGAGATCAAGGCCTACGACGCCGAACAGGGCGCATTCCGCATGATTGGCGATGGCCCGCTGCCCATGGCCACGCCGCGGCCACGCTATCTGCCGAGTTAAGCTGCGCGTCGCGTAGCGACGCCTTCCCTATTACCCTTCTCCCTCCGGGAGGCGGCTCCCGCTCCCGGCGGGAGTGCCGCATTCGCCACCTCCCTGTGGGTCAAGGTGGCGCGAAGCGCCGGATGAGGGCGTTACCCACAGTCACCGTAGGATGGGTGGGGCCGCCTAGGTGACAACCCATCGCCGCGATTGATGGGTTGTCACCCATCCTACGACCTAGGTTCGCTCTCTCGCCCGCTTCCGCTTAGCCGGCTGCGCGGCTCTCATCCAGCTGCAACTCCAGCCCAAGCTGCCGCGACAGGCACGGCCAGCGCTGCCAGGCCGCTTCGGTCTGCGGGTCGCTCAGGCGTTCGCGGTAGGCCTGCACCGAGTCCTGGGCAAAGCTGGCGTCATCGAGCATGCCCTCCACCGCATGCTGCACGGCTTCGTCCAGCTGGTTGGCGAAGGGCTCGCCGATCAGCTGGTGGGCGATCAGGTTGGCCACCGTGGTATCCAGCGGAATCAGCGGCTGGCCGAGATGGGCGATATAGCGATCATTGACCTCCTCGACCAGGCGGTGGGCCAGGTAGGCCTCGTCGAGCAAGCCATCGAGACCTTCGTGACCGGCCATCAGCGCTGGCGGCTGGAGGAAGAACTGCTCGGCGACCTTGAGTACCGGCTTGATCTGCGCCTCGATGCCGGCCTCGCGCGCCACCTGATTGGCCGCCTGCAGAACCTCGGGCACCTGGCCGATATAGGCGCTGACAAAACCCTGTAACACGCCTGAACTATCGTCGCCGGGTACGCGAATGGAGGGATGCAGACGTTCCAGCTGGGCGTGCATCTGCGCGGCGAGCTGACCGGTACTGGCTTCGTGCTGGTGCGCGCGCTCGATCAGTTCGTGTAAGGCAGCAATATTCATGACGGCTCCAAAAAAAGGACATGGGCGTGAACCATAGCTGGCTGAACAGCGTAGCTAAGACCCGATTGTCATAATTATTAAATACTTATGCGAGTCCGCTATATAGCGCGCTCCACTCAAAGGTCCCTGCCGCCGCCGCAGTGGCCTTCTGCCAATGACGCAGCCATGCAATTCATTTCAGTTTTTTGCGTTGCCAGGCGCAGGTCCGTGTCTATACTCGACCTCGAAAGGCAGTACCTGATAACACCGGATAGACCTCGGCATGGATAGGGCGAGTTGGCGTTTGCACTCTTTTGAACGCCCGGGACCCTGGCCGCAGGCTTATTCGGCGGGATAACAAGAATCATAAGGGGAACCCGCAATGATGCGACATCCACGAGTCTGGATGGGCCTCCTGTTGTGGCTGGTATTCAGCTCGGCTTACGCCGGCTGGGGTGTCAACATGACGCCTGGTGCCACCGAGGTCAGCCGCTCAGTATTCGATTTGCACATGACCATCTTCTGGATCTGCGTCGTGATCGGCGTGATCGTGTTTGGCGTCATGTTCTGGTCGATGCTCGTCCACCGCCGCTCCACCGGCCACCAGCCCGCACACTTCCACGAAAGCACCACAGTCGAGATTCTCTGGACCGTGGTGCCCCTGGCCATTCTGGTGGTCATGGCCATCCCGGCCACCAAGACCCTGATCGAGATCTACGACAGCTCGGAATCCGAGCTGGATATCCAGATCACTGGCTACCAGTGGAAATGGCACTACAAATACCTGGGTGAGGACGTCGAGTTCTTCAGCAACATGTCCACGCCCAAGGCGCAGATCGACAATCGCGCGGCCAAGGGCGAGCACTACCTGCTCGAGGTCGACGAGCCGCTGGTGGTGCCGGTGGGCACCAAGGTGCGCTTTCTGATCACCGCCGCCGATGTGATCCACTCCTGGTGGGTGCCGGCCCTGGCGGTGAAGAAAGACGCCATCCCCGGCTTTATCAACGAGTCCTGGACGCGCATCGAGGAGCCCGGCATCTACCGCGGCCAGTGCACCGAACTGTGCGGCAAGGATCACGGCTTTATGCCGGTGGTGGTCGAGGCCAAGTCGAAAGAGGACTACGCCGAGTGGCTGGCCGAGCGCAAGCTGGCCGCGGCCGCCGAGCGTGAGCTGACCAGCAAGGTATGGACCATGGACGAGCTGATGGCCCGTGGCGAGAAGGCCTATGTCACCGCCTGCGCCGCCTGTCACCAGGCCAACGGCGAAGGCCTGCCGCCGATGTTCCCGGCGCTCAAGGGCTCGCCTATCGCAGTCGGTCCGGCTGCCGGCCATATCGATATCGTGGTCAACGGCAAGCCCGGAACCTCCATGGCCGCCTTCGGCAAGCAACTCTCTGAAGTCGATCTGGCCGCCATCATCACCTACGAACGCAACGCCTGGGGCAACAAGGTCGGTGACATGGTCACCCCACAGGACATCGTTGCCTTCAAACAGGCTCAGGAGTAAGGGACATGAGTGCAGTGATCGATCCGGGCCATGCTGGCCACGGTCATGCCGGACATGACCATCACCACGGCCCGGCCAAAGGCCTGATGCGCTGGGTGTTGACCACCAACCATAAAGACATCGGCACCATGTACCTGTGGTTCAGCTTCGCCATGTTCCTCCTTGGCGGCAGCATGGCCATGGTGATTCGTGCCGAGCTGTTCCAGCCGGGCCTGCAGATCGTGCAGCCGGAGTTCTTCAACCAGATGACCACCATGCACGGCCTGATCATGGTCTTCGGCGCGGTGATGCCGGCCTTCGTCGGCCTGGCCAACTGGATGATCCCGCTGATGATCGGCGCGCCGGACATGGCCCTGCCGCGGATGAACAACTTCAGCTTCTGGCTGCTGCCGGCGGCGTTCGGCCTGCTGGTCAGCACGCTGTTTATGGAAGGTGGCGGGCCCAACTTCGGCTGGACCTTCTATGCGCCGCTGTCGACTACCTACGCGCCGGAATCGGTGACCTTCTTTATCTTCGCCGTGCACCTGATGGGCATCAGTTCGATCATGGGGGCGATCAACGTGGTCGCCACCATCCTCAACCTGCGCGCCCCCGGCATGACCCTGATGAAGATGCCGCTGTTCGTCTGGACCTGGCTGATCACCGGCTTTCTGCTGATCGCGGTGATGCCGGTACTGGCGGGCTGCGTGACCATGATGCTGATGGATATCCACTTCGGCACCAGCTTCTTCAGCGCCGCCGGTGGTGGTGATCCGGTCTTGTTCCAGCACGTGTTCTGGTTCTTCGGTCATCCCGAGGTGTACATCATGATCCTGCCGGCGTTCGGCGCGGTCAGTGCGATCATCCCGGCCTTCGCCCGCAAGCCGCTGTTCGGCTACACCTCGATGGTCTACGCCACGGCCTCGATCGCCTTTCTGTCGTTTATCGTCTGGGCGCACCATATGTTTACCGTCGGCATCCCGCTGACCGGCGAGCTGTTCTTTATGTACGCGACCATGCTGATCGCCGTGCCGACCGGGGTGAAGGTGTTCAACTGGGCCAGCACCATGTGGCGCGGCTCGATGACCTTCGAGACGCCGATGCTGTTCTCGGTGGCCTTCGTCATCCTGTTCACCATCGGCGGCTTCTCCGGCCTGATGCTGGCCATCGCCCCGGCGGACTTCCAGTATCACGACACCTACTTCGTGGTGGCGCACTTCCACTACGTGCTGGTGCCGGGTGCGATCTTCGGCATCTTCGCTTCGGCCTACTACTGGCTGCCGAAGTGGACCGGCCACATGTATGACGAAACCCTCGGCAAGCTGCATTTCTGGATGAGCTTCATCGGCATGAACCTGGCGTTCTTCCCGATG
>CAZOEC010000165.1:0-8506 GCA_964578635.1 uncultured Pseudomonas sp.
TGTACATGGCCGAGCGGATTTCCTCGACCCAGGCCTGCAAGCAACTGGTGCGCAACGCCCTGGGGCGTTTCCGCCTGCCGTACCTGACGATCACCCCGACCTTCTCGATCTGCCCGACGCACGGCTACCTGGATGGCGAGCACGAGTTCTGCCCGAAATGCGACGAGGCGCTGTTGCGCAAGCAGCAAAGCTGCGCCGCCGCAAACTGCGCCTCTTGAATACGTAGGAGCGGGCCATGCCCGCGATGCTTTTGCATCGTTGGTTTTCGCGGGCATGGAACTGGGCGTTCCCCCCGCTCCTACAGGATGCGAACCCTTTACCCACAGCAAGGAGCTACACCATGCAAAACACTCAGCAACTCCCAGAAGCACAACGCCAACGCTGCGAAGTCTGGACCCGGGTGATGGGCTATCACCGCCCGGTCACGGCCTTCAACCCGGGCAAGCAGTCCGAGCACTTCGAGCGTCAGCACTTCACCGAAGCGGCGGCGCGAGTCCGCGCTGCGTGAGTAGAGCGCTACGGGTCGGGGGCATGGTGTCCCTGACCACCCTCGACTACCCCGGGCTGCTGGCCTGCGTGCTGTTCTGCCAGGGTTGCGCCTGGCGTTGTCGCTACTGCCACAACCCGGACCTGATCCCGGCGCGCGGCGCGCAGGAGATTCCCTGGCCCCAGGTGCTGGAGTTTCTCCGCCGGCGTCAGGGCTTGTTGCAGGCCGTGGTGTTCAGCGGCGGCGAGGCGACCCTACAGGGCGGCCTGGTGCCGGCAATGAACGAGGCGCGGGCGCTGGGGTATCGCATCGGTCTGCACAGCGCCGGGATCAAGCCCTGGGCCTTTGCCTGGGCGCTGCAGGCGGTGGACTGGGTCGGTTTCGATATCAAGGCCCTGGCCGAGGATGCCGAGTTGATCACCGGGGTCAGCGGCAGCGGCAAGGCCAACTGGCGCAGCCTGGAACACCTGCTGGCCAGCGGCGTGGACTACGAATGCCGCACCACCGTGCACTGGCACCTGCTGGATGTGGACAAGCTCTGGCGCATCGGCCAGCGCCTGCATGCCTTCGGCGTCGAACGCTTCGCCGTACAGTTGGTGCGCAGCGCGCGCATGCTCGACGCGGAGCTGCCCATGACCGCGACGCCAAACGAGGCGGGCGAGCTGTGGTTGCGCCTGGAACAGCTGTTTACGCATTTCGAGTTGCGTGGCCACTGATCGCAACGCCGACATCTCTGCCGAACGGGGCTGGCCTGTGCGCGAGAATTGACTCTCGTCAGGTGTGCCACCGGCGCGGGCCCGTACAATCGCGACATTATTGCCAGCTACAGCGGCTGGCAACGCGGGCGCTCCGCCAGCCGCAGTTGCGGTCATCCTGTTTATGTTGCGAGGTGGTCGAACATGGCCCAATCACTGAGTTTTGATCGTGCCCTGGTCGAGAAATACGACCGTCCGGGGCCGCGTTATACCTCCTATCCGACCGCGCCGCAGTTCCATCAGGCCTTTGCCGTGGACGACTATCAGAGCGCTGCGGCGGCCAGCAACCAGGCCGTCGCGCCCAAGCCGCTGTCGCTGTATATCCATATCCCGTTCTGCAAGAGCCTTTGTTACTACTGCGCCTGCAACAAGATCATCACCCAGAAGACCCACCGCGCGGTCGAGTACCTGGACTACCTCAAGCGCGAGATCGCCATGCAGGCGGCGCTGTTCGACGGCACGCGCAAGCTGACCCAGCTGCACTTCGGCGGCGGTACACCGACCTACCTGACCCGCGAGCAGCTGGCCGATCTGATGGACTGCCTGCACCAGGCGTTCGACATGGACGACAGCGACGAGCACGAGTTTTCCATCGAGGTCGACCCGCGTACCATCAGCACCGAGCAGATCCAGCACCTGCGCTCGCTGGGCTTCAACCGCCTGAGCTTCGGCGTGCAGGACTTCGACCCGCAGGTGCAGGCGGCGGTCAACCGGGTGCAGAGCGAGGAGCAGATCTATGCCCTGGTGGCCGCGGCGCGCGAGGCGCGCTTCAAGTCGGTCAGCGTCGATCTGATCTACGGCCTGCCGCTGCAGACCGTGGCCAGCTTCGACGTGACCTTGAGCAAGATCATCGCCCTGCGCCCGGACCGCATCGCCGCCTACAGCTACGCCCATCTGCCGGAACTGGTGCGGGCGCAACGGCTGATCCGCCGCGAGGATATGCCGCCGCCAGAGCGCAAGCTGGAGCTGCTGGAGCTGACCATCAAGCGCCTGACCGCCGCCGGTTATGTGTATATCGGCATGGATCACTTCGCCTTGCCGGACGACGAGCTGGCCCTGGCGCGGGCCAATGGCACGCTGCAGCGCAACTTCCAGGGTTATTCCACCCATGCCGACTGCGACCTGATCGGTCTCGGCGTGTCTTCGATCGGCAAGGTCGGCGACAGCTACAGCCAGAGCGTCAAGGAACTCTCGCAGTACTACGCGCGCCTCGACCAGGGCCTGCTGCCGGTGCATCGAGGCTACCGCCTGAACGCCGACGACCTGCTGCGCCGCGAGGTGATCAGCGACCTGATGTGCCACGGCCGTATCGACTTCGCCCGGATCGAGGCGCGTCATGGCATCGACTTCAAGGACTACTTCGCCGACGCCCTGGCCGCGCTCGACGAGCATGTGGCGGATCGTCTGGTGGAAATCCACGACGACCAGCTGCTGCTGTTACCCCAGGGCCATTTGCTGATGCGCAGCGTGGCCATGGCCTTCGATGCATACCTCGGCAAGGCGCAGAAGGGCAACTTCTCGCGCACGGTGTGAGGCGCTTATGAGTTACTCACTCCTGCATACCCTGCACCTGCTCGGTGCCATCGCTTTTATCGGCACGCTGTTCTTCGAGGTGATCATCCTCGCCAAGGTCAAACCGCAGCTCGACGCCGGCGCGCTGGTCGAGCTGGAACAGGCCCTCGGCAAACGTTCGCGCACCGTGCTGCATTGGGTGGTGTTGCTGGTTTACGGCGCGGGCTTGGGCCTGGCCTGGTATCACCGCCAGGCGCTGAGCGATCCCTTCGCCAGCAGTTTCGCCACGCTGTTGAGCCTGAAGATAGTGCTGGCCGTCAGCGTGTTTCTCAGCTTCGGCCTGGTCGCCATGCTGCTGCGCTCCGGACGCATGAGCCCGAGCCTCTACCGCAAACTGCACTGGGCCGTGCTGGCGCAGATGCTCGGCATCGTCCTGCTGGCCAAATGCATGTTTTATATCCAGTGGTAACCTCGCGGCCAAGGCCACGATCCCGTAGCCTGGATGAAATCCGGGGCGCTTTGCCACCTGCAACACCGCTCCCGGATTGCATCCGGGCTACAAGAGCCACTACCAGCTTTACCACTCTGGATAATGATCTCGATCAAGCTTCCTGGCCTGTTGAGCGGCCGTGATGGGCACCGATTCAGGCGGTCGAAGATCCTCGGTTTTGCCCAGATGGCGGCCTAAGGTAATGCCTCAATTCGATGATCGATACGAGGCTCGCCATGCACTTTGCCTACAGCCCCCGCACCGAAGCACTGCGTCTGCAGCTGCGCAATTTTATCGACGCCCATATAGTGCCGCGCATCGGTGCCTGGCATGCCGCGGTGGCCGCTGGGCAGTTTCCGGTGCCCTTTATGGCTGACCTCAAGGCCCTGGCGCGGGCCGAAGGCTTGTGGAACCTGTTCCTGCCGTCGTTGCATGCGGACGAACCGGGCACGGCTCTGAGCAACCTGGAATACGCGCCCCTGGCGGAGATCATGGGCCGCGTGCACTGGGCCTCCGAGGTGTTCAATTGCAATGCGCCGGACACCGGCAATATGGAGCTGCTGCATCTGTTCGCCACGCCCGAGCAGCGGGCGCGCTGGCTGCAGCCGTTGCTCGAAGGCGAGATCCGTTCGGCCTTCGCCATGACCGAACCGGATGTGCCCTCATCGGATGCCAGCAATATCCAGACCCTGATTCGCCGCGACGGCGACGACTACGTGATCAACGGCCGCAAGTGGTTTATCACCAATGCCTCGCACCCCGACTGCAAGCTGCTGATCGTCATGGGCAAGACCGACCCGGACGCCGACGCCCATCGCCAGCAGAGTATGATCCTGGTGCCATTCGACACCCCCGGGGTGCAGCTGCTGCGCAATATCCCGGTGATGAACCATATCGCCCCGGAAGGCCATAGCGAACTGCTGCTGCGCGATGTGCGGGTGCCGGCGAGCAACCTGCTGGGCGAGGAGGGCGCGGGCTTTATGATGGCTCAGGCGCGCCTTGGCCCTGGGCGGATTCACCACTGCATGCGTTCCATCGGCATGGCCGAGCTGGCCCTGGAGTTGATGGTCGAGCGCGCCCAGGAGCGCAAGGCTTTCGGCAAGTACCTGCACCAGTACGCCAATATCGGCGACTGGATCGCCGAGTCGCGTATCGAGATCGAACAGGCGCGGCTGCTGGTACTCAAGACCGCCTGGATGATCGACGAAGTCGGGGCCAAGGCCGCGCGCAAGGAGATCGCCATGATCAAGGCCCTGGTGCCGGGCATGCACACCCGGGTGGTCGACCGCGCCATGCAGGTCTACGGTGCCATGGGCCTGACCCCGGACACGCCCCTGGCCGATATGTGGACCACCGGCCGCGCCCTGCGCTTCGCCGACGGCCCGGACCAGGTGCACCTGCGCAGCATCGCCCGCCTGGAACTCAAGGCCAGCGAAGCAAGCCGTGGAGCGACTGCGGCTTATCTGACCCCGCACAGTAGCTAAGCGGCCTACGAGGCTGAGTGGCTCCATCAGATCTTATGCAAGGGCACTATGAGGTGTGGCAGCGCAACTTGGTGCGCGCGGCGCACCCTACGGCTAAACAGCCTGGGCACCCGCGGCTGGTTGTCGCAACTTGATTTTGGTCAAGGGGAGAGAAGCCAGGCATCCCTACCATGGCTGCACGTTCTAACCGCCTGAGGCGGATTATTCACATGCAGCCTGTCAGCCCTCAAATGAAATGCCCCGACGTTCCCCCTGCGGTGCTACGGTGGCCGTTCGATTCAACCGCCAAAGCCGGTCAATCATGAACAGTTTCCCCTCCCTGCACGGTGCCAGGCGCTTATGGGGGGTGGCTGTCGCGGTTTTGTTCGCGTGCATATTGGCAACCACCCAGACAGTGCAAGCCAAGCCATACGGCGAGATAGAACAACAACGTATCGATTCGATCTTCCCCGACGCAGATAGCCCTTCCGAGCCACAAGGCGAATTCAACGTACGCACCCTGTCCAGCGGCGACGAGGTGCTCGGTTATGTGTTCCAGAGCCTGGATGTGATCGATATCCCGGCCTACTCCGGCAAGCCGATCAATATGCAGGTGATCCTCGACACGGCCGGCGTGATTCAGGATGCCTATGTGCTCGAACACCACGAGCCGATCCTGCTGATCGGCATCCCCGAAGCCAAGCTGCACGCCTTCAACGCCAAGTACAAAGGCATCAAGGTCAACCAGCGGGTGGTGGTAGGGCGCTCCAGTGACCCGAATGCGGTGACCGTGGATGCAGTGACCGGTGCCACCGTGACAGTGATGGTGGTCAATGAGGTGGTGATGCGTGCCGCCCATAGGGTGGCGGTTTCGCTGGGGTTGGTCGCCGATGATGCCGGCCTGACGCAGAAGCCAGCGACGCTGCGCGAGGACATTTATCAACCTGCCGACTGGACCCAACTGACAGGCAATGGTGCCATTCGCCGCCTGCATCTGACTCGCGGCCAGGTCGACGAGGCGTTCAAGGGCAGCGAAGCCGAAGGGGTCGAGGTGGCCGCGCCCGAGCAGGTCGACGACACCTTTATCGACCTCTATACCGCCCATCTGAACGCACCGACCATCGGCCGCAACCTGCTCGGCGACAACCAGTACCGTTTTCTGATGGAGTCGCTCAAGCCCGGCGAGCAGGCGATTGCCGTGCTGGGCAGCGGTGGCTATTCGTTCAAGGGTTCGGGTTATGTGCGTGGCGGCATCTTCGACCGGGTGCAGTTGCGCCAGTTTGGTACCACCATCAGTTTTCACGACCGCGATTTCGAGCGTCTGAGCGATGTCTATGCCGAGGGCATGCCGGACTTCAGCGAGATGGCGATCTTTATCGTGCGCGAGCCCTATGGCTTCGACCCTGGCTCGCCCTGGACCCTTGAGCTGCTGGTAAAACGGCAGACCGGCCCGATCAGCGGCATCTTCAGCAGTTTCGAACTCGGTTATCAGATGCCCGAGGAATACCTCGATCGGCCGCTGCCGAGCGCCGCCGAGCTGGCTGCGATCGAAGAAGCCAACCGGCCGTTGTGGCTGAATATCTGGTACCAGAAGAGCTTTCAGATCGGCGTGATACTCATCGCCTTGCTGCTGCTCACGGTGATCCTGTTCCTCCAGGACAAGTTCACCCAGCGCCCGCATTTCCTCCATTGGCTGCGTCGCGGCTACCTGATCTTCACCGTGGTGTTTATCGGCTGGTACGCCCTGGGCCAGTTGTCGGTGGTCAACGTGCTGACCTTCGTCCATGCCCTGGTGCAGGATTTCAGGTGGGAGCTGTTTCTCACCGACCCGATCATCTTCATTATCTGGACCTTCACCGCCGCCAGCATCCTGCTCTGGGGCCGTGGTGTGTTCTGCGGCTGGCTGTGCCCCTTCGGCGCGTTGCAGGAGCTGATCAACGAGGCCGCGCGCAAACTGAAAATCCCCCAGTACGAGCTGCCCTTTGCGTTGCATGAGCGGCTGTGGGCGATCAAGTACATCATCCTGCTGCTGCTGTTCGGCCTGTCCCTGGAGTCGCTGTCCACCGCCGAGCGCTTCGCCGAAGTGGAGCCGTTCAAGACCGCCATCACCCTCAAGTTCGACCGCCAGTGGTGGTTCGTGCTCTACGCGGTGCTGCTCCTGGTGATCAACATCTTCACCCGCAAGGTCTACTGCCGCTATGTCTGCCCCCTGGGCGCGGCGTTGGCCATCCCGAGCAAATTCCGCCTGTTCGACTGGCTCAAGCGCCGCAAGGAGTGCGGCAATCCGTGCCAGCTGTGCGCCAAGGAATGCGAGATCCAGGCGATCCACCCCGATGGCCATATCAATCACAACGAGTGCCACTACTGCCTCGATTGCCAGATGACCTACCACAACGACGACAAGTGCCCGCCGCTGATTCTGAAGAAAAAGAAGCGCGGCAAGCAGGCACCCGTACCGACAGATCTGACACCCCCGACTTTGATACCCGTAGTGCACGTGGTTGAGCCCTGAACCAGCCCTGTGAGGCTTGCGTAGTCCGGTCGACAACCCGCTTTTATTCAGCCAAGGAGCAGAACCGATGAGCGATAAAGAATCGAAGAACAGCAACCCGAAGAACGCAGCCGAACAGCAGGAAAAACTCGGCCTGAGCCGCCGCGGTTTCCTCGGTGCCTCGGCCATAACCGGCGCGGCAGTGGCTGCGACGGCGCTGGGCGGCGCGGTAATGACCCGCGAATCCTGGGCGGCTGCGGTCAAGGAGTCGAAGTCGAAGATCCATGTCGGCCCGGGTGAGCTGGATGAGTACTACGGTTTCTGGAGTGGCGGCCATCAGGGCGAAGTACGGGTAATGGGCGTGCCCTCGATGCGCGAATTGATGCGCATCCCGGTGTTCAACGTCGACTCGGCCACCGGCTGGGGCCTGACCAACGAAAGCAAGCACATCATGGGCGACAGCGCCAAATACCAGAACGGCGACTGCCACCACCCGCACATCTCCATGACCGACGGCCAGTACGACGGCAAATACCTGTTTATCAACGACAAGGCCAACAGCCGGGTCGCGCGTATCCGCCTGGATATCATGAAGTGCGACAAGATGCTCACCGTGCCCAACGTGCAGGCCATCCACGGCCTGCGCCTGCAGAAGGTGCCCTATACCAAGTACGTGTTCGCCAACGCCGAATACGTTATCCCGCACCCCAACGATGGCAAGGTCTTCGACCTGGAGGATGAGAACAGCTACACCCTGTACAACGTCATCGACGCCGAGAAGATGGAGATGGCCTTCCAGATCATCGTCGACGGCAACCTCGACAACACCGACGCCGACTACAGCGGCCGCTATGCCGCGGCCACCTGCTACAACTCGGAGAAGGCCTTCGACCTCGGCGGCATGATGCGCAACGAGCGCGACTGGGTGGTGGTATTCCATATCGAACGTGCCGAGGCAGCGGTCAAGGCCGGCAAGTTCACCACCTTGGGCGACTCCAAGGTGCCGGTACTCGACGGGCGCAAGAAGGGTGACAAGGACAGCGCGTTCACCCGCTATATCCCGGTGCCGAAGAACCCCCACGGCCTCAACACCTCGTCCGACGGCAAGTACTTTATTGCCAACGGCAAGCTGTCGCCGACCTGCTCGATGATCGAGATCGCCAAACTCGACGACCTGTTCGACGACAAGCTCAAGGACCCGCGCGACACCATCGCCGCCGAGCCGGAACTGGGCCTGGGCCCGCTGCACACCACCTTCGATGGCCGCGGCAATGCCTACACCACGCTGTTTATCGACAGCCAGGTGGT
>CAZOEC010000166.1:0-8315 GCA_964578635.1 uncultured Pseudomonas sp.
GTCGTTGACCTGGGCCAGCGGGCTCCAGCGCTGGGCGTTGGTGCCCATGCCGTACTGCAGCACGTTGTGGGTGCTCAGGTGGTCGCTGGCGATATCGTCCCAGGTGACGGGCTTGGCCAGCGCGCTGCCCGCCAGGGCCAGGCCGCCGGCCAGCAGCAGGCTGTGCAGGGCGAGTGCCACGGGGCGTGGCGAGCTGGGTAACGATCTTGTTGTCATGGTTGTGGTTCCCATCGTGATGAAGAAGGCAGCCAGTGCGCCCTGGTTGGCGAACTGGCGAGCCGATAGTGGAACCACGGCCTGCGGGCTGAAACGGAAAAACTCCCGGGTTTGCCGGGAAAATTGCCCATGGCCGTCATGACTTGGCCTTGGGTCTTAAGCCCTGCCGCCGCTCGCCATCGGCCCTACTACCAAGGGACTAGAGGTGAGCCACCAAAGCAGCATTCGTTGTTGACCGGGGCCTTTCTAAGATGCAGATGACGAGCGATTTACTGATGTGCTCTGTGTGCATTCACAAGAAAAAGAGGTCTTGATCATGGCTATTAAAAACAACTGTGCCGGTGCGCTCCTGCTGTTGGCCTTCTCCGCCAATCTGTGGGCCCATGGTGATGTGGTGCCACAAGCGGTCAAGACTGATGGCCTGGAGCCGCTGGGCGAAGAGTGGCTAGAAGAAAACCCCTACCGCGACAACCCCAAGGCCATCGAAATCGGTGCCTCGGCCTACAACCAGAACTGCGCGGCCTGCCATGGCCTGGAAGCCAAATCCGGCGGCATCGCCCCGGACCTGCGTCTGCTCGAAGCCGGCGCGATGGGCGATGAGTGGTACAAGGAGCGGGTGATCAACGGCGCGGTGCGCGACGGCCGGGTGTATATGCCGAAGATGGCCGACTACCTCAGCCAGGAAGCGCTGTGGGCCGTGCGCAGCTACCTGGAAAGCGTGGCCATCGAGGAGTAACGGCCATGGGCCAGAATGCGCCGAGCCTGGTCGCCCTTGTGCGCCAGTGCGGTCTGTACCTGGCCCTGTGCCTGGCCCTGTTCGCGGGCCAGGCTCAGGCGCAGAGCGTCGGCCGCGCGCCGGTGCGCAGCTTCGACTCGATCATCGAGTCGGGGGTGCTCAAGGTCGCTCTCTATGATGATTTCGCCCCCTACAGCTTTCGGCAGGACGGCCAGCCCCGGGGTGTCGATTACGAGGTCGCCGAAGCCCTGGCCAAGGGGCTGGGGCTGCGGCTGGAGCTGATCTGGGCACCGCCCGGGGAAAATCTCGACGCCGACCTGCGCGACTATATCTGGCGCGGTCACTACCTGCGCCCCGAGGTGCTCGCCGACGTGATGCTGCGCGTGCCCTACGACCGCGAATTCGCCTACAAGAGCAACGAGCTCGGCGAGCTGGTCAACGAACTGGTGGTGATGTTCGGGGCCTATCAGCGCGAGCGCTGGCAGGTGGCCTACGACCAGCGCCGGCTCGAGGCGGTGCCGAGCATCGCGGTATTCCAGCGGCACCCGATTGGCGTCGAAGTCGACAGCGTGCCCTCGTTCTACCTGTCCTCGGTGTTCGACGGCATGCTCAGCGCCAAGACTCACCATTTCGCCACGCCCCAGGCGGCTTTTGCCGGGATGCGCAACGGCGAGGTGGATGCGGTGATGGCCATGCGCGGCGAAATCGACTGGCAGCTGCAGCAGGCCGCCGACGACAACCTGGCCCTGGCGGAAAACGCCTACCCGGATATGGGCAAGCAGGTCTGGGACATCGGCATGGCCGTGCATGAAAGCAACCGCCAGTTGGCCTATGCCCTGGAAGAAAAGCTTGAGGAAATGATCCTCGCCGGCGAACTGAAAACCCTCTACGGCCGCTACGGTCTGCGTTATGAGTTGCCGGGCTTGTATCAGGATATCGATTGACAGGTCGTTGAATAACTACCTGCGTTGGCAATACTGCGTTAAAAACGGCCTCGGAATGCTCATTTACAGCTCGTAAACTCCGCTTCCTCGGCCGTTTTTGCCTTGTCTTGCCTGCCTCGCCTACATTTTTCAACGGCCTGTTAGAAGTTGCAGCGGAGGTGGCGGATGGACCTGGACTGGCGTAGCTATCTGTTACTGGCCCTGCTGGCCGTGCCCTGGGACAGTTGGGCGGCGCAGGATGACCCGGTCAGCTCGGTGATGTGGGAGTACCACCACGCGCGTCTGCTCGACGGCGCGCCCTATGTCTTTGACGAGCGCATCGTGGTGCAGGTGCCGCCCTTTGCCGAGGATGCCCGCCAGGTGCCGATCCAGGTCGACGCCAGCGGCTATGACGGCGAGGTGGTGCGCATTCTGGCCTGGGCCGAGCTCAACCCTATTGCCCAGATCTTCGACTTTCACCCCGGTGAGCAGGTGGTGGCGCGTCTGGCCATACGCATTCGCGTCGAGCAGGCCACGCCGATCCGCGCCGCGGTGCTGACCCGCGATGGCCTCTGGCATATCGGCTCGGCCCAGGTCGAGGCTGCCGGCGGCGGCTGCACCGCGCCCAGCGTGGTACGCGCCGAAGCGGGCTGGGAAGAGCGCCTGGGTCAGGTGCTCGGCAAGCGTTACCCCCTGGCCGACTCCAGCCGCCTGCGTCTGCAGGTCGCCCACCCGATGGACAACGGCCTGGTCGGCGGCATCCCCGAGTTCTTCCTTAACCAGGCCGAACTGCGCGACAGCGCCGGCAACAGCCTGGCGACCCTGGAGCTGTTTGCCGCCGTCAGCGAAAACCCCACCATCAGCCTGGAAGTGAAGGGCGAGGGCGAAACCACGCTGTGGCTGCGCGACAACAACGGCAATGAGTTCGAGGCGGCGTTTTGACGGGGGGAATGCAATGCGCTGGATAGTACTGCTGCTAAGCCTGACGTTTGGCCCGGCCCAGGCCGAGTTGAATTATGAGCTGCAACCCCGGCAGATCGCCGACGGCGTCTGGCTGCTGCAAGGCAGCACCGACAACTTCGCCCAGAGCAATGGCGGCAATATCGTCAATACCGGGTTTATCGTCAGCGAACAGGGCGTAGTGGTTATCGACAGCGGCCCCTCGAAACGCTACGGCGAAGCCATGCGCCAGGCCATTGCCCGGGTTACCGACAAGCCCGTGCTGCAACTGCTGCTGACCCATCACCACCCCGACCACGCCCTCGGCAACCAGGCCTTCGCCGATGTGCCGATAGCCGCCCTGGCCGGCACCCGCCGCCTGCTCGATGAGCAGGGCGAAGCCATGGCGGAAAATATGTACCGCCTGGTCGGCGACTGGATGCGCGGCACCGAAGTGTTGCTGCCCAACCAGACCCTGCAACCCGGAGTGCTGCAGATTGGCGAGCGCCGCCTGCATCTGCTGGCACTGAGTGGCCACAGCGGGGCCGACCTGGCGATACTCGACGAAAACAGCGGCGTGCTGTTTGCCGGCGACCTGCTGTTCTACCAGCGCGCCCTGACCACCCCCGGCACCCCGGGGCTGGACACCTGGCTGGCGGATCTCGACCAGCTGCAGCAACTGCCCTGGAAACAGATCGTCCCCGGCCACGGCCCGCTGACCCGTGACGCCGCCCCCTTCGTGCAGATGCGCGACTACCTTGGCTGGCTCGACGACGTGATGCGCAGCGGAGCCGAGCGGGGCGCGGAAATGAACGAACTGATCCGCACCCCCATCCCCGAACGCTTTGCCGGCATCAGCCTGAGCCGCTATGAGCTGATTCGTAGCGTTAGCCACCTCTACCCGCGCTACGAGCAAGCGCAGATGCAGCGGGTGGATAGATAAGTCGCAGTTTCCGGTTTTGGCAGGTAAGCGCTTTTGTAGGAGCGGCGGGGGCACCTAGCCATGCCCGCGAAATCCATCGCGGGCAAGCCCGCTCCTACAGGGTACCTAGCAAGCCGATAGACACGATTGCCTCCAGTTTGCTGCGCGATAGCGCGACACCGGGAGGACGGGGGTATCTCCTACCGGGGGATTGGTTCTGAGCGTGGCTTGGCAGCACATGGCTGGGCATCGTCATCGCTGAGAGGCGGGTGCCCGGTTAGCGGTGATACCAGGTGGCAACCTGCACATGCTCAGGCCGCGTGTGCTTTTTGAGCAACTCCGCCAATTGCTCCATGTCCTCATAGCCCTCGAAACGCAAGTTACGAAAGGCTGTGCTGCTGAGCAGGATAGAGGCGACCTGGCCCTTCCTGTATTGCAGCCTCAGCTTCTCGATATCGGACAGCGGCAGGCTGATCACGGCACCTTTGTGCGAAATATCGATTCTGTTCTCGGCCTGCAGCACCTCTATCTGCGGGTAGGAGCTGTCGTGATTCTTCACCGCGCGGTACGCGTGCGGCAGATACCTGGCCAGCAGAAATATACCGACCACTGCAATCAACTTATCGCTCAGGGCCTGGCTGTTAATCAGCATCAGCACAAAACCGAGGATTAACACGGGCAAAAGAAGTGCCGCCAGGATGGCGTTGCGTCTGCCGCGGCTTTTGTGTTGGTTGCTGATATTGAATTTCATAGGGCATCTGGCGGTGGGTTAAGGCGGCGATTTTAGCCTGCCAGGTTATAAGAACTCCAAGCTGCTCAGGCGAGTCATTTTGCGCTTCGGGCCTGGTTCCAATAGTTGTAGGCGGGGGAGTGGAGCGGGACGGGGTTTGAACATCCACTGCGCATCCGTACGCCACGTACTTGTAGGAGCGGGCCATGCCCGCGAAAGTGTCTGGCCGCGCCGCGGATCGCGGGCATGGAGCTGCGTGTCCCGCCCGTTCCTACACGGAATTGCTGCATGCACCAGGTCACGGCGGCATAGCCTTTTCAATCCCGATCGGGCGCACCCAGCGGAAATAGGTGGCGATAGGGGCGCGCCTCATCCACTGCTCTGGCGAAGGAGGGGCGGGCCAGCAGGCGTTGGCGCAAGCCATGCACCTGGGTCAGGCTCGGGCTGATCGGCTGCACCCAGTCGGCATAGAACAGCGCGGGCGCGGCGGCGCAATCGGCGAGGCTGAAGCTGTCGCCCGCCGCCCACTGACGGTCGATCAGGGTTGTGTCGAGCCAGCGATAGGCGCTGTCGAGCATCTGCCGGGCTTCGCTGACACCCTGAGGGTCGCGGTTATCGGCGGTGCGGATGCGGTCGATGACGATCTTCTGCATCGGCGTGGAAATGTAGTTGTCGAAGAAGCGATCCATCGTCCGCACCTCCAGCGCCTCGCGTGCGTCCTCGGGGACCAGGCGCACTGGGCCGGGGTGATAGAGATCCAGGTACTCGATGATGGTGCTCGACTCCAGCACGCTGCGCTGGTTATCCAGCAGCAGGGGAAAGCGCTTGAGCGGCCAGAGCGCGGCGAACTCGGCCGCCGTCTGTTGGTCATCGGGTGCGAGCAGGCGCATCTCGAAGGCGGTGGCGTTCTCATAAAGCGCAATCAGCACCTTCTGGCAGTAGGACGAGAAGGGGTGGGCATAGAGTTTCAGCGACATGGGCGATTCCTCGACAGGGCAGGTTGCAGATTAGGTCGTGCCGGCAAGGCGTGAGTCCTTGCCGACAACCCCTAGTCGTTTGCCGCGACGAGGAATCGACAGGCGGCTGGCAAAAAGCTGCTGCAGCCTACTGCAGGGTCAGCTCTTCGCCGCGTTCCTGCTGCCAGTCATCCAGGCTCGGAGCGGCCTGGTCGCCGGCCATACGGTGGATGATCTCGAAGTAGTTCTGTTTGAAGGGGTCGCTCATGATCTCGTCGCGCTTGCGCACACGCACGGCGTAGATGCTCTGCACGTTCTGGTGGTCGAAGGCGCGCCATTGCTGCTGGTCCTTGAGCAGGCTGTAGCTGTGGCCTTCGAGGGCGCGGATCAGCTTTTCGCTGTCCAGGCTCTGGCTGCGCTGCACCGCGGCGCTCCATTGCTTGACCACCGAGTAGGCGCTGGCACTGGTGCTGCCGGGGTATTCCTGGTGGGCGTCGATATAGCGCTGGACGAAGCGCTGGCCGTCGGGGTTGTTGTCCAGCCGGGGCAGCTCCCAGGTCCAGGCTTCGGTGCCGATCACGCCTTCCATCACCAGCGGCCCGGCGTTCTGCACCACGCTCTTGGTCAGGTTGGGCACGATGATCTGCATGTTCTCTTTCAGCCCGAGGTTGTGCACCAGGCGCATGCTGCGTTGCAGGTTATCGCCGAGTAGCACCAGCACCAGGATATCGGCCTCGCTGGCCTGGGCCTTGGCCAGGACGCTGCGGTATTGCGCGCGGCTGACCACGCCGCTGGGCAGTACGCTGCGACCGTGGCGGGCGCGGTCGCTGCTGCCGGTGGCCTGGCGCAGGGCGTTTTCCATGCTGCGGCCCCAGGCATCGTCGATCAGGATGTAGTGGTAGTGCTGGCGCGGCTGGTGCCAGGAGAGGTATTCGCCGAGCACCCGGGCGCTCATCCAGGCGCTGTTGGATTCGCGAAACAGGTAGCGGTGGCCGGCCTGGCCGGTGACTTCGTTGGCATAGCTGAGGGTGGCGAAGTACAGCAGGCCGCGTTCGCGGGCGCGCTGGCCGGCGGCCATGGCCTCTTCGCTGGTGGCTCCGCCGAAGACCATGCGCGCGCCCTGGTCGGCGAACAGGTCGACATTGTCGCGGGCCTGGGCGGCGCGCGAGGCGGTGTTTTCGCTAAGCAGTTGCAGCGGCCTACCGAGCACACCACCGGCGCGATTGATTTCTTCGACCGCAAGCAGGGCCCCGCGACGCAGCTCCAGGCCCTCGTCCTTGTAGTTGCCGGTGCGTGGGTAGTTGAGGCCGATTTTGATCGGCTCGGCAAGCAGCTGGTTGCCCAGGCAGTTGAGTAACAGGCAGCACATCACGATGACACGGGCCATGGGCGTTCTCCTTGGCGTAGGGGTGTGTCTTTCTAAAGCCTGGGCGGGGCGCTGGGTATGCTCTTTTGCGGTGGCCGGGGCGGCACTTAAGTCGGTCGCAGAAGCCGAGCGGCGCAGTTGGCCTGAGCCTGCGCGGCATAAACCAAGGCTTGGACGGTGGTGTGTGCAGACCCATTGCGGGCGTTGTGTGGGGGGGCGAGCGGCGGAGTATTGCTACCAAGGAACTAGAGAAATCGGTACTGCGTTCAATTGCTGGGTAACCCCCTTAGGCCAAGAATCTGCCACAGACCGGGAAAACTTCCCGGTAATAACAATGAACCCACAGAGGTAGCCGCAATGAAACACTCTGGTCTACGCAAGCCTTTCGTTCTCAGCACGCTGTGTGCCGCCATCTTGATGTCCGGCGCGAGCGCATGGGCCGTTACCGACGAGGAAATTCTCGGTGACGTGAATACCACCCATGAAATCGTCACCAACGGTATGGGCCTGCAAGGCCAGCGTTACAGCCCGCTGGATACCATCAACGTCGACAATATCAAGGACCTGCGCCCGGTCTGGGCGCTGTCCTTCGGCGGTGAGAAGCAGCGCGGTCAGCAGGCCCAGCCGATGATCAAGGACGGCGTGATGTACGTCACCGCCTCCTACTCGCGGGTGTTTGCGGTCGACGCGCGCACCGGCAAGGAGCTGTGGCAGTACGATGCGCGCCTGCCGGAAGATATCCGTCCGTGCTGTGACGTGATCAACCGCGGCGTGGCCCTGTACGGCGACCTGGTGATCTTCGGCACCCTGGACGCCAAGCTGGTAGCCCTGAACAAGGACACCGGCAAGGTGGTATGGCGCAAGAGCGTGGCTGACCACAAGGCCGGCTACTCGATCACTGCCGCACCGCTGGTGATCAACGGCAAGCTGATCACCGGGGTGTCCGGTGGCGAGTTTGGCGTGGTCGGCAAGATCGAAGCCTATGACCCGAAAAACGGCGAGCTGCTGTGGACCCGTCCTACCGTGGAAGGCCATATGGGCTATGTCTACAAGGACGGCAAGGCGGTCGAGAATGGCATCAGCGGCGGCGAAGCCGGCAAGACCTGGCCGGGCGACCTGTGGAAGACTGGCGGCGCGGCCCCTTGGCTGGGCGGCCTGTACGACCCGGAAACCAACCTGCTGCTGTTCGGCACCGGTAACCCGGCACCGTGGAACTCGCACCTGCGTCCTGGCGACAACCTCTATTCGTCCTCGCGTCTGGCTCTGAACCCGGACGATGGCACTATCAAGTGGCACTTCCAGACCACCCCGCACGACGGCTGGGACTACGACGGCGTCAACGAACTGGTGTCGTTCAACTACCAGGAAGGCGGCAAGACCATCCAGGCCGCAGCCACTGCCGACCGTAACGGTTTCTTCTACGTGCTGGATCGCACCAACGGCAAGTTTATCCGCGGCTTCCCCTTCGTCGACAAGATCACCTGGGCCAAGGGCCTGGACAAGAACGGCCGGCCGATCTACGACGAC
>CAZOEC010000167.1:0-8303 GCA_964578635.1 uncultured Pseudomonas sp.
ACTTGTCGCGGCCGTTGCCCGACTGCTTGAAGCCGCCGAACGGCGCGGTCATGTCACCGCCGTCGTACTGGTTGACCCACATGCTGCCCACACGCAAGGCCTTGGCCGCCAGGTGCGCCTTGGACAAGTTGCTGGTCCAGATCGCCGCCGCCAGGCCGTAGATGCTGTCGTTGGCGATCTGGATCGCCTCCTCGGTGCTGTCGAACGGAATCACCGTCAGCACCGGGCCGAAGATCTCTTCCTGGGCGATGCGCATGGCGTTGTGGGCATCGTCGAAGATGGTCGGCTCGACATACACACCGCCGGTTTCTTCCAGGGTGCGCTTGCCGCCACAGAGCAGCTTGGCCTGGTCGGCATGGCCGGCTTCGATATAGCCGAGCACCGCATTCAGGTGACCGGCATCAACCAGTGCGCCGACCTTGGTGTCCGGGTCCAGAGCGTGACCGGCCTTCCAGCCCTGCATGGCTTCCAGCACCATGGGCATAAACTGGTCCTTGATCGAACGCTCCACCAGCAGGCGCGAGCCGGCGGTGCACATCTCGCCCTGGTTAAAGCAGATCGCCGCCGCTGCAGCCTCGGCTGCCGCCTTGAGATCCGGGGCGTCGGCGAAGACGATATTGGCGCTCTTGCCGCCCGCCTCCAGCCACACGCGCTTCATATTGGATTCACCGGCGTAGATCATCAGCTGCTTGGCGATCTTGGTCGAACCGGTAAACACCAGGGTGTCGACATCCATATGCAGTGCCAGGGCTTTGCCGACGGTGTGGCCGTAACCCGGCAGCACGTTGAGCACGCCCGCCGGGATGCCGGCCTGCAGGGCCAGCTGGGCCATGCGCAGGGCGGTCAGCGGAGATTTTTCCGAGGGTTTGACGATCACCGAGTTGCCGGTGGCCAGGGCCGGGCCGAGCTTCCAGCAGGTCATGATCATCGGGAAGTTCCACGGCACGATGGCCGCGACCACGCCCACCGGCTCGCGGGTGACCAGGCCCAGTTCGTCGTGGGGGGTGGCCGCCACTTCGTCGTAGATCTTGTCCACCGCCTCGCCGCTCCAGCGTATGGCGCGCGAGGCCGCCGGCACGTCGACCGCCAGGGCGTCGCCAATCGGCTTGCCCATGTCCAGGGTTTCCAGCAGCGCCAGTTCCTCGGCGTGGGCGTCGAGCAGGTCGGCGAAACGGATCATCACGCGCTTGCGCTGGGCCGGGGCCATACGCGACCAGACGCCGGACTCGAAGGTGGCGCGGGCGTCTTTCACAGCCAGCTCGGCGTCGGCCAGATCACAGCTGGCCACCTGACCGAGCAGGCGGCCGTCGACCGGGCTGATGCAGTCGAAAGTCTGCCCGGACAGCGCCGGACGGAATTCACCATGAACGAAGGCACGGCCTTCGATCTTCAGGTCGTTGGCGCGCTGCTCCCAGTCGGCACGAGTCAGGCTAGTCATTCGGGCATCCTCTAACGGTAAAAGTGCCGCAGCCTCGCCGCGACACTGTCAATAATTCTGCAAGGCCTCGATCAGGCCCCATCCTGCCGGCCACACTAAACCAGAGACCGGGATAATTTCAATATTTTTGACAAAGAGCGCTAAAACACCCTTGTCATGTTCGTTTTATTAAACATAGACTGCGCAAATCCTTCGCCAACCCTTTATTTGCGCCCGCGGATGACCAGCATGACCTTCGATAACAGCGCCAATCCGATCAGAAAAACGAACAGTCTCGACAATTTCTGGATGCCGTTCACCGCCAATCGTCAATTCAAGGCCAAACCGCGCCTACTGGAAAGCGCCACAGGCATGTACTTCACCAGCGATGACGGCCGGCAGATCCTCGATGGCACCGCCGGGCTCTGGTGCTGCAACGCCGGCCATGGCCGCCAGGAAATCACCGAGGCGGTAAGCAAGCAGATCGCCAAGCTGGATTTTGCTCCGACCTTCCAGATGGGCCACCCGCTGCCGTTCGAGCTGGCCAGCCGCCTGGCCGAGATCGCCCCGCCCGAGCTGAACAGGATTTTCTTCACCAACTCCGGCTCCGAGTCGGCGGACACCGCCCTGAAGATCGCCCTGGCCTACCAGCGCGCCATCGGCCAGAGCAGCCGCACCCGCCTGATCGGCCGCGAGCTGGGCTATCACGGCGTCGGCTTCGGCGGCATCTCGGTGGGCGGCATGGTCAACAACCGCCGCGCCTTCCCCCTGCAGCTGCCGGGGGTCGACCACCTGCCGCATACCCTGGATATCGCCCGCAACGCCTTCAGCAGCGGCCTGCCGGAGTTCGGCATCGAGAAGGCCGACGAGCTGGAGCGCCTGGTGACCCTGCACGGCGCGGAAAATATCGCCGCGGTCATAGTCGAGCCCATGTCCGGCTCGGCCGGGGTGATCCTGCCGCCCGTGGGCTATCTGCAGCGCCTGCGCGAGATCACCCGCAAGCACGGCATCCTGCTGATCTTCGATGAAGTCATCACCGGCTTCGGCCGCGTCGGCAAGGCCTTCGCCGCCCAGCGCTGGGGCGTCACCCCTGACCTGATCACCACCGCCAAGGGCCTGACCAACGGGGCCATCCCCATGGGTGCGGTGTTTGTCGACGAGCGCATCCACGACGCCCTGATGCAGGGGCCGGACGGCATCGAGCTGTTCCACGGCTATACCTACTCGGGTCACCCGGTGGCCTGCGCCGCGGCCCTGGCCACCCTGGACATCTACCAGCAGGAGCAGTTGTTCGAGCGCGCCATCGAGCTGGAAGGCTACTGGCAGGACGGCCTGCACAGCCTGCGGGACCTGCCCAATGTGCTCGACATCCGCGCCATCGGCCTGGTCGGCGGGGTGCAGCTGGCAGCGAACAGCCAGGGCCCCGGCAAGCGCGGCTTCCAGGTGTTCGAACAGTGTTTCCACAACGACCTGATGGTGCGGGTGACCGGCGATACACTGGCCATGTCACCGCCGCTGATCGTGACCAAGACGCAGATCGACACCCTGGTCGAAAAGCTCGCCGACGCGATCCGCCAGGCCGATTAACCCCCACACGGAATATTCAGATGCATATCGAAAAGATCGTCGATTTCGCCCAGGCCAACAGCGCCCCCGAACACTACCGCCCCGCCCCGGAGAAAGTCCTCAAGGGCGATCCCGCGCAAAGCGTGCGCAACCATTACGGCAGCCCCTGCGGCCAGTTCAACACGGGCATCTGGGAAGGCGCGGTGGGCCAGTGGACGGTCAACTACAGCGAACACGAGTACTGCGAAATCCTTGCCGGCGTGTCGGTGCTGCGCGATCAGGACGGCAACGCCAGAACTGTGCGCGCCGGCGACCGCTTCGTGATCCCGGCCGGTTTTTCCGGCACCTGGGAAGTGCTGGAGCCCTGCCGCAAGGTCTATGTGATCTTCGAGCAGGCCCAGGCCTGAACAACCCGCTCATGTGTCACCCTTTAGCCCGCCCCGAGCGGGCTTTTTTACGCCCCAGGCGAGCCCCAGACGCGATATACCGGCTCTACAGGGGCGACGGCACAGAGCAACCCGTCGCCCGAATCCCGGGCAAGAAAAAGCCCGCCATAAAGGCGGGCTTTTTCGGCAAGGAGCCCGATCAATTACTTGATCTTGCCTTCCTTGTACATCACGTGCTTACGCACAACCGGATCGAATTTTTTAATTTCGATTTTGTCCGGAGTGGTGCGCTTGTTCTTGTCGGTAGTGTAGAAATGACCAGTACCGGCACTCGAGATCAAACGGATCAGTTCGCGCATGACTTACTCCTTAAACCTTTTCGCCACGAGCACGCAGCTCGGACAGAACGACGTCAATACCACGCTTGTCGATGCAACGCATGCCTTTGGCAGAAACGCGCAGACGCACGAAACGGTTCTCAGACTCGACCCAGAAGCGATGGTGCTGCAGGTTCGGCAGGAAACGACGACGGGTTTTGTTGTTTGCGTGGGAAATGTTATTCCCGGTTACCGGACCCTTACCGGTAACTTGACAGACTCTCGACATGCCTCAGCCCTCTAAAACCACATGCCCAACCCGGCATGGGTTGGCCGCTTAAACTCAATATCATTGGCGCTCGGCGCCGCGTATCTCGAGGGTCTTACCAGCTGCACAACAAAGCGCACGAACCGGGCCCCTACAAAAGAGCGCTGCTTTATACCAGAAAGCCCAAGGTGCAACAAGGACAACCGTACTTTGCCTGAACCAGTGGTGCCGCCGATTTCCCCAGCGCCACCAGCAGGGCCGGGCCGCGCCGGCATCTGCCGCTCGTCGCCCAGGCTGGCTGTTCGTGCACGCGCTTATCGACTAGGGTAAGGCTTTTGCCGGTGTCCCTGCTGGGCGCACCGCATCCAGGAAGGAGTTTGCCATGCGCCGTATTGCCCCAACGCTGCTGTTCGCCAGCCTGCTGAGCCCGCTGCTGGTTCAGGCCGCCACCCTCAGTGTCTGCACCGAGGCCAGCCCGGATGGCTTCGACGTGGTGCAATACAACTCGCTGACCACCACCAATGCCTCGGCCGACGTGCTGATGAACCGCCTGGTGGACTTCGACGCCGCCAGCGGCCAGCTGCTGCCGAGCCTGGCGCAGAGCTGGGAAGTCAGCGAGGACGGCCTCAGCTACAGCTTTGTCCTGCGCGAAGATGCGGCCTTCCACACAACCGACTACTTCAACCCCAGCCGCCCACTGAACGCCGACGACGTGCTGTTCAGCTTCCAGCGCATGCTCGATCCGGCGCATCCGTGGCACAAAATTGCCCCCAGCGGTTACCCCCACGCCCAATCGATGCAGCTGCCAAGCCTGATCAAAAGCATCGACAAGACCGGCGAACACAGCCTGCGCTTTAGCCTTAACCGTCCCGATGCGACCTTTCTCGCCACCCTGAGCATGGGCTTCGCCTCCATCTATTCCGCCGAATATGCCGAACAGCTGATGCAGGCCGGCAGCCCGGAAAAGCTCAACAACCAGCCCATCGGCAGCGGCCCGTTCGTCTTCAGGCGCTTCCAGAAGGATGCCCAGGTGCGCTACAGCGCCCACTCGCACTACTTCGCCGGTAAACCCGCGGTGGATCAGCTGGTGTTTGCCATCACCCCGGATGCCAATGTACGCCTGCAGAAACTGCGCCGCGGCGAGTGTCATATCGTCCTTTCGCCGAAACCGCAGGACGTGCAGGCCATCAGCGGCGATAGCAATCTACAGACTGCGCACACCGCTGCCTTTATGACCGCTTTCGTCGGCATCAACAGCCAGCACCCGCCGCTGGACCAAACGGCCGTGCGCCAGGCGATCAACCTGGCCTTCGACAAGGCCAGCTATCTGCAGGCGGTGTTCGAGAACAGTGCCGAAGCCGCCAACGGCCCCTACCCGCCCAACACCTGGAGCTACGCCAGCGAACTGCCGGGCTACGCCTTCGATCCGGCCAAGGCCCGCGCCCTGCTGGCCGAAGCCGGTCTGGCAGAGGGTTTCAAGACCACCATCTGGACCCGTCCCAGCGGCAGCCTGCTCAACCCCAACCCCAGCCTCGGTGCGCAACTGCTGCAGGCCGACCTCGCCAAGGTCGGCATCCAGGCCGAGATCCGCGTGATCGAATGGGGCGAGCTGATTCGCCGCGCCAAGGCCGGCGAGCACGACCTGCTGTTTATGGGCTGGGCCGGCGACAACGGCGACCCGGATAACTTCCTCACCCCGCAGTTCGCCTGCGCCTCGCTGGAGTCCGGGCTGAACTTCGCCCGCTACTGCGACCCGCAACTGGACCAGCTGATCACCGACGGCAAGACCCACAGCGACCAGGCGCAGCGCGGCCAGCTGTATAAGGAAGCGCAAAGGATCATCCAGCAGCAGGCCCTGTGGCTGCCCCTGGCCCATCCGACCGCCTATGCCCTGACGCGCAAGGAAGTCGAGGGTTACCAGGTCAGCCCCTTCGGTCGCCAGGACTTTGCCAAGGTGCGCTTGAACCCTTAAAGCCAACCGTACTCGGCCATCGACAGCGGCTCGCCGTCGCCGACGATAAAGTGGTCGAGTACCCGCACATCCACCAGCTCCAGGGCCTCCTTCAGGCGACGGGTCAGCACCCGATCCGCCTGACTCGGCTCGGCTACGCCCGAGGGATGGTTATGGGTCAGAATCAGCGCCGCCGCGTTATGCGCCAGCGCCCGCTTGACCACCTGACGCGGGTAGACGCTGGCGCTGTCGATGGAGCCATGAAATAGCGCCTCGAAGCCCAGCACCCGATGCTTGGCATCGAGAAACAGACAACCGAAGACTTCGTGGGGCTCGTGGCGCAACAGCGCCTTGAGGTAGTCGCGCACCGCCTGCGGGCTTTCCAGGGCGGAATCGCGGCGCAACTGCTCGGCCAGATGGCGGCGGGCCATTTCCAGCACCGCCTGCAGCTGGGCGAACTTGGCCGGACCCAGCCCCAGACGCTGACTGAAGGACGGCAAATCGGCCTGCAGCAAGGCACGCAGCCCGCCAAAATCGCCGAGCAGGTGGCGCGCCAGATCCACCGCGCTCTGCCCGGCCACCCCGGTACGCAGAAAGATCGCCAGCAACTCGGCATCGGTCAGGCTGACGGCCCCCTGGGCCAGTAATTTTTCCCGCGGGCGCTCTGCCGCGGGCCAATCGCGAATGCTCATAACACCTCCTTGTGGACCTTCCGCCAGCCCGGGCAAGGGCCGCAGGACTAGGCGCACCGCTGCTCCCGTGCGGCCTCTGTGCTATCGTAGCGCAACTTTTGCGCGGCGGCCGGCGCACCGCCGCGGCGCACATCCACCGTCTATAAAAGGCAGGCCTATGCAGCGGCTTTATCGGAAACGCATCATCGTTGGCGTGGGCGGCGGCATTGCCGCCTACAAGAGTGCCGAGCTGGTTCGCCGACTCAAGGATCTGGACGCCGACGTACGCGTGGTCATGACCCGGGCCGGTCGCGAATTTATCACCCCGCTGACTCTGCAAGCCCTCTCCGGCCACCCGGTACACCTGGACCTGCTCGACCCCGCCGCCGAAGCCGCCATGGGCCATATCGACCTGGCGCGCTGGGCCGACCTGGTGCTGATTGCCCCGGCCACCGCCGACCTGATGGCACGCCTGGCCCAGGGCGTGGCCGACGACCTGCTGACCACCCTAGTGCTGGCCACCGACGCCCCCGTAGCCCTGGCTCCGGCCATGAACCAGGCCATGTGGCGCGACCCGGCGACCCAGGCCAATGCCCAGTTACTCAGCCAGCGCGGCCTGCATCTGTTCGGCCCGGCCGCCGGCAGCCAGGCCTGCGGCGATGTCGGCCTGGGCCGCATGCTCGAAGCCGAGCAACTGGCGCAATGCGCCGCCGACTGCTTCCAGGGCCAGGCCCTGACCGGCAAACACGTGCTGATCACCGCAGGGCCGACCCAGGAAAACATCGACCCGGTGCGCTATATCACCAACCACAGCTCCGGCAAGATGGGCTTCGCCCTGGCCGAAGCCGCCGCCGAAGCCGGTGCCAAGGTCACCCTGATCAGCGGCCCGGTGCACCTGCCGACGCCCGAGCGGGTCGACCGCATCAACGTCACCAGCGCCCGCGACATGCTCGCCGCCTGCGAGGCCGCCATGCCCTGTGACCTGCTGATCGCCGCCGCCGCGGTTGCCGATTACCGCCCGGAAGTGGTCGCCCAGCACAAATTGAAGAAAGACCCCAGCAGCGGCGATGGTTTGCTCCTGCAAATGGTGCGTAACCCGGATATTCTCGCCACTCTGGCCGGACGCAGCGACCGCCCCTTCAGCGTCGGTTTCGCCGCCGAAACCGAGAACCTGCTGGAGTACGCCTCGCGCAAGCTCAAGGACAAGAACCTCGACCTGATAGTCGCCAATGACGTGGCCAACCCCACCATCGGCTTCAACAGCGAGGAGAACGCCATCACCATCATCGACCGCGAACTGCAGCAGAGCAGCTTCGGCCAGACCAGCAAGAGCAAGATTGCCCGCCAGCTGATCGGTTTTATCGCCGAGCGCCTGCCCCGCACCTGAAGCCACTTACACAATAACGAGTCCCGCATGCACGCCTTACAAGCCAAGATCCTCGACCCGCGCCTGGGCCACGAATTCCCCCTGCCGCAATACGCCACACCGGGCTCTGCCGGCCTCGACCTGCGCGCCATGCTCAAGCAGGAGCTGGTACTGGAACCCGGGCAGACCGTGCTGATCCCCACCGGCCTGTCGATCTATATCGGCGACCCGGGCCTGGCGGCGATGATCCTGCCGCGCTCGGGCCTGGGCCATAAACACGGCATCGTCCTCGGCAACCTGGTCGGCCTGATCGACTCGGACTACCAGGGCGAGCTGATGGTGTCCTGCTGGAACCGCGGCC
>CAZOEC010000168.1:0-8202 GCA_964578635.1 uncultured Pseudomonas sp.
CCGAGATCCCGGACGAGCAAGCTGAGAAGATCACCACCGTTCAGGAAGCCATCGACTACGTTACCGCACACGCGTAAACGCAATCGTCGTTTCCCGACTCGGAAAAGCCGCACTCCCTTCTCGGGTGTGCGGCTTTTCTTTAAGCGCATTGCAAGCGTTGCAAACTAGAAAAGGAGATTGCTGTGTCGCGTAGACGCGTCGTGGTTACCGGTATGGGCATGTTGTCGCCGCTGGGTAACGATGTGCCGAGCAGTTGGCAGGGCATTTTGGCCGGGCGTAGTGGTATCGGCCTGCTTGATCATATGGACCTTTCGGCCTTTTCCACCCGTATCGGTGGCTCGGTCAAGGACTTCGATGTCGAGCAATACCTGACCGCCAAAGAGGCACGCAAACTCGATTTGTTTATTCAGTACGGTCTGGCCGCGAGCTTTCAGGCGATGCGCGATTCCGGGCTGGAAGTGACCGATGCCAATCGCGAGCGTATTGGTGTGGCCATGGGTTCGGGTATTGGCGGTCTGACCAATATCGAGAATAACTGCAAGTCGCTGATCGAGCAGGGCCCGCGGCGCATATCGCCGTTCTTCGTGCCGGGCTCGATCATCAATATGATTTCCGGTTTTCTGTCGATCCACCTCGGCTTGCAGGGACCCAACTACGCCATCGCCACGGCTTGTACCACCGGTACCCACTGCATCGGCATGGCGGCGCGCAACATCATGTACGGCGAGGCCGATGTGATGGTGGCCGGCGGTGCCGAAATGGCCGCCTGCGGTCTGGGGCTGGGTGGCTTCGCCGCCGCGCGGGCCATGTCGACCCGCAATGATGATCCGACCCGGGCCAGTCGTCCCTGGGACAAGGACCGTGATGGTTTCGTCCTGTCCGACGGTGCCGGTGCCCTGGTGCTGGAAGAGCTGGAACATGCCAAGGCCCGTGGCGCGCACATCTATGCCGAGCTGATCGGCTTCGGCATGAGCGGTGACGCCTACCACATGACTTCGCCGCCGGACGACGGTGCAGGCGCGGCGCGCTGCATGGTCAATGCCTTGCGCGATGCCGGGCTGAATCCCGAGCAGGTGCAGTACATCAATGCCCATGGCACTTCGACTTCGGCCGGCGACAAGGCGGAAGTGGCGGCGGTGAAGTCGGTGTTCGGCGAGCACGCCTACCAGCTGGCGGTCAGCTCGACCAAGTCCATGACTGGTCACCTGCTCGGCGCTGCCGGTGCGGTGGAGGCGATTTTCAGCGTGCTGGCCATCCGTGATCAGGTCGCTCCGCCGACCATCAACCTGGATACCCCGGACGAGGGTTGTGATCTCGACTTTGTCGCGCATCAGGCCAAGGCCATGCCGATCGAGGTGGCGCTGTCCAACTCCTTCGGTTTCGGCGGTACCAATGGCTCGCTGGTGTTCCGCCGGTTCGCCGACTGATGCTGAGCTGGATCGACGGCCAGCCGGCCGAGCTGCTATCCGTCCAGGATCGTGGTTTGGCCTATGGCGATGGTCTGTTTGAGACCATCGTCATTACGGCGGGTCAACCTTCTCTGCTGGAGCGTCACCTGGCGCGGTTGACTGAGGGGGGGGCGCGTCTGCATATCCCGCTCGACCTGCCACTGCTCAGGGCCGAGTTGCTGGCGTTCAGCCGGCAACTGGGCGATGGCGTGGCCAAGCTGATCCTGACCCGGGGCGACGGCTTGCGCGGCTATGCACCGCCACAGCCGGCGCAACCGCGACGCCTGCTGCTGGGCAATCCCAAACCGAGTTATCCGGCCACCCATGCTGCGCAGGGGGTGCGTCTGTTTCCCTGTGTCACGCGTTTGGCCGAACAGCCTGTGCTGGCCGGCTTGAAGCACCTCAATCGTCTCGAGCAGGTGTTGGCGCGGGGCGAGTGGCGCGACGCCGAGCATGCCGAAGGCCTGATGCTGGATGGGGCGGGGCGGGTGATCGAGGGGGTCTACAGCAACCTGTTTATCGTCAGGGATGGTGTGTTGATCACCGCGGACCTGTCGCGTTGTGGGGTGGCCGGAGTGATGCGCGCCGAGTTGCTGGCCCAGGCCGCGGCGCAGGGCATCGAGTGCCAGGTGCGCGACATCGCTTACGCCGAATTGCTGGCCGCCGACGAGGTATTTCTCTGTAACAGCGTCTATGGCGTCTGGCCTGTGCGCAGCCTGCTCACGCATGACTGGCCGCTCGGCCCGCTCACCCGTAAACTGCAGGTTATTGCCCGCGATCTACTGGACTGCTGATTCGTGATACGCAAACTTTTGCTGCTGCTGGAAGGCGCGGTGCTGCTGGCTGGCCTGCTCGTGGCGTTTATCGCCTGGCAGCAGCATACGGCCTTGCACCAGCCCCTGACGCTGTCCGACGAGTACCTGGTCGAGGTGGCGGCCGGCGCTACGCCTGGCGGGGTGCTCAATCGCCTCGAGGCCGATGGCGTGCTCGACGGTGCCCTCTGGTTACGCCTGTACTGGCGCTTCAATCTGCGCAACCAGCCGCTGCACAGTGGCGAATATCGGCTGACGCCCGGCCTCAAGGCGCTCGACATGCTGAGCATGTGGCGGCGTGGTGAGGTGCTGCAGTACAGCCTGACCCTGGTCGAAGGCTGGAATTTCCGCCAGGTGCGCGCCGCTTTGGCTCGGGAAACCCGCCTCGATCTGACCTTGAGCGAGCTGAGCGATGCGCAGCTGATGGAGCGTCTCGGTCTGCCCGGGCTCAACCCGGAGGGGCGCTTCTTTCCCGATACCTACCGGTTTGTCCGTGGCATGAGCGACTTCGACCTGCTCAAGCAGGCCCATGCTCGCCTGGAGCAGGTGCTGGCCGAGGAGTGGTCTCAACGTGCCGAAGGCTTGCCGTACCGCGAACCCTACGACGCCTTGATCATGGCCTCGATGATCGAAAAGGAAACCGGCATACCCGAGGAGCGTGGCGAAATCGCGGGGGTCTTCGTGCGCCGCCTGCGTATCGGCATGCGCCTGCAAACCGATCCCACGGTGATCTACGGCATGGGCGAGCGTTACAACGGCAGGATCACCCGCGCCGATTTGCGCGAGCCGACCGCTTACAACACCTACACCATCGACGGCATGCCGCCGACCCCCATTGCCCTGGTTGGCCGCGAGGCGATCCATGCCGCGCTCAACCCCGTCGATGGCAGCAGCCTGTATTTCGTCGCACGTGGCGATGGCAGTCATGTATTTTCCAACACCCTCGAGCAGCACAATCGGGCCGTGCGCGAATACCAGCTCAAGCGGCGCGCCGACTATCGCTCGAGCCCTGCCCCCGTAGCGCCCAATAATCAGTAAGGACGGTCTGTGAGCGGTTTGTTTATCACCCTGGAAGGTCCCGAAGGCGCGGGCAAGAGTACCAATCGCGATTACCTGGCCGAGCGCCTGCGCGCCCAGGGTATCGATGTGCTGCTGACCCGCGAGCCGGGCGGCACGCCCCTGGCCGAACGGATTCGCGAGTTGCTGCTTACCCCCAGCGACGACGAGGACATGGCCGCCGACACCGAGTTGCTGCTGGTCTTCGCGGCTCGCGCCCAGCATCTGGCGCGGGTTATCCGCCCGGCACTGGCGCGAGGCAGTGTGGTGCTCTGCGATAGGTTTACCGACGCCACCTATGCCTATCAAGGCGGTGGCCGCGGCTTGTCCGCCGCACGTATTGCCGCCCTGGAAGACTTTGTTCAGGGCGCGCTGCGTCCGGATCTGACCCTGATTTTCGATCTGCCGATCGAAGTGGGGCTGGCGCGGGCCGCCGCCCGTGGGCGGCTGGACAGGTTCGAGCAGGAGGGGCGCGAGTTCTTCGATGCGGTGCGCGGCACCTACCTGCGGCGTGCCGCCGAGCAACCGCAACGCTACCGTATTCTGAATGCCGCGCAGTCGCTGAGCCAGGTGCAGCATGCCCTGGATGCCCTGTTGCCGGAATTGCTGGAGCTGCACCATGGCTGAAGCCTATCCCTGGCAGGAGGCGCTCTGGCAGCAGTTAGCCGGGCGTACGCAGCATGCTCACGCCTACCTGCTGCATGGGCCGGCCGGGATCGGCAAGCGTGCCCTGGCGGAACGCTTGATGGCGCGTCTGCTCTGCCAGCAGCCAGCCGGGCTGGACGCCTGTGGCCAATGCAAGTCCTGCCATCTGCTGGCGGCTGGCACCCACCCGGACAATTACATCCTCGAGCCGGAGGAGGCCGACAAGGCGATCAAAGTCGATCAGGTGCGCGATCTGGTGAGTTTCGTGGTGCAGACCGCGCAACTGGCCGGGCGCAAGGTGGTGCTGGTCGAGCCGACCGAGTCGATGAATGTCAACGCCGCCAACGCCTTGCTGAAAAGTCTGGAAGAGCCCTCCGGCAATACCGTGCTGCTATTGATCAGCCATCAGCCCAGTCGTCTGTTGCCAACCGTGAAGAGCCGCTGTGTGCAGCAGGCTTGCCCGCTGCCAAGCGAGGCGATGAGCCTGGCATGGCTGCAGCAGGCGTTGCCGGACTGTAGCGCTGAAGAACATCACGAGTTGCTGTTCCTTGCCGCCGGTTCGCCGCTGGCTGCGGTAAAGATGCATGAGCAGGGTGTCAGCGCCCAGCGTGCGCAGGTGGTGGAAGGGGTGAAGAAGTTGCTCAAGCAGCAGATCGCCCCCAGCCAGCTGGCCGAAAGCTGGAATGCGGTGTCCCTGCAGTTGCTGTTCGACTGGTTCAGCCAGTGGTCGCAGTTGATGTTGCGCTACCAGTTGACCCGCGATGAAGAGGGGCTGGGCCATGCCGATATGCGCAAGGTGGTGCAATATCTGGCGGATAAGACCGCGCAGGCCAAGGTGCTGAAGATGCAGGACTGGTTGCTGGCGCAGCGGCAGAAAGTCATGGGCAAGGCCAATCTCAACCGTGTCTTGCTTCTCGAAGCCTTGCTGGTGCAGTGGGCAAGCCTGCCCGGACCGGGCTAGAATCGGTCATTGAGTCATAAATTCAGGAATGCCGCATGAGTCTGCCTCCTAACTTGGGCCCGCGTAACGGGATCTTGTCCCTGACCATCAAGGACAAGTCCGTGCTCTATGCCGCTTATATGCCCTTTATCAAGAATGGCGGCCTGTTTATCCCGACCAACAAGAACTACAAGCTCGGCGATGAAGTGTTTATGTTGCTCAACCTGATGGATGAGCCGGAGAAGATCCCGGTTGCTGGCAAGGTGGTCTGGATCACTCCCAAGGGTGCCCAGGGCAACCGCGCCGCGGGTGTCGGCGTGCAGTTCAATGACGGCGACAACAGCGCGCGCAACAAGATCGAAACCTACCTGGCCGGTGCGCTGACCTCGGATCGCCCGACCCACACGATGTAATCGCCGTAAGCGACAAGCCACCCGCTGCAAGCTGGAAGCGACAGGCGCTGAGTTTGTGGCTTGGTGTTTGCGGCCTGAAGCTTGAGGCTCCCATGCTTATCGATTCCCACTGCCACCTCGATCGTCTCGATCTGTCCGCCCATGGCGGTTCGCTCGATGCGGCTCTGGCCGCTGCGCGGGCGCGCGGCGTTGGCCATTTTCTCTGTATTGGCGTTAGCGCGGACAATGCCGCGGCAGTCAAGGGGCTGGCCGAGCGCTATGCCGATGTCGACTGCTCGGTGGGCGTGCACCCTCTGGATCTCGAGCCCGGTGCTGCGCCGGCCCTGGACTGGCTGCTGGCCGAGCTTAACCATCCGCGGGTGGTGGCCATTGGCGAAACCGGCCTGGACTACCACTATGAGCCGGAGGCGGCCGAGCTGCAGCGGCAAGCTTTCCGCCTGCACCTGCAGGCCGCTCAGGTCACCGGTAAACCGGTGATCGTGCACACCCGCGAAGCCCGCGCCGATACCCTGACCCTGCTGCGCGAGGCCGCCTTGCCGCAGGCCGGTGTGCTGCATTGCTTTACCGAAGACTGGGACATGGCCAGGGCCGCCCTGGATCTTGGTTTCTATATTTCCCTGTCCGGCATCGTCACCTTCCGCAATGCCGAAGCGCTGCGCGAAGTGGCGCGCCAGGTGCCAGCCGATCGTCTGCTGGTGGAAACCGACGCGCCCTACCTGGCCCCGGTGCCGCATCGCGGCAAGCCGAACCTGCCGGAGTATGTACGGGATGTGGCCGAGTACCTGGCGACGTTGCGCGGCGTCGATTTCGAGCAGTTTGCCGAACAGACCACCAGCAACTTCAAGCGTCTTTTTCCTCTGGCCAGAGTCGCCTGAGCTCGGTTCTCTGCGCATCGTCTGGAATCGCGCACAAAAAAAACCCGGGCTCTGGGGGATGAGTCCGGGTTAAGACCATTAGGAGTAAATCAAGATACGCGGTCCACGGTACCTTGCCTGGCGGGGCGCTTGGGGGGTACGCCGCACACCAGTACTCATCAGTATTGGTGAAGATTGCCGATAGTCCAGGCCACTTGGCGGCATTCTTAAACGTATTTGGAATACTCGCCGCGCTCTTGAGTCCTCAAGCTGTCGCCAGCTGGTGCAGCAGCTGCAAGGTTTCCTCTATGACCTGGGCCGGTGTATAGAAATGTGGCGACAGGCGGACTCCCGCCCCGCGTTGGGCGCAGATCACCTGTTGATCTCTCAGCTGCTGGTACAGGGCCTGGCTATCCCGGCCGTCGAGGCTAAAAGTGAGGATGCCGGCGCGCCGCAGTGGATTCAGTGGGCTATGCAGGCGACAGCCGGGAATCCCCTGCAGGCCGACCTGCAGCCATTGCATGCGCTCCTGTAAAGCGGCTTCGACCTGAGGCATGCCGACCTCTTCCAGCAGCGACAGGCTGGCCTCCAGGGCCATGGCACCGAGCATATTCGGGCTGCCGCACTCGAAGCGCCTGGCGCTGCGTGCCGCTTGCCAGTCGATGCGCTGGTAGTCGCCGGCGTGTTCGAGCATATGCCAGCCGTATTCGTGCAGTTTGAGCTGTTCGCGCAGGTCGCTGCGGCAATAGAACACCCCAAGGCCTTCCGGCCCCAGCAGCCATTTGTGGCCATCGGCCATGGCAAAGGCGCACTGGCTACTCTGTACATCGAAGGGCAGGGCACCGAGTTGCTGGATCGCATCCACGCAGAACAGCACGCCGCGCGCCTGACAGCCCTGGCCCAGGCTCTGCAGGTCCAGGCGCAGGCCGCTGGCGTATTGCACAGCGCTCACCGACAGCAGGCGGGTGCGCGGGCCACAGGCGGCGAGCAGGGCGTCTTCGGGGGCGTGGCCCTTGAGGCTGACCTGTACCACTTCGACGCCAAAACGGCGCAGGGCCTCCCACACCACGCGGTTGGAGGGGAACTCCTCGTCGCTGATCAGCACCTGGTCGCCCGCTCGCCAGTCCAGGCCGAAGGCGACAAAGGACAGCGCCTCCGAGGTGTTCTTGACCAGGGCGATATCGCCACAAGAGGGTGCGTTGAGCAGGCGCTGCAGCCTTTCGCGCAGGCGCTGCTCGGTTTTCAGCCAGTCAGGATAGTCGCGGGCCCCTGTTTGGGCATTTTCCCGGGCAAAGCGAGTGACCGCCTCGACTGCTCGTTGGGGCCAGGGTGAAACGGCTGCGTGGTTGAGGTAACGCAGGCCGGGAAGTTGCGGAAACTCGTCATGAACCGCGTGCATGGTCGGATGATCCGTGCAATTTGCCGTTAGTTAGGCATAATACTCGCCTTCGATTTTTGACCATTTAGTCCCTTTATGCATAAAGAACCCCGCAAGGTCCGTGAGTTTCGCCGCCGCGAACAGGAAATTCTCGATACAGCGCTGAAACTCTTCCTCGAACAGGGCGAAGACAGCGTGACCGTGGAGATGATTGCCGACGCCGTTGGTATTGGCAAAGGCACCATCTACAAGCACTTCAAGTCCAAGGCGGAGATCTACCTGCGCCTGATGCTCGACTACGAGCGCGACCTGAACGAACTGCTGCACTCGTCTGATATCGACCGCGACAAGGAAGCTTTGTCGCGCGCCTACTTCGAGTTTCGCATGCGCGACCCGCAGCGCTACCGCCTGTTCGACCGCCTGGAAGAGAAGGTGGTCAAGGGCAACCAGGTGCCGGAGATGGTCGAGGAGTTGCACAAGATTCGTGCCTCCAACTTCGAGCGCCTGACCCAGCTGATCAAGGGCCGCATCGCCGAAGGCAAGCTGGAAGACGTGCCGCCATACTTCCACTACTGCGCAGCCTGGGCGCTGGTGCACGGCGCGGTGGCGCTGTATCACTCGCCGTTCTGGAGCAATGTGCTGGAAGATCAGGAAGG
>CAZOEC010000169.1:0-8110 GCA_964578635.1 uncultured Pseudomonas sp.
ATGTCGTACTGCACGTTCATCGGGTGCGGGGTCCAGCCGAGAAACACCACGAACTGCTCGCGCTTCACCGCCCGGCCGACCTGCACCAGCATGGCCTGCTCGCTGGATTCCACCAGCCGCCAGTCGCCCAGGCCAAACTCGTCGGCGGCGATCATCTGCTTGATCGACTCGTTGGCCGGTGCGCCGGAGGCAATGCCGTAGAGTTTGTGGGCGAACTTGTCGGCATGTGCGTCGAGGTCGGCGAAGGTCTTCACCCCGGCGTCATAGGCGTAGGCCGGTACGGCCAGGGTGTATTCGGTGCCGCCGAGGTTTTCCACCAGCTGGTCGACCTCGCCCGTGGCGACGAACTTGTCGTAGTTGCTCTGCTGCGCCGGCATCCAGTTGCCGAGAAACGCATCGACCTGGCCCTTCTGCAGCCCGGCGAAGATGATCGGCACCGCCAGGGTCTGGGTCTGCACCTTGTAGCCCAGACCGTCGAGCAGGAAGCTGGCGATGCCATTGGTCACGGCGATATCGCTCCAGCCCGGGTCGCCCAGTTTGACCGTGGCGCAGGCGGCGTCCTCGGCCCAGGTGTTGGCGCTGGCGGCGAGCGCCCCGGCCAGTAGCAGCAGGTTGATGCGGTTCATGGCGTATCTCCTTTGTTCTGATAGTAGTGGGAGGCAGTGCGTTTCAAACCTGTGGGTAACGGGCGCGGCGTTCGAGGTCGTCGAGATCGATATGGTTGCGCATGTACTGCTGGCTGGCGTCGACCCAGGGCTGGTGATCCCAGCTGGTCAGCTTGCCCTGGCTCAGGGCCTCGGCGACCAGGCGGCGGCGGCGCTGGCTGGCCAGGGTGGCGGCATGGATCGCCGGCATATCCCAGCGTGCCCGCGCTTCGGCGAGCAGTTCGCCGAGTACGGCCTGATGCTCGGCCGAGTCGGCCAGGTTCTCGCGCTCCTGCGGGTCGTGGCGCAGGTTGAACAGCAGCAGCGGGTCCTGCTCGGAGTAGACGAACTTCCACTCGCCGCGGCGGATCATCATCAGCGGGCTGGTACTGCCCTCGGCCATATACTCGCCGAGCACCTGGTCATGCCCCCCTTCGCCCTGCAGATGGCTCAGCAACGAGCGGCCATCCAGCGCCAGGCCGGGTTCGACCTGGCCGCCGGCCAGTTCCACCAGGGTCGGCAGCAGGTCCAGGGTCGATACGCACTGGCTGACCCGGCGCGCGGCGAACTGCTTGGGCGCATGCACCAGCAGCGGCACCCGGGCGGCCATCTCGAACCAGTGCATCTTGTACCAGAGGCCGCGCTCGCCAAGCATGTCGCCGTGGTCGCCGGAGAACACGATGATGGTGTCCTCGCTCAGGCCGCACTCCTCCAGGGTCTTCAGCAGCTTGCCGATATTGTCGTCGATATAGCTGCAGGCCCCGAAGTAGGCGCGCCGCGCGTCGCGGATCTTGGCCGCGGGCAGCGGCTTGTCCCACAGGTCGATGACCTTGAGCAGGCGCTGCGAATGCGGGTCCTGCTGGTCCTGGTCGAGGGTCTGGCGCGGCAGGGGGATCTCCACGCCCTCGTAGCGCTCCCAGTATTCGGCCGGGATGGTGTAAGGGTCGTGGGGGTGGGTCATCGACACGGTCAGGCAGAACGGCTGGTCCGGGGTCATGCGCACATGGTCGTAGAGATACTGGCGGGCCTTGAACACCACCTCCTCGTCGAAATCCAGCTGGTTGCTGCGCACGCAGGGCCCGGCCTGCAGCACCGAAGACATATTGTGGTACCAGCTGGCGCGTACTTCGGGTTCGTCCCAGTTGACCGCCCAGCCGTAGTCGGCCGGGTAGATATCGCTGGTCAGGCGTTCCTCATAGCCGTGCAGCTGATCCGGACCGCAGAAGTGCATCTTTCCCGACAGCGCGGTGCGGTAACCGAGGCGGCGCAGGTAGTGGGCGTAGGTCGGCACGTCGGCGGGGAAGTCCGCGGCATTGTCGTAGGCCCCGATCTTCGACGGCAGCTGACCGCTGACCAGGGTAAAGCGCGACGGCGCGCAGAGCGGGCTGTTGCAGTAGGCGGCATCGAACACCACGGCCTGTTCGGCCAGCTTCATCAGATTGGGCATCTGCACCGGCGAGGTGGCATCGTGCAGTGGCAGGATCGGCGCAGCCATCTGGTCGGCCATGATAAAGAGGATGTTCGGGCGTTTCATGGCAGCCGGTATTCCATATAAAAGATTTATGCGAAAGTGCTGGCTCGATCATCACGCCAAGTAAAAGAGCGGTAAACCCGCTGTGCATACATGACTCGGATAACCACAACTTATGTTTGAGCATATCGATGGACTGTCCCTGGACAGCTTGCGGGTGTTCGAATCCGCGGCCCGTCAGCTGAGTTTTACCGCGGCCGCCCATGAGCTGGGCAGCAGCCAGCCGGCCATCAGTCAGCAGATCAAGCGCCTGGAGCAACAGCTGGCGACCCGCCTGTTCGACCGGGTCTACCGCGGCATCGCCCTCACCGAGGCCGGCGAGCTGCTGCTGCGTTATGTGCAGGATGGCCTGCACAGCCTGAACGCCGGCCTGGCGGCGGTTACCGCGCAGCAACAGCATGAGGTGCTGCAGGTGGCCACCGATTTCGCCTTCGCCGCCTACTGGCTGATGCCGCGCCTGCCGCGCTTTCACCGGCTGTACCCCGAGGTGGACGTCAGCCTGATCACCAGCGAGCGTGACCACGGCACGCTGCCGGCGGAAATCGATGTGGCGATCAACTTCGGCGATGGCCGCTTCAAGCATGCCGAGGCGCAGCTGCTGTTTCGCGAAGAGGTTTTTCCGGTGTGCAGCCCCGGGCTGCTCGAGGGCCAGGCGCTGCCCCTGCCTCCAGCGGCGCTGGCCGGTTTGCCGCTGTTGCACCTGCGCCCGGAAAACCGTTCGCGCTGGTATGACTGGGCCGGCCTGTTCCGTGCCTTCGGCCTTGCCGAAACGCCCAGCCCGGGCAGCCTGCGCTTCGACAATTACACCCTGCTGATCCAGGCGGCGATTGCCGGCCAGGGCGTGGCGATCGGTTGGCGGCATCTGGTCGACGAGCTGCTGGCGCAGCGTCTGCTCTGTCGCCTGGGCAGCGAGGTCGCCCACTCCGAGTTCGGCTATTACCTGGTGCTGCCCGAACGCAAGCGTCGCCAGCGTCTGACCCAGGCCTTTGTCGGCTGGCTGCAGGCCGAGCTGGGCGAGGCCCCTGCTCCGCGTTGAAATCCGCCCCTGCAAACCTGGAACAGGGCCCAGGCTGAAATCACTCTTAAGGCTACTTTCATGGGGAGGCTGGCGTAGTACCCTAGGCTTGCGTTATAGATGGACAAAGACTCCATCAGCACTGCTCAAAAAAATAATAAGGAGCACCCCGGGAATGCGTCTTAAGTCGTTGTTTCGCAATCTGTTTGTCTGGTCCATTGGGCTCTTTGCCGGGCTTGCGCCGCTGGCCTACGCCGAGGCCGTCAGCCCCCAGGAACAGGTGCAGGTGCAGGCCAGCCGGGTAACCAGTAGCCTGATGCTGTTACGTGGCGAGGGTTTCCAAAAGAAACACCAGGAGGCGCTCGAACTCGATCTGCAAGCCCTGGCGGCCGCAGTGCAGCGTCTGCCGCAAGGCTCCGATGCCTTGCGCAATGCCCATCAGGAACTGGTGGTGCAGATTCGTCGTGGGGTGTCCTTCGGCCCGGGCGAGGATGATATGCCCTGGCGCTACCCGGAAGAGTTGAGCAAGGCTCTGCTCGGGGTGCTGGATGAAACCCGCAAGCTGGCCCCCGCCGATGATAGCGAGGTGGCTGCCAAGCTCGAATACCTTTCGGTGCAGTACCTCAGCCGCTCCTACTTCGGCAACTTCGAGATTGCCCGCGAGCAGACCGATACCTACCTCGGCCAAGACGAACGCAAGCTGGTGCCCGCCGTGGACAGCCAACTGGCGGCCCTCGACCCGAAAAGCGACGCCGGGGTGGTCAAGCTGAAGACCCGCTGGGAATACCTCAAGGCCGCGCTAAACGACCTGAACAGCCAGAGCAGCGCCCTGCAAAGCGCCTCCGGCCGCCCTTTCGCGCCTATCACCGTGTATCGCCATACTCGCTCCTTTACCGAGCAATGGATGGCGATGTACTAAGTCCGTCTTCGATCTGCTGCGCGTCGGCCCTGCTGCGTTACTAACGTAGCGCCTTGCAGGACTCTAGCTCGTGAGAGCTTGGATAGGTTCTAGGCGTAAAGCGTTGAGCTGCTTTGTAGCCCGGATGCAATCCGGGATGTTTTTGCGAACAGAGCAACCGCTCCCGGATTACATCCGGGCTACGGACTAACAGGTCCTGGCCGCGTCAGGCAGTGGTTTTCTTCTCGCGAATACAGGTCGGCCCGGCGCGCTGGACGATGGCCTGCTCGACTTCCTTGCGCAGGCCCAGCAGGAAAGCCGCTTCGGCGGCGACGAACAGTGGGCCGATCACCAGGCCCATCACGTCATCTACAAACGCCGGTTTGCGCCCTTCGTAGTAATGGCCGACAAACTGGATGATCCAGCCGACCACGAACAGGCCGATGCCGCTGCTTAGCCACACCCCCGTCGACTGCACAGCCAGGCCCGCTGCCGCCCATAGGCTAAGTACCAGCAGCAGTGCCATCAGCAGGCCAAAACGCAGGTCCAGGCGCAGGTAGAACACCCCCGCTGCCAAGGCCACCAGCAGCGCGGGGGACAGCCACAGGCCGAGTAGCTCGAAGCCGGGGCGCGACAGCAGCACGGCAACCGCCACAACGATCAGTGGAATACCGATAAAGTGGCTGAGAATACTGCGTTGGTCGCGGTGATAGGCCGCGTATTGAGCCAGATGATCAACCAGGGTTTTCATTATTATTTTCCTCATGCAAGACAGGTGGCCAGCATGAACCCACGCCCACGCAGCGCTCTGTCAGCTAGCCGACAAACCGCTTGGAACCGTCGATGAACAGCGGCCACAGCTATCAGGCACGTTTGCGTCAGGGGCACTGGTTCAGCGCCCTGCCCGCCGACCTGCAGGAGGCGCTGCTGGCCGCCGCTCAGGTACAGCAACTGGCGGCCGGTCAGGTGCTGTTCCGACGGGGCGATAAGCCCTGCGGCCTCTATGCGGTGGTCGAGGGCGGCATGCGCATCGGCGCGGTCAGCGCCACCGGCAAGGAAGCGCTGCTGACCCTGGTCGAACCGCCCTACTGGTTTGGCGAAATTTCCCTGTTCGACGGCCAGCCGCGTACCCACGATGCCTTTGCCGAAGGCCCCGCCACTTTGCTGCTGGTGCCGCAGGCGCGGCTGCTGGCGCTGCTCGAACAGCAACCACAGTACTGGCGTGACTTCGCCCTGCTGATGAGCCACAAGCTGCGCCTGGCATTTATCGCCCTGGAAGAGATGAGCCTGCTGCCCGCCGCCCCACGCCTGGCCCGGCGGCTGTTGTTGATCGCGGAAAACTACGGCGAAGGCGAGCCGCGTCGCGTGCTGCATCTGCCCCAGGAACAGCTGGCGCTGATGCTGGCGATCTCCCGGCAAACCACCAACCAGATCCTCAAGGAATTGGAAGGCCAGGGCATTCTGCGCCTGACCTATGGCGAGATCGAAATTCTCGATCTGCCGCGCCTGCGCCAGGCGGCGCAGTGAGTCAAACCGGCCGGGTCGGCTGCAAAGACTGAACCTGTGGCGCAGAATGGCGCTCTATTGCCGACCTGCATGCCACCAGAGCCCGATGTCCTGATGCCGATAACCGCTGTTACCCCCGCTGTCGCCCACGCTGACCTGCCCCTGGTGTTGGCCGGCCCGCTGCTGCGCCGCATGGAGCCGCAGCGCCTGGTGTTGTGGCTGGTTGGCAGCCGGCCGCTGACCCTTACTCTGCAGCTGAGCCATGGCGACGCGCCCGAGCCACAGCGCTTGCCGCTGACTGGCGACAGCTGTCAGGTCATCCAGATCGGTGAGCAGGCGTTTATCCACCTGATTGATCTGGCGCTGGAGGCGCCGCTGCCCTGCGATGTGCAGATTGACTACGACCTGCTGATTGAACAGCCGGATCAGGCTGTGCTGGGTATCGTCGACTGGGCACCGCACCTGCTGTACGACGGCGCGACCCAGGCCAATTTCGTCCTGCGCGCGCAGCTCGACCACCTCCTGCACGGCTCCTGCCGCAAGCCGCATCACCCGGCGGCCGATGGCCTGCTTTGCGCCGACCGTCTGCTGGCCGAAGCGCATGCCCCCGAACAGCGCCCGGCGCTGCTGCTGATGAGCGGCGACCAGATCTACGCCGATGATGTCAGCGGGCCGATGCTGCGGGCGATTCATCAGGTGATCGAGCGTCTCGGCCTGTTCGGCGAGCACCTGGAAGGCGCGGTGGTCGATGACAGCACGGCGCTGTACCAGCACCCGGCCAGCTACTACCAGCGCGCCGAGTTGCTGCCGGCGCTGAAGAGCAACGAAACCCTGCGCGAGCGGTTTTTCGGCGGCGTGGAGAAGCCGGTGTTCACCACCAGCAGCGCCGACAACCACCTGGTGACCTGCGCCGAAGTGCTGGCCATGTACCTGCTGGTCTGGTCGCCCGTGCCCTGGACGTTGCTGGATGCCGAAATGCCGGCGCTGAGCGCCGAGGAAGTGCCGCGTTATCAGGCCGAGCGTGGGCGCATCGAAGCCTTTCGCGGCGGCCTGGGCCAGGTCGCCCGGGCCCTCGCCCACCTGCCGACGCTGATGATCTTCGATGATCACGACATCACCGATGACTGGAATCTCTCCGCGCAGTGGGAAGAGACGGCCTACGGCCACCCGTTTTCCAAACGCATCATCGGCAATGCGCTGATCGCTTACCTGCTGTGCCAGGGCTGGGGCAATAACCCCGATGTGTTTGCTGAGCCGCTGCAGATGATCCGCGCGATGACCGAGGGCCGCGATGCCGCCAACCATATGGACTGTCAGCCGCAGGACGCGCTGATCGACGAGCTGCTGAGCTTTCACCAGTGGCAGTTCGTGCTGCCGAGCAGCCCGGCGCTGGTGGTGCTGGACACTCGTACGCGGCGCTGGCGCAGCGAGCGCAACCTCAAGCGGCCGTCCGGCCTGCTGGATTGGGAAGCGCTGTGCGAGTTTCAGCAGGAGCTGCTGGATCAGCCGTCGGCGATCATCGTTTCGCCGGCGCCGATGTTCGGCGTCAAGCTGATCGAGACCATCCAGAAGGTCTTCAGCTGGGCCGGCCATCCGCTGATGGTCGATGCGGAAAACTGGATGGCCCACCGTGGCGCGGCGCAGGTGATGCTGAATATCTTCCGCCACTCGCGCACGCCGGGTAACTACGTGATTCTCTCCGGCGACGTGCATTACTCGTTTGTTTACGAGGTGCTGATCCGCCAGCGCAAGCGCGGCCCGCAGCTCTGGCAGATCACCAGCAGCGGCCTGAAAAACGAATTCCCGCCGCGCCTGCTTGACTGGTTTGACCGCCTCAACCGCTGGCTCTACGCGCCCTGGTCGCCGCTCAACTGGTTGACCACGCGCCGGCGCATGCAGGTCAGGCCGCGCATCCCCTCGCGCAGCAAGGCCGGCGAGCGTTTGTGGAATGGCGCTGGGCTGGGCCAGGTGTTCTTCAACGAGCAAGGGCAGCCGAGCGCGATCTACCAGCTGAATGCCGATGGCTCGCAGGCGGTGGCCTTTGTCGATGATCGCGATGAGGCGCCGGCCGCCCAGACCACGCTCAGCACTGCCGGCAAAAGCTAAAGACGATATCTGAGTGGGTCGTTGCCGACATGTTTGGCTCTTGTAGGAGCGGGCTTGCCCGCGAATCGAGATCAATCGAAAAAACATCGCGGGCATGGCCCGCTCCTACGGTCGATGTAAACCTCTAGGAGCGGCTGGCCGGCACTCCGCCATGCCCGCGATCTGTTATGGCGAATGGCTTAGCGCAGCTTTTCCAGCATCTGGTAGTACCACATGCCGGCCGCCAGCATCGGGTTGCCGAACACATCGCCCAGCGGCACCTTGATCTGTGAGCAGGCGGCAAAGGTGTCGTAGTGGCCCATGGTGCCGGTCAGGGCGTTGGCCATGATCTCGCCCATGATATGGGTGGTGGCGATGCCGTGGCCGGAGTAGCCCTGGCAGTACCAGACGTTGTCCGACAGCTTGCCCAG
>CAZOEC010000170.1:0-7962 GCA_964578635.1 uncultured Pseudomonas sp.
GGATCTCGGTCTCGAATTCCTCTTCCAGAGCCATCACCAGCTCAACGGTGTCAAGGGAGTCGGCACCCAGGTCTTCGACGAAGGAAGCGCTGTTGGTGACTTCTTCTTCCTTAACGCCCAGTTGCTCGGCAACGATTTTCTTGACGCGTTCTTCGATGGTGCTCATACGTTGTTCTCACTCCTAATGGGACAAATCCAGGCCACTGTATCTGCGGCCAAGTGTATAGAAAGGGTTTTTAGCATTTCAAGCTGAATGCCGGGGTGCCCCCAGGAACACTTCAACGATCTGTCTATAAACCTGTTGCAGCTTCATAACGGATTTTAGACAGCATCTATGACAGTTTTCTGAAGGCATCCGTCACATTTAGCTCATATACATCCCGCCGTTCACAGGGATAGTAGCCCCTGTGACGTAAGCCGCGCCATCGGAAGCGAGGAAAGCGACCACTTTAGCGATCTCTTCGGCCTGCCCCAAACGGCCCAGCGGAATCTGGGTAAGCAGCGCATCACGCTGTGCTTCCGGCAGTTCACGGGTCATATCAGTGTCGATAAAACCTGGCGCTACGGCATTCACGGTAATTGCCCGCGAACCAACTTCACGCGCCAGCGCACGACCGAAACCTTCCAGCCCGGCCTTGGCCGCAGCATAGTTCACCTGGCCGGCGTTGCCCATGGCTCCGACCACCGAACCGATATTGATGATGCGTCCGTAACGCGCCTTGGTCATGCCGCGCAGCACGGCCTTGGTCAGCCGGTACAGGCTGCTCAGGTTGGTGTTGATGACATCGAACCATTCGTCGTCTTTCATCCGCAGCATCAGGTTATCGCGGGTGATGCCGGCGTTGTTGACCAGGATCAACGGCTGACCAAGATGTTGCTGAATGTGCTCGAGGGTGCTGGCAACCGACTCGTCATTGCTGACATCCAGCACCAGGCCGGCACCTTCGATGCCGTTGGCTTTCAGGGTTTCGGCGATACGCTCGGCCCCCGAAGCGGAGGTCGCGGTCCCTATTACCACAGCGCCTTGACGACCCAGTTCCAGGGCAATTGCCTGGCCAATGCCACGGCTCGCGCCGGTGACCAATGCAACCTTACCTTGCAGGCTCATAGCCTTTCTCCTTAATCAGACCAGGGTCGCCCGCGCGGCAGCGAAGGCGTCCGGGGTGTCCAGGTTATGGGTATTGATACCTTTGACGCAGCGCTTGTTCAAACCGGATAGCACCTTGCCTGGGCCGCATTCGACCAGATCGGTGACGCCCTGGCCCGCCAGGCAGACCATGGACTCGACCCAGCGAACCGGACTGTACAGCTGCGCCAGCAAATCGCGCTTGAGGCTTTCAAGATCGGTGACCACCGCAGCACTGACGTTCTGCACCAGGACAATCTGCGGGGTCTGCCAGTCGATGGCCGCCACCGCCTCGGCAAAGCGTTCGGCCGCCGGGCGCATCAACGCGCAGTGCGAAGGCACGCTCACCGGCAGCGACATGGCACGCTTGGCACCACGCGCCTTGCAGGCCTCGATGGCGCGCGCGACGGCGGCGGCACCACCGGCGATCACCACCTGCCCCGGGGCATTGAAGTTCACCGCACTGACCACTTCACCTTGCGCGGCTTCGGCGCAGGCGGCCAGCACATCGGCATCATCCAGCCCGAGAATGGCGGCCATGCCGCCCTGCCCGGCCGGCACGGCCTGCTGCATCAATTGCCCACGGTGCTCGACCAGCTTCACCCCGGCCGCCAGAGACAGGCTACCGGCAGCGACCAGGGCAGAATACTCACCCAGGCTGTGACCGGCGACAAAGGCCGGACGCACACCACCCTCGGCCAGCCACAAGCGCCAGAGCGCTACGGAGGCAGCCAGGATCGCCGGCTGGGTCTTGTCGGTCTGATTGAGTTGTTCTTCAGGGCCCTGCTGGGTCAGCGCCCAGAGGTCATAACCCAGGGCCTCGGAGGCCTCGGCGAAGGTATCGAGAATCAACGGCTGCTGTGCGCCGTGCTCGGCCAACATCGCCAGGGACTGCGAGCCCTGACCCGGAAAGACGAATGCGAGAGATGCAGACATGGAAACCTGTTCCTAATGATCTTGATCGTCGGAAATTTACACCTAGCCTAGCCAAGCGCAACAAACTGACAGTTGGATGACAGGCCGACCGTCGCGGTCACATCCTAAAGCAAGTGATCGCCCAGGCGGCCATACAGGCGCTGCGGCAGATTTTCCTCAATCTCCGCCAAAGCTCGGCGAATGGCGCTTTTAAAACCGTCGGGACCGGCAGAACCATGGCTTTTCACCACGATGCCCTGCAAGCCGACAAAACTCGCCCCATTGTGCTGCGCCGGGGCCAGATCGCCGCGCAGGCGACGCAGCAGCGGCAATGCCAGCAAGCCCGCCAGACGCGCCGCCGGACTGGATTTGAACAGTGCTTCGATGCGCAGGGCAATCATGCTGGCGAGCCCCTCGCTGGACTTGAGCAGGATATTGCCGACAAAGCCGTCGCAGACCACCACATCAGCCTCGCCGCGGTACAAGCCGTCGCCTTCGATAAAGCCGATATAGTTCAGGCCCTCGGCCGCCTGCAACAGGCTAGCCGCCAGCTTGACCTGCTGATTGCCCTTGACGTCTTCAGTACCGATATTCAGCAACGCCACCCGAGGACGCACCGTGCCCAGGGCCTCAGCAGTGACCGAGCCCATCACCGCGAACTGATAGAGGTGCTCGGCGCTGCAGTCGACATTGGCACCCAGATCGAGCAAATGACAGAAACCCGTCTGCGTCGGAATAGCCGTCACCATGGCCGGACGATCGATGCCGGGCAGGGTCTTCAGCACATAGCGCGACAGGGCCATCAAGGCCCCGGTATTGCCGGCGCTGACGCAGGCCTGGGCCGCGCCGCTGCGCAACAACTCCAGACTCACCCGCATCGAGGAATCGGGCTTGCTGCGCAGGGCCTGCGCCGGCCGCTCATCCATCTCGATCACCTCAGACGCCGACTCAACACGCAGGCGCGCACGATCGACACCCGGGTAACGGGCAATCAAAGGTTCGAGAAGAGAGGGTTGGCCGACGAGGACCAGGTGCAGCGAGGGGTATTCGGCCAGGCAGGCAATGCAGGCCGGAACAATGCAGTGGGGACCGAAGTCCCCACCCATTGCATCAATCGCGATGATCGGAGCGGACAAGATTTACTCGTCAGCGCCCTTGTCGATCACTTTACGACCACGGTAAACGCCTTCTGGCGATACGTGGTGACGCAGGTGAACTTCACCGGTGGTTTTCTCGACGGACAGGGTGCTGCCTTCGAGGGCATCGTGGGAACGACGCATGTCACGGGCGGAACGGGATTTTTTGTTCTGCTGAACAGCCATAACTAATTAACTCCTAAACGTTTGGGTCACGCTTTAACTGCGCCAATACATTGAACGGGTTGGACCGCGTTACCTCGTCCTCGCTCGGCTCGGGCTCATCGAGCCCAGCCGGTTGCTGGCAATCTTTAGGGTCATGAGCCGGGACAATGGGTAAGGCGAGCAACAGCTCCTCCTCGACCAGCGCCAGCAGATCCAATGGGTCTTCACCCAGCTCCAGCACGTCATAGCCTTGCGGCACGGACTGGGTATTCGCTCCCTCTTTCACCACGGCGTAATCACACTCGCTATGGATCGGCAGAACGACCAAGTCCAGACAACGCTGGCATACCATCTTGACCTCAACCGCAAGCTCGCTATGGATAACCACGGCATTACGCTCGTCACGCTCAAAGATAAACTTCGCACGCACCACGCCTTGGTTATCGGCAAGTGGGTCGCAGAGTCGCGGCAAATCGGCCAGTAGCAAATCACCTTCAAGGGTGGCGCCACGATCAGCAAGTTTGCGCGGATCAACGTGAGGTGGAATCGGTGCATTTGACATAGGCGGCGCATTCTAGGGATGCGACCCGCCGCTGTCAAAGGAAATTCGGCCTGTCCAGCATCTGCCACCACCGTTAAAATCGCCGCCTCAAGCCGAAGGCGCGCAGCGACGACCTCCCTGATGCCCTCTCCCTCCGGGAGACGATGGCGCGAAGCGCCGGATAAGGAAGACGAACTCGCCCGCCACCCTATTAAGGAAATCAATATGCCGCCCCTGGTGCTCGCATCCAGCTCGCCCTACAGACGCGAACTGCTCGCCCGCTTACGCCTGCCCTTCAGCTGGTGCGCCCCGGATATCGACGAGTCCCGCCTAGCAGATGAAAGCGCAGACAGCCTGGTGCGCCGCCTGTCCCTGGAAAAAGCCCAGGCCCTGCGCAACAGCCACCCACAACACCTGATTATCGGCTCCGACCAGGTCGCAGTGCTCGACCAGCAGATTCTCGGCAAACCGCACAGCTTCGAACGCGCCCGCGAGCAGCTGCTCGCCGCCAGCGGCAACAGCGTCACCTTCCTCACCGGCCTGACCCTGCTCGACAGCCGCAGCGGCACCAGCCAGACCGACTGCATCCCCTTTACCGTGCATTTTCGCCCGCTCAGCGATGCCCAGATCACCCGCTACCTGCACGCCGAGCAGCCCTACGACTGCGCCGGCAGCTTCAAGGCCGAAGGCCTGGGCATCAGCCTGTTTCGCAGCACCGAAGGCAGTGACAGCAACAGCCTGATCGGCCTGCCCCTGATCCGCCTGGTGGACATGCTGCTGGCCGCCGGAATCGATATCCCATAAACGAGCAGGCCCGATCAAATGACCGGGCCTGCTCGGAACACAGTAACAATCAGCGCAGCGACGGCCCCTGAAAGCCCATCCACAGCGCCACATGCTCGGCAACGCTGGAACCCAGGGTCTTCGCAAAGCGATCCAGCGGCGACTCCTTCACCGTGAAGTCGACCAATTCCTTCTCACCGATCACCTCACGCGCCACATAGCTGGTATTGCCCAGCGCATCGACCAAGCCCAACTGCAGCGCCTGCTCACCCGACCAGACCAGCCCCGAGAACAGCTCCGGGTGCTCGGCATCCTTCAAGCGCTCGCCGCGCCCCTGTTTGACGCTGGCAATAAACTGGCGATGAGTGGTTTCCAGAACACCCTGCCAGAATTTGGTTTCTTCAGCCTTTTGCGGCTGGAACGGGTCGAGAAACGCCTTGTGCTCGCCCGAGGTATAGACCCGGCGGTCCACACCCAGCTTCTCCATCACCCCGACAAAGCCAAAGGTTGCCGCAGTCACACCGATGGAGCCGACCAGACTGGCCTTGTCGGCATAGATCTCATCAGCCGCGCTGGCGATGTAATAGGCACCCGAAGCCCCCAGGTCGGTGATCACCGCATACAACTTGATCGCCGGGTACTCTGCACGCAGGCGGCGAATCTCGTCATAGATATAGCCCGACTGCACCGGACTGCCGCCTGGGCTATTGATGCGCAGGATCACGCCCTTGGTATTGGCATCCTCAAACGCCGCCCGCAGGCTGCCGACAATATTGTCGGCACTGGCCGACTCCTTGTCGGCAATCATTCCGCGCACCTCGATCACCGCAGTATGCGCGGTACCGCCCGTCGCACCCTTTTTCATATCAAGCAACGGCGAAAACAGCACCAGAGCGCCAAACAGGTAGATAAAGGTCAACAGCTTGAAGAAAATCCCCCAACGCCGCGCCCTGCGCTGCTCCTGCACGCCCGCCAGCAAGGTCTTTTCCAGCAGCTTCCAGCTTTTGCCATCGCCATCCGCCGTAGCCGATGCCTTCCATTCATCCGACATGCTCTCTCACCTCAACTGATTGCCCAACCGCACGCCGCTCCAGCCAGGCGCGCAATTCGGTGAAACATTCTATTGCCAGCGTCGGCTGACACTCACGTAACGCCTGCAGAGGCTGAGCGCCATACCCCACCGCCACACAATCCATGCCAGCGCGCTGCGCCATCAACAGATCGAAGGACGAGTCGCCCACCATCAGCGCCTGACTAGCCGCAACACCGCTTTGCGCAAGAATTTCATGCAGCATCAGCGGGTCCGGCTTACTCGCCGTTTCATCCGCGCAACGACTGTAATCGAAATAATCCAGCCAGCCACGATCAGCCAACACCCGCTGCAGACCATGCCGTCCTTTGCCAGTTGCTACTGCCAGACGATAGCCCTCGGCACGAAACGCTTCCAGCCCTTCAGCCACCCCATGGAACAGAGCCGAAGGCTCGGACTCCAGAGCCAGGTAGTTTTCGCTGTAGCTGTGGCGCAGGCGCTGGGAACGGGCCTGATCATGCAGATGCGGATAAAGGCAGCGAATCGCCTCAGGCAGCCCCAGACCGATAATCCCGCGCACCTGCTCATCCGTGCAGCGCGGCAATTCGCAGGCATCCGCCGCCAGATGCATGGCAGTGACGATACGCCCGATGGAATCGACCAGCGTGCCATCCCAATCGAAGATCAGCAGCCGATAGTCACGCACCGAGACGCTCCACGGTCCGCGCCCACATCTCGTCGACCGGAGCCGCCAGTTTCAACTGACCACCATCCGGCAGCGGCACCACCAGCTCATAGGCATGCAGGAACAGGCGCTTGCCGCCCAGACCGCGAATCTCCTTGGTGAAATCGTCGTCGCCATACTTGCTGTCGCCAGCGATGCAATGCCCGGCATGCTGGGCATGCACACGAATCTGGTGAGTACGCCCGGTCACCGGCTTGGCTTCAACCAGGGTGGCGAACTCGCCGAAACGGCGCAATACACGGAAGATCGTCAGCGCTTCCTTGCCTTCGGGATTGACCTCGACCATGCGCTCACCCGAGCGCAGATTGCTCTTAAGCAGCGGTGCATTGACCTGCTTCTTGGCGGTCGCCCAATGACCACGCACCAGCGCCATATAGCGTTTATCCACGCCATCACCACGCAAGGCTTCATGCAGATGGCGCAACATGCTGCGCTTCTTGGCGATCATCAACAGACCAGACGTATCGCGATCCAGGCGGTGCACCAGCTCCAGATCCTTGGCATCGGGACGCAACTGACGAAAGGCTTCGATCACCCCGTAGTTGAGACCACTGCCGCCATGCACGGCAATCCCTGCGGGCTTGTTGAGCACGATCAGGGCCTTGTCCTCATAGACGATGGCCGCCTCCAGGCGCTGCAACAGCCCCTGGGCCAGAGGCTCGGGCTCGTCACGCTCGGCCAGGCGCAGCGGCGGCACGCGAATGATATCGCCGGCCTGCAGCTTGTACTCGGGCTTGATCCGGCCCTTGTTCACCCGTACCTCGCCCTTGCGCAAAATGCGGTAAATCAAGGTCTTGGGCACGCCTTTGAGCTGGGTGCGAAGAAAGTTATCGATGCGCTGGCCGGCAAGTTCCGGCGCAACCTCAAGTAGCTGAACGCCAGAGGTTGGAGAGGTAGGAGTCGTCATCGCGCAATCATAACAATTTTTTATGGATTTGAAGCACTTAATCATTGCTGCTATAGTCGGGACGCCGCCAAAAGCGGCCTGGTTTGCGGATGATCGCCAAAACTGCCATCCCCAACCAACGCAACCCATTCTGGACGCGAGGCCGTCCGACGGGTTATTCGCAGAAAGTAAGGTCGCCAAGACCGCGAACAACTCGGAAATAAAGCCTTCAAGCCATGATGCGCGACCTTCCCCTTTGGACGGCCGCGGTAATAGTTAACCCGCTGCGGATTTTCGCGAGCGGCACCCGATTTTCAGCGATACGTGTAGGGTGGAGATGTACAACTGTCGGTCCGCGTAGCAATTGCTTTACACCAAGACGCTTTATCTCGTCCGCTACCGACAGCTGATTCCTCCTCCTGACTTAGTGCTTTCTGTCACAACAGCGAGCAGGAGACGTCCGTCGCGGCCCAGCCCAACTGGCTGATTGCCGCTCGACAATGGAACGCTTTACGACCGTTCTAGACGTGCCTGACACCGACCCTGAAGTCGTGTGTGCCGAACGCCGCTTCCGCCAGCACCGGAAACCGACGGTACTACATGAAAAGAATGCTGATTAACGCAACTCAACCCGA
>CAZOEC010000171.1:0-7957 GCA_964578635.1 uncultured Pseudomonas sp.
TGCTGGAGCTGTACGACACCCCCGGCCTGGAAGATGCCATCGCCCTGCTCGACTACCTGGAGCGCCTCGACCGCCCCGGCGAACGCCTGGACGGCCCGCAGCGGCTGGCGCGCTTTCTCGACGGCAGCGAGGCGCGCCAGCGTTTCGAACAGGAAGCCAAGGTGTTGCGCCAATTGCTTGCCTCGGACGCCGGCCTCTATGTGATCGACGCCCGCGAGCCGGTGCTGGCCAAATACCGCGACGAACTGGCCGTGCTGGCCATGTGCGGCAAACCGCTGCTGCCGGTGCTCAACTTCGTCGCCGGCAACAACCACCGCGAGCACGACTGGCGCGAAGCCCTGGCCCGCCAGGGCCTGCATGCCCTGGTGTGTTTCGACAGCGTCGCGCCGCCGCTCGATGGCGAGCGCCGCCTGTACGAGAGCCTGGCCCTGCTGCAGGAAAAGGCCCGCCCGCAGCTGCAACGGCTGATCGACGACCACCAGGCCCAGCGCCAATTGCGCAAAAGCAGCGGCGCGCGGCTGATCGCCGAACTGCTGCTGGACTGCGCCGCCTGCCGCCGCAGCGTCGCCGCCCAGGCCACCCTGGAACAGGGCGCGATCCGCGACCTGCACCAGGCCATTCGTCAGCGCGAACAACGCTGCGTGGAAGCCCTGCTGCGCCTGTATGCCTTCCGCCCGGAGGATGCCCAGGCCAGCGACCTGCCCTTGCTCGACGGGCGCTGGGGCGACGACCTGTTCAACCCGGAAACCCTCAAGCAACTCGGGGTCAAGGTCGGCGGCGGCATGGCCGCAGGTGCAGCTACCGGCGTCGGCGTCGATCTACTGGTCGGCGGCATCACCCTCGGCGCAGCGGCGCTTATCGGTGCCGTACTCGGCGGCAGTGCACAGACCCTGCGCAGCTATGGCGCGCGGCTGAAAGGCAAGCTCAGAGGCCAGCGCGAACTGACCGTGGACGACGCCGTGCTGCGCCTGCTCGCCCTGCGCCAGCAGCTGCTATTACAAGCACTGGAAGCCCGCGGTCATGCCGCAGTCGAAACCATCAAGCTGACAGCCCCACAGGACGCCAGCTGGCGCGAAGGCAAACTGCCGGACGCCCTGCACAAGGCCCGCGCCCACCCCGAATGGTCATCGCTCAACCCCGGCGCACAGCTGGAAGAGGGCGAGCGCCAGGAACAGGTGCAGCAGTTGGCGACAGAGCTGATCTAGCTTTAAAGACATCGCGGCCATGGGCCGCGATTAACGATCAGACCGCGACTGGCGCGCTGATATGCGGATGGGCCTGGTAGCCGACCAGTTCGAAGTCCTCGAACTTGAAGGCGAAGATATCCTTCACCGCCGGGTTGAGCTTCATGGTCGGCAGCGGTAGCGGCTCGCGGCTCAGCTGCAGGTCGGTCTGCTCGATATGGTTGGCGTACAGATGGCAGTCGCCGCCGGTCCAGATAAAGTCGCCGGGCTGCAGGTCGCAGACCTGGGCGATCATCAGGGTCAGCAGCGCGTAGCTGGCGATATTGAAGGGCACGCCCAAGAAAATGTCGGCCGAGCGCTGATACAGCTGGCAGCTCAGCTTGCCATCGGCCACATAGAACTGGAACAGCGCGTGGCAGGGCGGCAGGGCCATCTGGTCCACCAGCGCCGGGTTCCAGGCGGAGACAATCAGCCGGCGCGAGTCCGGGTTCTTCTTGATCATCTCGATCAGCTTGCTGATCTGGTCAATCGACTCGCCGTTCGGCGAGGGCCAGCTGCGCCACTGGTAGCCGTACACCGGGCCGAGGTCGCCGTTCTCGTCGGCCCACTCGTCCCAGATGCGCACGCCATTTTCCTTCAGGTACTTGATATTGGTGTCGCCCTGAAGGAACCACAGCAGCTCGTGAATGATGGATTTCAGGTGGCACTTCTTGGTGGTCACCAGCGGGAAGCCGTCGGCCAGGTTGAAGCGCATCTGGTGGGCAAAGAGGCTGTAGGTGCCGGTACCGGTACGGTCGGCCTTGAAGGTGCCGGTGTCGCGCACCAGGCGCATCAGCTCGAGGTACTGTTTCATCGGGCGACCTCCTGGGCAGCCTGGCGCTTATAGGCATAGGCGATCAGACCCAGGCCGCCGAGCACCATCGGCACACAGAGCACCTGGCCCATGGTCAACCAGCCGCCGGCCAGGTAACCGAGCTGGGCGTCCGGCACCCGGACGAATTCGACGATAAAGCGGAACACCCCATAGCAGGCGGCGAACATGCCGGAAACGGCCATGGTCGGCCGCGGCTTGCGCGAGTAGAACCAGAGGATGGTGAACAGCGCCACGCCTTCCAGGGCGAACTGATACAGCTGCGAGGGATGACGCGCCAGCTGCTCGGGGTCAGTGGGGAAGACCATCGCCCAGGGCAGGTCGGTGGCCTTGCCCCACAACTCGGCATTGATAAAGTTGCCGATGCGCCCGGCTCCCAGGCCGATCGGCACCAGCGGGGCGATAAAGTCCATCAGCTGGAAGAAGCTTTTGTTGTTGCGCAGGCCGAACCACCAGGTCGCCAGCATTACGCCGATCAGCCCGCCGTGGAAGGACATGCCGCCCTCCCAGATACGCAGCATCTTCGCCGGCTCGGCGATATAGGCGGCCAGGTCGTAGAACAGCACATAGCCCAGGCGGCCGCCGAGAATCACGCCCATGGCCACCCAGAACACCAGGTCGGAGAGCTTTTCCTTGTTCCAGCTCGGCTCGAAGGCGTTGACCCGGCGCGAGGCCAGCCACCAGGCACCGCCGATGCCGACCAGGTACATCAGGCCATACCAATGGATTTTCAGCGGGCCGAGGGCCAGCGCCACCGGGTCGATCTGCGGGTAAGGCAGCATCAATAACTCCTTAGATCAGGAAACTCACGCCCACTACCAAGAGCAGCAGGGCAAACAGACGCTTGAGCAGGCGCGGCGACAGCTTGTGTGCCAGGCGCGCGCCAAAGCGGGCAAAAAACATGCTGGTAATGGCAATCCCGACCATGGCCGGCAGGTAGACGAAACCCAGGCTCCACTCCGGCAGCTCCGGTGCGTCCCAGCCCAACCAGATAAAGGCCAGGGCCCCGGCCAGGGCAATCGGCAAGCCGCAGGCCGAGGACGTCGCCACCGCCTGCTGCATCGGCACGCTGCGCCAGGTCAGGAAGGGTACGGTCAGCGAACCGCCACCGATACCGAAAATCGCCGAAGCCCAGCCGATCACCGCACCGGCCAGGGTCAGCCCCGGCTTGCCTGGGACCACGCGGCTGGCCTTGGGTTTCAGCTCCAGGGCCATTTGCAGGGCGATAACGATGGCGAATACGCCGATGATCTTCTGCAGCATCTCGCCCTGGATCGCCGAGGCCGTGGCCGCCCCGAGGGCCGCGCCGAGCAGGATCCCCAGGGTCATCCAGACGAAGATCGGCCAGCGCACCGCGCCCTTGCGCTGATGCTCCAGCACCGAATTGACCGAGGTAAAGATAATGGTCGCCAGGGATGTGCCCACGGCCAGATGGGTCAGCACCGCCGGCTCGAAGCCCTGAGCGGCGAAGCTGAACACCAGCACCGGCACGATAATGATGCCGCCACCCACCCCGAACAGCCCGGCCAACACCCCGGCGGCCGCCCCCAGCAGCAAATACAGCAGCAGTTCCATCAGCACCCCCGCAAACGATGCGCAATGGTAACCGCTACGGCCGCCGCGCCGAAAGCGACACGCATCGGGCGGTAACAGTTGCATGCACACGCGCGCTGGCGGCAAGCTTGTCGCGTCAATCCTGGAGCAGCCCTGCATGTGCCTGATCGTGTTCGCCTGGCGTCCCGAACATCCGCAGCCCCTGCTGCTGGCGGCAAACCGCGACGAGTTCCATGCCCGCCCCTGCCAGGCCTTGGGCGAATGGCCACAGGCACCGGGGTTGCTGGCCGGACGCGACCTGCAGGGCGGCGGCACCTGGCTGGGCGTCGATGCCGCCGGGCGCTTCGCCGCCCTGACCAATATCCGCGACCCTGGCCAGCAGGAAGGCGCGCGCTCGCGCGGCGAGCTGGTGGCGGACTATCTGCAAGGCGGCCTGACACCTGCCGACTATCTGCAGCAGATACGCGCGCGCCTCGATAGTTACAGCGGCTTCAATCTGCTGCTGGGCGACCGGCAGCGGCTCTATCACTTCAACTCCCGCGAAGCCGAGGGCCGCGCTCTGGAGGCAGGCGTCTATGGCCTGTCCAATGCCGGCCTGGACACCCCCTGGCCCAAGCTGTTGCGCGCCCGCGAAGCGCTGCGCCAGCGTCTCGACCAGGCCAACCCCGATACCCTGCTGGAGCTTCTGGCCGACCGCGAACAGGCCGTAGACACGCAACTGCCACAGACAGGGGTGAGCCTGGAGGTGGAACGTCTGTTGTCCAGCGTATTTATCGCCAGCCCCGGCTACGGTACCCGCGCCAGTACGGCGCTGATCCTGCAGGCCGACGGTGGGCAGCAGATTGTCGAGCGCAGCTTCGGTGCCGATGGCCGGCAGACAGGTGAGGTCCGCGTCAGGCGCTGAGCGACGGGCAGCCGAACATCAGCGCCCTGCAGGGGCATGCACGCGCGGCCCGAATCAGGCCTGGATATCCGAGGCCGGGTTGATCATGCGGCCCAGGCCGAGGTTGCGCAGGGCCAGTTGCAGGGTGCTGTGGATCACCTGCGGGCTGTCGATGGTCAGCACCTGGGCGAGCAGCTCCTTGGCCTTGCCCAGGCTGATCTGGCGCAGCAGCCATTTCACCTTGGGCAGGTTGGTGGCGTTCATCGACAGGCCATCGAAACCCATGGCCATCAGCAGCACGGCGGCGGCCGGATCGCCGGCCATTTCGCCGCAGATGCTCACCGGCTTGCCTTCGGCATGGGCCCCTTCGACCACCTTGCACAAGGCCTGCAACACCGCCGGGTGAAGGAAATCGTAGAGGTCGGCGACCCGCGGATTGTTGCGGTCCACCGCCAGCAGATACTGGGTCAGGTCGTTCGAGCCAACCGAGAGAAAATCCACCTGGCGCGCCAGTTCGCGGGTCTGGTAGACCGCGGCGGGGATCTCGATCATCACCCCGATCGGCGGCAGCGGTACATCGGTGCCTTCGTCGCGCACCTCGCCCCAGGCGCGGTGAATCAGGTGCAGGGCCTCTTCCAGCTCCTGGGTGCCGGAGATCATCGGCAGCAGGATGCGCAGGTTGTCCAGGCCCTCGCTGGCCTTGAGCATGGCGCGGGTCTGCACCAGGAAGATCTCCGGGTGGTCGAGGGTGACGCGGATGCCGCGCCAGCCGAGGAAGGGGTTTTCTTCCTTGATCGGGAAGTAGCTCAGGGCCTTGTCGCCGCCGATATCCAGGCTGCGCATGGTCACCGGCAGCGGATGGAAGGCGGCCAACTGTTCGCGGTAGATCGCCAGCTGTTCCTTCTCGCTGGGGAAGCGCTCCTTGATCATAAAGGGCACTTCGGTGCGGTACAGGCCGACACCCTCGGCACCGCGTTCCTGGGCCCGCTTCACATCGGCGAGCAGGCCGGTGTTGACCCACAACGGCATGCGGTGGCCGTCCAGGGTCTCGCAGGGCAGGCCGCTGAGGGCGGTCAGACCCTGGGTCAGCTGGCGCTCCTCCTCGACCACCTCGGCATACTGCTTACGCAGCACCTCGCTGGGGTTGGTGAAGACCTCGCCGTGATAGCCGTCGACGATCAGCTGGATGCCGTCGATCTTAGAATAGGGCAGGTCGACCGCGCCCATCACCGTAGGAATGCCCATGGCCCGGGCGAAGATCGCCACATGGGAGTTGCCCGAACCCTGCACCGAAACCAGGCCGACCAGCTTGCCTTCCGGCACCTCGCCGAGCATGGCCGGCGACAGTTCCTCGCTGACCAGGATGCAGTTGTCCGGGTACACCAGGGTCTGCTGGCGCGCCTGCTGCAGGTAGGCCAGCAGGCGTCGGCCGAGATCCTTGACGTCGCTGGCGCGCTCGCGCAGGTAGGCGTCGTCCATCAGTTCGAAGCGGTTGACGTGTTCGCTGACCACCTGACGCAGGGCACCCTGGGCCCACTGCCCGGTGCGGATGATCTTGACCACCTCGTTACCCAGGGCGGCGTCTTCCAGCATCATCAGGTAGACGTCGAACAGCGCGCGCTCTTCCGGGCGCAACTGGGTGGCCATCTTCGCCGAAAGCGCGCGCATATCCGCGCGAACACCTTCCAGAGCAGTGTTGAACAGCTGTAATTCGGCGGCAATGTCGTCGACCGACTTGTCCGGCACCACGTCCAGGTCGGCCGGCGGCAATACCACCACCGCCGTGCCCACGGCCGCACCGGGCGAACCCGGCACGCCGACGAACTTGGCTTCCTGAATGCCCTTGCCCTGCTTGCCCAGGCCGCGGATCGAACCGGTGGCCTCGGCGTGGGCAATAACCCCGGCGAGCTGCGCGCTCATGGTGACCAGGAAGGCCTCTTCGCCCTCGTCGAACTTGCGCTGCTCCTTTTGCTGGATCACCAGCACGCCCATCACCTTGCGGTGGTGGATGATCGGCGAACCGAGGAAGGAGGCGTAGCGTTCCTCGCCGGTTTCGGCGAAGTAACGGTAACGCGGGTGTTCGGAGGCGTGTTCGAGGTTGAGCGGCTCCTCGCGGGTGCCGACCAGGCCGACCAGGCCCTCGTTGGGGGCCATGCTGACCTTGCCGATGGCCTTCTTGTTCAGACCCTCGGTGGCCATCAGGACGAAACGGTTGGTTTCCGGGTCGAGCAGATACACCGAGCAGACCTGGCTGCCCATGGCCTCGCGCACCCGCTGCACGATAATCCCCAGCGCCGCCTTGAGGTCCTTGGCGGCGTTGACTTCCTGGACGATCTTGCGCAGCGTATTGAGCATGGCTCGGCTCTAGTCAGTGTCAGTCCCGCGCCAACAGGCGCGGAGCGAGTTCCTTGAGGGCGCGACGGTAAACTTCGCGCTTGAATGTGACGACCTGGCCCAGCGGGTACCAGTAACTGACCCAGCGCCAGCCGTCGAACTCCGGCTTGCCAGTCAGATCCATGCGCACCCGCTGCTCATCCGAGGTCAGGCGCAGCAGGAACCACTTCTGTTTCTGGCCGATACACAACGGCTGGCTATGGGTACGCACCAGGCGCTGAGGCAGACGATAACGCAACCAGCCCCGGGTGCAGGCGAGAATTTTCACATCCTGCTGCTCAAGGCCCACTTCTTCGTTCAATTCGCGATAAAGCGCTTCTTCCGGCGACTCATGGTCATTGATCCCGCCTTGCGGGAACTGCCAGGCGTCCTGGTTTATCCGACGCGCCCAAAGCACCTGGCCGACATCATTGGTCAGAATGATGCCGACGTTGGGGCGAAAACCATCAGGATCGATCACGGCGCACAACCTCGTAAACGCATGTTCCGGCATTGTTCCACAAAGGTCGCGGCAGCGGCAACGCGAGCGGCCAGCCTGATAGGAATGCCTTCTAAAAGCCGCTATTCTGGCCGCCCCTCAAGGTTTGCAAAAAAGGTGTCCCGTGCGTCTGGCTTTATTCGATCTCGACAATACCCTGCTCGGCGGCGACAGCGATCACGCCTGGGGCGATTACCTGTGCGAGCGCGGCATCCTCGACGGCATCACCTACAAGGCGCGCAACGACCAGTTCTACCAGGACTATCTGGCGGGCCATCTGAATATCACCGACTACCTGAACTTCACCCTGGCGATCCTCGGCCGCACGGAAATGGCCCAGCTGGATCAGTGGCACCGCGAGTTTATGCGTGACTGCGTCGAGCCGATCATCCTGGCCAAGGGCGAAGCGCTGCTGGCCGAGCACCGCGAAGCCGGTGACAAGCTGCTGATCATCACCGCCACCAACCGCTTCGTCACCGCGCCGATTGCCGCACGCCTGGGCGTCGACACCCTGCTGGCCACCGAATGCGAAATGCAGGACGGCCGCTACACCGGGCGCACCACCGACGTGCCCTGCTTCAAGGAAGGCAAGG
>CAZOEC010000172.1:0-7851 GCA_964578635.1 uncultured Pseudomonas sp.
CCGCTGCGGCGCAGCTCGGCCTGGATCAGGGTGAACAGCTCGTCGTAACGCGGCTCGACCACTTCGGCCAGGGACTGACGCGACAGGTCGCGCGGCGGACGATCACCGACGCTCGGTACCTTGATGGTTTCGCCGGCACCGGCCAGCTTGGCCAGGGCGCAGGCGTAGCGGATCTTGATCTCTTCGGCGTACTGGGTCGGCGTACGCAGGGCCATGGCGATGTCGTTGGTGACCTGATCACCGGCAATCGGGATCACCGCGGTATGACGGATCGCGCCTTCGGTGAAGATGCAGATGTCGGTAGTGCCGCCGCCGATATCCACCAGGCATACGCCCAGCTCCTTCTCGTCGTCGGTCAGCACCGCATAGGCTGAGGCCAGCTGCTCGAGGATGATGTCGTCGACTTCCAGACCGCAGCGGCGCACGCATTTCTCGATGTTCTGCGCGGCATTTACGGCGCAGGTCACCACGTGCACCTTGGCCTCCAGACGCACGCCGGACATGCCCAAGGGCTCGCGTACACCTTCCTGGTTATCGATCACGTAATCCTGCGGCAGGGTGTGCAGCACCCGCTGATCGGCCGGAATGGCCACGGCCTGGGCGGCGTCGAGCACGCGTTCCAGATCAGCCGGGCTGACTTCACGATCACGGATGGCAACGATGCCGTGGCTGTTGAGGCTGCGGATATGGTTGCCGGCCACGCCGACAAAAGCCGAGTGAATACGGCAGCCGGCCATCAGCTGGGCTTCTTCGACGGCGCGCTGGATCGACTGCACGGTGGATTCGATATTCACCACCACGCCCTTCTTCAGGCCGCGGGACGGATGGGTGCCGATGCCGACGATTTCCAGTTGGCCGTCCGCATTCACTTCACCGACCAGCGCCACCACCTTGGAGGTGCCGATATCCAGGCCCACTATCATCTTGCCGCTCTGCACATTTGCCATGAGTCTTGCCTTCTCCTGATTCACTGCACGACAGCGGTTTGCGCCGCCGTGGGCGCGACCGTCTCGTGCCACGCCACGGCCAGGCCGTTGGCGTAGCGCAGATCGATCCGCGCGATATTCGCTTGCTGCTCTTTCAGCGTCTTGTCGTAGATGGCGCTGAAACGGCGCATTTTTTCCACCAGATGATCACGCCCCAGCAGCAGTTCGATGCCCTGCCCGGTGGAGAGGAACCAGCTGCCGCGTTCACGCAATTCCAGGCGTGTCACGGTAAAGCCCATGGGCCGCAGCATCTGGCTGAGCACCTGGTATTGCTGCATGACCTTCTGCTGCGCGCGCTTGGGGCCATAGAGCTGCGGCAGGTTCTGGTAATGGGCCAGCTCCCTGGGCGCAAAAGCCTGGCCCTGGTTGTTGAGCAGTGCCTCGTCGCCCCAACGGGCAATCGGCAACTGCTCTTCCAGGCGCACCAGCACCTGGTCCGGCCAGATCCGCCGCACCTGGGCGCTGGCGATCCAGGGCATCTGCTCCAGCTCGCGGCGCATGCCGAGCAGATCGACGCTGAAGAAGCTCGCGCTGACGAAGGGCGCAATGCGCTGCTGCACCGCCTCCTGGCTGATATAGCTGAGGTCGCCTTCGACGCTGATGCGCGCGATCGGCTGGTCGGCATAGGGCAGCAGGCGCAGCGACAGGTCGTACGCGCCATAGCCCAGGGCCAGCAGCAACAGCGGCCAGGTAACGCGCTTGAGCCAGGCGAAGTTCGGTTTGGGCAGGCGCACCCGCAGGCTGATTGGCTCCCGAGCCACCATACGGCTGGCACCACGCGGCACAGGCTTGCCGCGCTGAGGCGCGCGGGCAGATCCTGACGGGTGGCGCAAGCTGGCGACCATGATTTAACCCCTTGCCTCAAGGCTGTCGGCGAGAATCGCCAACACCAGTTGCTGGAAATCCAGACCGGCGGCCGCGGCGGCCATCGGCACCAGGCTGTGGTCGGTCATGCCAGGTACGGTGTTGACCTCCAGCAGCCAGAACTGGCCGGCGGCATCCTGCATCACGTCGACCCGGGCCCAGCCCTGGGTGCCGACCGCTTCACAGGCGCGGGCGCTGAGTTCTTTCAGTTCCTCTTCCTTGGCTGCATCCAGGCCGCAGGGAATGCGGTACTGGGTGTCATTGGCCAGGTACTTGGCGTCGTAGTCGTAGAAGCTGTGCGGGGTGCCAAGGGCAATCGGCGGCAGCACCTGGCCACGCAGCAGCGCGATGGTGTACTCCGGGCCATGGATCCACTGCTCGACCAGCACTTGCGAGTCATAGCGGCTGGCGTCCTGCCAGGCGGCGATCAGCTCATCCAGGCTGGCGACCTTGGCCATGCCGATGCTCGAACCTTCATGGGCCGGCTTGACGATCAGCGGGAAGCCCAGCTCGCTCGCCGCGGCTTCGCAGTCGGCCGCCGAAGCCAATACGGAATGGCGCGGGGTCGGCAGGCCCAGGCTCTGCCACACCTGCTTGGTGCGCAGCTTGTCCATGGCCAGGGCCGAGGCGAGGATGCCGCTGCCGGTGTAAGGGATGCCGGCGCACTCGAGCAGCCCCTGCATGCTGCCGTCTTCGCCGCCGCGACCGTGCAGCACGATAAAGGCGCGGTCGATCTTCTCGGCCAGCAGGCGCTGCAGGAAGTCCTCGCCGACATCGATGCCAAAGGCATCCACTCCGGCGCTCTGCAGGGCCTTGAGCACGGCATTGCCGGACTTCAACGAGACTTCGCGTTCGGCACTCTTGCCGCCGAACAACACGGCAACGCGACCGAAGGCCGTGACCGGGAGCTGGGATTTCACGCTATCTGTACTCATTTCGCCTTACCTGCAGCCGCCGCGAACAGCTTGCTTTGCAACAGTTGTGGAGCCAGGCCGCCGATATCGCCGGCACCCTGACACAGCAGGATGTCACCGGCGCGCAGCAGCGGTTTGATCAGCGGGGCCAGATCGACACCACGTTCGATATAGATGGGGTCCAGCTGGCCGCGCTGGCGAATGCTGTGACACAGGTGCTTGCTGTCGGCACCCGGGATCGGCTCTTCGCCGGCCGGATAGACCTCCATCAGCAGCAGCACGTTGGTGTCGGCCAGGACCTGAACGAAGTCTTCGTAGAGGTCGCGGGTGCGGCTAAAGCGGTGCGGTTGGTAGACCATCACCAGACGGCGCTCCGGCCAGCCGCCGCGTACGGCCTTGATCACCGCCGCCACTTCGCGGGGGTGATGGCCGTAATCGTCGACCAGCATCACGCTGCCGCCGTCCACCGGCAGTTCGCCGTAGACCTGGAAGCGTCGACCGACGCCCTGAAAACCGGACAGACCCTGAACGATGGCTTCATCGCTGATGCCTTCGTCGCTGGCGATCGCAATGGTGGCCAGGGCGTTCAAGACGTTGTGGTTGCCCGGCATATTGACCGAGACATCCAGCGGCTCGCGGCCCGTGCGCAGCACGGTAAAGAAGGTCTGCATGCCCTCTTGGCGCACGTTGATGGCGCGCACATCGGCCCCTTCATCGAAGCCGTAGGTGACGGTCGGCCGGGCGATCTGTGGAAGAATCTCGCGCACCACCGGATCGTCCACGCAGACCACGGCCAGGCCATAGAACGGCAGGTTATGCAGGAACTCGACGAAGGTTTTCTTCAACTTGCTGAAGTCACCCTCGTAGGTGCTCATGTGGTCCATGTCGATATTGGTGACCACCGAAACCATCGGCTGCAGATGCAGGAAGCTGGCGTCGCTTTCGTCCGCTTCGGCAATCAGGTAGCGGCTGGTGCCGAGCTGGGCGTTGGTGCCGGCAGCATTCAGGCGGCCGCCAATCACGAAGGTCGGGTCCAGGCCGCCGGCGGCGAATACTGAAGCCAACAGGCTGGTGGTGGTGGTCTTGCCGTGGGTACCGGCGACGGCGATACCGTGGCGATAGCGCATCAGCTCAGCCAGCATCTCGGCCCGCGGCACTACTGGAATACGACGTTCCAGGGCAGTGGCGACTTCCGGGTTGGCGGTGTTGATGGCGCTGGACACCACCAGCACGTCGGCATGCTCGACGTTTTCCGCGCTGTGGCCGATAAAGATCTGTGCGCCAAAGCTTTCCAGGCGCTCGGTCACGGCCGAGGCCTTGAGGTCGGAGCCCGAGACTTCGTAGCCGAGGTTGAGCAGCACCTCGGCGATGCCGCACATACCGGCACCACCGATACCGACGAAGTGGATGCGGCGGATGCGGCGCATACGGCGGATTTCCGAACGAGCAGCGGCGGGAGACTTAGCCACGGGCCACCTCCAGGCAGATATCGACAACGGTGCGGGTTGCATCGGGCTTGGCCAGGCGACGCGCGGTGCTGGCCATTTCTTTTAATCGTTCGGGGTGCATCAAAACCTCGGTCAGCTGCGCGGCCAGCTTGGCGGCGTCAGTGGAGCCTTGCGGCAGAAGGACGGCGGCACCCTCCCTGGCCAGATAGCCGGCGTTATACGTCTGGTGATCGTCGATGGCATGGGGCAGCGGCAGCAGGAAGGCCGGCAAACCCGCGGCGGCCAACTCGCTGACGGTCAAGGCACCGGCGCGGCACACCACCAGATCGGCCCAGGCATAGGCACGGGCCATGTCCTTGATAAAGGGTACGACCTGCGCTTCGACGCCAACTGCGCCGTAGCGTTCAGCGGTAATTTCGGCGTGCTGCTTGCCGGCCTGATGAAACACCTCGGGGCGCAGTTCGCCAGCCACCCGCGCCAGGGCTTCGGGCAGCAGTTTATTCAGCGGCTCGGCACCCAGGCTGCCACCCAACACCAGCAAACGCGGCTGGCGATTGCGCAACGAATCACGCGGGGTTTCCAGAAACAGCTCTTCGCGCACCGGGTTACCGGTGGTGCGGCGCTTGTCGCTGGCAGCGAAGGTATCCGGGAAGGCTTCGCAGACGCGGCTGGCGAATGGCACCAGGCTGCGGTTGGCGGTGCCGGCCACGGCGTTCTGCTCATGAATGATCAGCGGCGCGCCACACATGCGCGCGGCCAGGCCGCCGGGGCCGGTGACATAGCCGCCCATACCGAGCACACAGACCGGCTCAAGCTCGCGCATGATCTTGCGCGCCTGGAACAGCGCCTTGAGCAGCTGGAACGGTGCCTTGAGCAGGGACAGCTTGCCCTTGCCGCGCAGGCCGCTGACGCTGATCAGGTGCAGCGGCAGATCGGCCGCCGGCACCAGCTCGTTCTCGATACCACGCGGGGTACCCAGCCAATGCACGCTGTAGCCGCGGGCCTTGAATTCCTTGGCGCAGGCCAGGGCCGGGAACACGTGGCCGCCGGTGCCGCCGGCCATGATCAGCACATTACCGCGCATGCTGGGCCTCCTTGGCATTGCCGGTGTCGTCTTGGAAAAAATCGGACTCTTGGAAATCCACGTCTTCGCTGCCCAGTTGGGTACGCCGCTCCCACTCGATGCGCAGGAGCATGGCCAGACTGACGCAGCAGATCACCAGGGAGCTGCCGCCATAGCTGAGGAACGGCAGGGTCAGGCCCTTGGTCGGCAGCAGACCGACATTCACGCCGATATTGATCAGCACCTGGCCGATCCAGAGAAAAGACAGGCCGTAGGCCACGTAAGCGGCGAAAAACTGCTTGGCCTTCTCCGCCCACAGGCCGATATACAGGGCACGTACGCTGACGAAGACGAACAGGCCGACGGTAATCAGCGCGCCGACCATGCCCAACTCCTCGGCCAGCACGGCAAACACGAAGTCGGTGTGAGCTTCGGGCAGGTAGAACTGCTTCTGGATGCTGTTGCCCAGGCCGACGCCGAACCACTCGCCACGGCCGAAGGCGATCAACGCCTGGCTCAGCTGGTAGCCGGCACCGTACTGATCGGCCCAGGGGTCGATAAAGTTGGTCAGACGCTGCATGCGGTAGGACTGGCTGGTCATCACCAATACCCCTGCCGCCAGCACGCCGGCCGCCAGGGGAATAAAGCGCAGCAGGTTGACCCCACCGAGAAACAGCATGGCAATCGACGCGCCGACCAGAACCACGGTGGCCCCGAAGTCCGGCTCGGCCAGCAGCAGCCCGGCGATGGGCCCGAGTACCGCCAGCGGCTTGAGAAAACCAATCAGTTTCTCGCGCACTTCGGCCTGGCGACGCACCAGGTAGCCGGCGAGGAACAGCACGGTGAACAGCTTGGCCAGCTCGGAGGGCTGCAGGTTGATAATGCCCAGACCGATCCAGCGCTTGGCCCCGTTGACTTCACGACCGATGCCCGGCACCAGCACCAGCACCAGCAACACCACTGCCACCAGCAGCAGCCTGCCGCTGTAGCGCTGCCACATGGCCATGGGCACCAGCAGGGTGACCAGGGCCGCACCGAGGCCGATGCCCAGGTAAATCAGGTGGCGGATCATGTGATAGAAGGGATTGCCCGACTGCGCCGCCGCCACTTCGGAAGAGGCAGAGGCGATCATCACCAGGCCCAGGCCGAGCAGCGCCAGGCAACCCACCAGCAGCGGGAAGTCCAGGTCGATACCGCGACGGGTATGCAGCGGCGAGGGCGCGGCGAGCAGGTGCGCGAGCATCAGTGCAACCCCTCCACGGCCTGGGCGAACAGGCGTCCGCGCTCCTCGAAATTCTTGAACATGTCCAGGCTGGCGCAGGCCGGCGACAGCAGCACGGCATCGCCCGCCTCGGCCAACTCTGCGGCGCGCTGTACGGCCTCTTCCAGGGTCTTGACCCGGATCAGCGGCGCGGCGTCGCCCAGGGCGGCAGCCAGCAGCTCGGCATCGCGGCCGAGCAGAATCACCGCGCGACAGAACTGGCCGACCGGCTTTTTCAACGCGGAGAAATCCGCACCCTTGCCATCGCCACCGGCGATCAGCACCAGCTTGCCGGCGATATCCGCGCCCAGACCTTCGATGGCAGCCAGGGCGGCACCGACGTTGGTGGCCTTGGAGTCGTCGTAGTAGCTCACGGTATTGCGCTCGCCCACCCACTGGCAGCGATGCGCCAGGCCGGCGAAGCTGCGCAGGGTCTGCAACATCGGCTCGAACGGCAGGCCGACGGCATGGCCCAGCGCCAAAGCAGCCAGGGCATTGGACTGGTTATGTGCGCCGCGAATCTTCAGTTCACGCACCGGCAGCAGCGCATCGAACTGATAGGCCAGATACTTCTCACCGTTCTCTTCGAGCAGGCCGAAGCGCTTGAAGTCCGGTTTGCCCAGGCCGAAGGTCCAGCACGGCAGCTGATCGGCCACCAGCGGACGCGACAGGGCGTCATCGCGATTGACCACCACCTGGCGCGCGCCGCGGAAGATACGGTGCTTGGCCAGGTGATAGGCGGCCAGCGAAGCGTAGCGATCCATATGGTCTTCGCTGATGTTCAGGCAGGTCGCCACTTCGGCGTTAAGCTGATCGGTGGTTTCCAGCTGGAAGCTCGACAGCTCCATGACATACAGCTCGACTGCATCATCGAGCAGATCCAGCGCCGGGGTACCGAGGTTGCCACCGACGGCGACTTTCTTGCCCGCCGCTGCGGCCATCTCGCCGACCAGGGTGGTCACGGTGCTCTTGGCGTTGGAGCCGGTGATGGCAATGATCGGGGCCTTGGCATAACGGGCGAACAGGTCGATATCACCCGACAGCTTGACCCCACGCGCGGCGGCAGCCTGCAGCGCCGGGGTGGCGATGGCCAGACCCGGACTGACCAGCAGCTCGCTGGCGCGGCAGAGGAACTCCACATCCAGTTCGCCACAACGCACTTCCACCTGCGGGAACTGCGCACGCAAGGTGGCGAGCTCCGGCGGGTTGGCACGGGTGTCGACCACGGCAAACGGCAGGCCCTGACGCGCGAGGAAGCGCACCAGGGACATGCCGCTCTTGCCGAGGCCGACAACGATGCGGAAGTGGTCAGAAG
>CAZOEC010000173.1:0-7816 GCA_964578635.1 uncultured Pseudomonas sp.
CTGCGGCACGATAATGGCTTGCTGTTCACTCATAACGGGACTCGGTTTGCGCTAACAGCGCCGTTGAAAACTACCTGCGTTGCCGATACGGCGTTAAAAACAGGCTCGGAATGCTCATTTACAGCTCGTAAACTCCGCTTCCTCGCCTGTTTTTGCCTTGTCTCGGCGGCCTCGCCTACATTTTCAAAGGCCTGTTAAAGGCGCGCAGCTTAAAGGGCTTACAGCAGCGGTCAAGGCCAATCCCCTATGGCAGGCAGGGCAAAGCCTTTACTATGCGGACCATGATCAAAGATCCCTTCCAACGCCTGAACCTCGACCGCGAGGTACTCAGCGTCAGTCAACTGAACAACCGCGCACGCCTGCTGCTGGAAGATGTATTCGGCGGCATCTGGGTCGAGGGGGAAATCTCCAACCTGGCCAAGCCGGCGTCCGGGCATATCTATTTCACCCTTAAAGATAGCCAGGCCCAGGTGCGCTGCGCGCTGTTCCGGCAGAACGCCGCCAAGGTACGCCAGGCGCTGCGAGACGGCCTGGCGGTCAAGGTGCGCGGCAAGGTCTCACTGTTTGAAGGACGTGGCGACTACCAGCTGATTCTCGATGCCGTGGAACCCGCCGGCGATGGTGCGCTGCGCCTGGCCTTCGAAGCGCTGAAAGAAAAGCTCAGCGCAGAGGGGCTGTTCGCGGCCGAGGCGAAAGTCGCCTTGCCGGCCCACCCCAAGCGCATCGGGATTATCAGCTCGCCGACCGGCGCAGTGATCCGCGACATTATCAGCGTATTCCGCCGTCGCGCGCCGCAGGTCGAGCTGACCCTGATCCCCACCGCCGTACAGGGCCGCGAGGCCACCGCACAGATCGTCCGCGCCCTAGGCGTGGCCGACGCCCGGGGCTTTGATGCGCTGATCCTGGCCCGTGGTGGAGGCTCGCTGGAAGACCTCTGGTGCTTTAACGAAGAACCGGTGGCCCGCGCGATTGCCGCCTGCGTCACGCCCATCGTCAGCGCCGTGGGCCATGAAACCGATGTGTCCATCGCTGACTTTGTCGCCGACGTGCGTGCGCCGACGCCTTCTGCCGCCGCCGAGCTGCTGGCCCCCGACAGCAGCGAGCTGGTGCAGCGCCTGCACAACCTCAAGCGCCGCCTGAACCTGCGTATGCAGCACCGTCTGGAACGTGAACGCATGCGCCTGGAAGGTTTGCAACGGCGCTTGCGCCACCCTGGCGAACGCCTGCGCCAGCACGCCCAGCGCGTGGATGATCTGGAGATGCGCCTGACCCGCGCTTTCGCACGCCAGCTGAATAGCCGCCGCGAACGCCTGAGTCATCTGCAAACCCGCCTGCTAAGCCTGCACCCGGAACGCAACCTCAAACTGCTGGATCAGCGCCTGCAGGCACTGGCCGAACGCCTGCAACGCAGCATGCGCGAAGGCCTCAAGGCGCGCCGCCTGCAGCTGCATAGCCAGGTGCAGACGCTGCACGCGGTCAGCCCGTTGGCGACCCTCGGCCGCGGCTACAGCATCCTGCTGGATGAGCGCGGCCGTGCCATCCGCAACGCCGCCGACACCCGCCCCGGCCAACGCCTGAAGGCGCGCCTGGGCAACGGCGAGCTGGATGTGCGGGTCGAAGACAACCATGTGCAGCCGGTCACCCTCTCGCTGCTCGATTGATTTCCACACAGGTCCCCCATGCGTCTATTCACCCTGCTCACCCTGTTATGCCTTGCCCTGCCCGTCCACGCCGAAGGCTTTATCAGCAGACTGCTCAATAAGCCAGTACCCGGCGGCGTAGCCGTGGTGGACCTGGGGCCAGCCGCCAGCGCACCCAGCGTGCGCTATCAGAACAAGCCGGTGCTGGTTATCCATGAGGATCAGCAGCGCTGGATCGCCATCGTCGGCATTCCGCTAAGCATCAAGCCGGGCAACCAGCAGATCAGCGTCAACGGCAGCCAGACACTGAGCTTTCAGGTCGGCAGTAAGCATTACGTCGAGCAGCGCATCACCATCAAGAATCAGCAGCAGGTCAATCCGAACGCCAAGAACCTTGCGCGCATCGAGCGCGAACTGGCCGAGCAGACCCGCGCTTACCAGCAGTTCAGCCCTCGTCAGCCCAGCAACCTACTGTTCGACAGGCCGGTCAACGGCCCGCTGTCGAGCCCCTTCGGCCTACGCCGGTTCTTCAACGGTGAGGAACGCAACCCGCACTCGGGACTGGACTTCGCGGCTAATAGCGGCACACCGATCAAGGCTCCGGCTGCTGGCAAGGTGATCCTGATTGGCGACTACTTCTTCAACGGCAAAACCGTATTTGTCGACCACGGCCAGGGCCTGATCAGCATGTTCTGCCACCTCTCGGCCATCGGCGTAAAAGTCGGTGATGAAATTCCCCGTGGCGGTGTACTCGGCAAAGTCGGCGCCACCGGCCGCGCTACCGGCCCGCACCTGCACTGGAACGTCAGTCTGAACGACGCCCGCGTCGATCCGGCGATCTTTATCGGTGCCTTCAAGCCCTGAACAGGAACACCACCATGCGTATCCGTGCTCAAGACTCCTGCCTGCTGATTATCGATATTCAGGAGCGTTTGTTCCCTGCCATCGCCGAGCATGCCGAGCTGACCGCCAATACCCTGTGGTTGCAGCAGGTGGCGCAGCGTATCGGCGTACCCGTGTTGCTCACCGAGCAATACAGCAAGGGTCTGGGGCCGACTATTGCCTCGCTACGCGCCGGGCATGCGCCCGAGGCAATTGTAGAAAAACTGCACTTCTCCGCAGTCAGCGAGGGCGAGCTTTTGCAACGCCCTGGCGGTACACGGCAACAGTTTATTGTGTGCGGCAGCGAAGCCCATGTCTGCGTGCTGCAAACCGTGCTAGACCTGCTGGAGCAAGGCCGCACCGTATTTGTCGTGGCCGAGGCCGTAGGCTCGCGCAAGCCAACCGACAAGCAACTGGCGTTGCAGCGCATGCAGCAAGCCGGGGCGGTGATCGTCTCACGGGAAATGGTCGCCTTCGAATGGCTGGAGCAGGCTGGCAGCGAATTGTTTCGCAGCATCAGCCGGGAATTTATCCGCTAGCGGCACTACAGGCCGCGCAATCCAAGGTCAAAGCCACACGCCATAGCGCTATAAAATCGCAACCATCTACGCATATCGCTATTTATCACCAATTTTCTCAGCATGCTTGCACGCTTTACCCTCGCTGGTTAGGGTTGACGCCATGAATACCCATCACACCCTTATCCTGCTGCGCCAACACGCCAACCTCTGCCTGGTCAGCCAGCGACTGCGTGGCTAATTCTTACGCCCACGCCCTGCCTTATTTTTTTCAAATTTCGCCCGGCTCGCCGATTGCCGCCGCGCTAAAAGGATTGCCCCATGAGCATGCTTAAAGACCCGTCCAGCAAGTACCGCCCGTTTACCCAGATTGCCATCCCGGACCGTACCTGGCCGGACCAGATCATCGACAAGGCACCGATCTGGCTGTCCACCGACCTGCGCGATGGCAACCAGTCGCTGATCGAGCCTATGGATGCCGAGAAGAAGATGCGCTTCTTCAAGTGCCTGCTGGCCGTGGGCCTGAAGGAAATCGAAGTGGGCTTCCCGTCCGCCTCGCAGACCGATTTCGACTTCGTCCGCGAGCTGATTGAAGGCGGCCATATCCCGGATGACGTGACCATTCAGGTGCTGACCCAGGCCCGTGACGACCTTATCGAACGCACTTTCGAGTCGCTGAAGGGCGCAAAGAAGGCCATCGTCCACTACTACAACGCCTGCGCGCCGAGCTTTCGCAAGATCGTCTTCAACCAGGACAAGGCCGGCGTCAAAGCTATCGCCGTGGCCGCCGGCCAGACCATCAAACGTCTGGCTGACGCAGCTCCGGAAACCCGCTGGGGCTTCGAATATTCGCCGGAAGTATTCAGCTCCACCGAAATCGACTTCGCCGTCGAGGTGTGCGACGCGGTGATCGAGGTGTTCCAGCCGACCCAGGCGAACAAGCTGATCCTCAACCTGCCGGCGACCATCGAGTGCGCCACGCCGAACAATTATGCCGACCAGATCGAGTGGTTCGGCCGGCATATCGACAAGCGCGACAGCGTGCTGCTCAGCGTGCACACCCACAACGACCGTGGCACCGGTGTGGCCGCCTCGGAATTGGCCGTCATGGCTGGCGCGGATCGTGTCGAAGGCTGCCTGTTCGGCAATGGCGAGCGCACCGGCAACGTCTGCCTGGTGACCCTGGCGCTGAACCTCTACACCCAAGGCGTCGACCCGGAGCTGGACTTCTCCGATATCGACACCGTGCGCAAGGTGGTCGAAGACTGCAACCAGATCCCGGTGCACCCACGCCATCCCTACGTCGGCGACCTGGTGCATACCGCGTTCTCCGGCTCGCACCAAGATGCGATCCGCAAGGGCTTCGCGCAGCAGAAGGCCGACGCCGTGTGGGAAGTGCCGTATCTGCCGATCGACCCGGCCGATATTGGCCGCGACTACGAGGCGGTGATTCGCGTCAACAGCCAGTCCGGCAAGGGCGGCATCACCTTCCTGCTCGAACAGGAATACGGCATCAACCTGCCGCGGCGCATGCAGATCGAATTCAGCCAGGTGGTGCAGAAGGAAACCGACCGCCTCGGCCTGGAAATGAGCGCCGCGCAGATTTACCAGCTGCTGGAGCGCGAGTACCTGCAGGCCACTGCACCCTATGCCCTGAAAGGCCATCGCCTGCAGGAAGAAAACGGCACCAGCGCGGTCGATGTCGAGATCGTCAATGCCGGCGAAAGCCAGCACTGGCGTGGTATCGGCAAAGGCCCGCTGGAAGCCCTGGTTGCCGGCCTGCCGGTGGCCGTGGAGATCATGGACTACAGCGAACACGCCATCGGTGCCGGCACCAACGCCAAGGCGGCGGCCTATATCGAACTGCGGGTTAACGGCGGCCGCGCGCTGCATGGCGTTGGCATTGACGAAAACCTCACTACCGCCAGCTTCCGCGCACTGTTCAGTGCGCTGAATCGGGCGATTGGCCAGGCAGCCGAACAGGCTGCATGATCGTCGAGTGAGGCATCAGCTCTATGCGGTTGATGCCTCATTCGCCAGATAGCGCGCGGTCGCCTGCAAGGCCTGGCCGATATCCGGCCAGCGCAGTTGATGACGCTGCGCAAGAGCCTGAGTTGCGGCGGTGTTGAAACGGGTGGTCTGGATAAAATCCAGCGACTCGGCATCGGTACGCAGCAAACGCGGCACACCTGGAATCTTCAGCAACGCCCGCAGCAAAGGAATCGGCATATGCCGACTCGGCGCTCGCACATTTAGCGTGTTGGCCAATTGCTGCAGCATGCCCTGCAGGTTTGGCGTCGCGGCATCCAAGGCGAGAAGCTCCTTCCCTGCCTGCTGCTCGTCAAAGGCTGCAGCAACGATCAGCTCGGCGAGAAAATCCACACTGACCAGCGGCAGCCAATGCGCTGTCGAACCCGGAATTGCCCCGAGCCGGCCGCCTGCCAGGTTGCCGATCAGCCCAGCCAACGGCTGCGCCGGCAGAATATGCCCACTGCGGCTATGACCGCAGACGGTGGCCGGATGCACCACCGTCAGCGGTGCCTGCAACTCAGCCATACGCGCGCGCACGCGAAAATGCGCCTCCAGCTTGCTGCCCTCGTACGCTCCGGTACGCCGATAGACCTTGTCCCAGTCGGTGCGCTCAGGCCGCTGCAGATCGATGCCGATGCGCTGTAGATGACCATGATTGGCCAGCATAAAGCCGCCCACCATCAGCAAGCGGCTGCCCTGGCTGGCCGCCAGTTCGGCCACCGCCAGCGCGCCCTCGACATTGACCCGGCGCGCCTGCTCGGCAGCCAGCCCCCAGGCGAACTGCGCGCCCAGGTGAAACACCACGGCAGCCTGGCGCACCTGCTCACGGGCAGCGGCACTCAGGCCTAGGTCAGCGCGCCCCAGGTCACCAGCCACCGCCGTCAGCAGCTCGCCGCGGCCACCCAATTGCTCAATCTGCGTACGCAAGGCCGGCAAGGCTTGCGGCTGACGCATCAGCACAGTTACGGGGTGCCCCTTACGGGTCAGTAACGCGACCAAATGCTGACCGATAAAACCGCTGCCGCCGGTGACAAAACATGGCTGATTCATCGCCAATCCTCTTGAGTCGTTGATGACCCAAGCAGGCTAAACTGTCGAGCACACTCTACAGTCAAGCGAGATTTTCATGCGTATAGGCGAACTGGAAAAACGCAGCGGTGCCAGCCGTCACACCCTGCGCTATTACGAAAGCCTGGGGCTGATCAGCGCCCTGCGCCGTGACAACAACTACCGCGAATACAGCCCGCAGACCTTGGGCGATCTGGGTTTTATCCAGCAAGCCCAGAGCATGGGCTTTTCCTTGGGCGAGATCGGCGAAATCCTCAAGGCCAGACGCGAGCAACAGCTCGACTGCGCCCAGGGCGCGGAGCTGGTCAGCCGCAAGCTGGCCGAGGTGGAGCGCAAACTTGCCGACCTGCAGCAGCTGCGCGACTTTCTGCGCAGCGAAAAGCTGCGTCTGGAGACCAGCGCCGCCGAACAGGCGGCTAGGTCAGGCTAAAGCTGTCGGCATCCAGATGGGCCGGAAAACGCTGCCGATAAGCCGCCAGCTCCGCCGCCTTGAGGGTTACGCGAAACACACCGGCCGCCGCCCCGGGCGCAAGCAGTGGCTCGCCCTGAAAATCCAGTACCTGGCTGTCGCCGCTGTAGGCATAGCCCTTGCCGTCCTCGCCGATGCGGTTCACAGCAGCGACATAACAGAGGTTTTCGATGGCCCGGGCCGGTAGCAGGCGATTCCAGTGATTGCGCCGCGCCGCCGGCCAGTTGGCGGTGTAGAGCAGCAGATCGGTGCCCTGGGGGTCACGGCTCCATACCGGGAAGCGCAGGTCGTAGCAGATCAGCGGGCGCACCTGCCAGCCCTTCACCTCCAGCAGCACCTGTTGCTCACCCGCGCTGTAGTGTTTGTGCTCACCGGCCATGCGAAACAGATGGCGCTTGTCGTAGTGCGCCATAGAGCCATCCGGGCGCGCCCAGAGTAAGCGGTTACGGTAGGAACCATCGGCGGCCTGGATAATCAGGCTGCCTGTGACGACGGCCTGCAGGGCCTGGGCCTGCTCGCGTAGCCACTGGCTGGTTGGGCCCTCCTCGGGCTCGGCCAGGGCGGCGGAGTCCATGGAAAAACCGGTGCTGAACATCTCCGGCAGTACGACCAGATCGGCACCACGCACCTGCTCCAGCAGGGCGGCGAAATGGGCGCGATTGGCGGCGGGGTCCTGCCAGGCCAACTCGGTCTGAATCAAGGCCAGTTCGAGGTCGGGCAATTGGTTTAAATCGCGCATAGTTTTTCCGCCGCCTGACGCAGGGTGTCTTCGCGCTTGGCAAAGCAGAAGCGCACCAGACGCAAGTTCTCGGGTGGTGTCTGGTAGAACACCGATACCGGAATCGCCGCCACCCCATGCTCGCGGGTCAGCCATTCGGCCATGGCCACATCATCTAAGTCATTGCGAATGGCCGAGTAATCGACCAGCTGGAAATAGGTGCCCGCAGCGCGGGTGAAGGTAAAGCGCGAGCCGGCCAGCAGGTCGCAGAACAGATCGCGCTTGGCCTGATAGAACGCAGGCAACTCTTCGACGTGCTCGGGATGCTCGGCCATATAGTCGGCCAGGGCCCACTGCAGCGGCGTCACGCCACAGAAGCTGACGTACTGATGGACTTTGCGCAGTTCGGCGCTCAAAGCCGGCGGAGCCACCACATAGCCGGTTTTCCAGCCGGTGACGTGGTAGGTCTTGCCGAACGAGCTGACCACGA
>CAZOEC010000174.1:0-7745 GCA_964578635.1 uncultured Pseudomonas sp.
AGCATCCCTTCGGGACGCTCAAGCAGTGGATGGGCGCAACGCACTTCCTGACCCGAAAGCTGAACGGGGTGAGCGCAGAAATGAGCTTGAATGTGCTTGCCTATAATTTGAAGCGGGTGATGAAAATCATGGGTACCGAAGGCTTATTGAAGGCGATGACGGCGTAAAAGCCCCGGTTTTTACTGTCCCAAGAGGTACCACAGTGCTTTATAAGCGCTCTGACGCGCCACCGGCGCTGATCGTGGCAAATGCTCGGGAAATCACTACGCCCAGGAGCAGTGGGCTGGGGCATACAAGATGCGAAAGTGTTTTTACACACTCTGGGCCGCTTTCTGCCCGCTACGACGGGCCACAACGGCTCCCAATCCACCGACCAGCAAGCACCCGGAGCGGGCCCGGACAGCCTTTCGGCGTACCCGCATATATGGCTCCAAGCATCGGCGCTCAGGGCTTTAGCGCCGTCTCGATCTTTGCAATATCGATCTTCGTCATATCCATCATGGCTTCGAACGCACGCTTGGCTGCCGCTCGATCTGGGCTGCTTATGGCAGCCGTCAGGATGCGTGGGGTGATCTGCCACGAGACGCCCCACTTGTCCTTGCACCAGCCACATGCGCTTGCCTGGCCGCCATGGTCGATGATCGCGTTCCACAGGCGGTCCGTTTCGGCCTGATCATCGGTCGCGACCTGGAACGAGAACGCCTCGTTATGTTGGAACGCAGGGCCGCCGTTCAGCCCGAGGCAGGGGATGCCCATTAGCCTGAACTCGACCGTCAGCACATCGCCCTGCTTGCCGGCGGGGTAGTCGCCAGGGGCGTGGTGGACGGCCACCACTGTGCTGTCCGGGAAGGTCTCTGCATAGAAGGTCGCCGCCTCCAGTGCGCTGCTGTCATACCAGAGGCAGATCGTGTTTTTGCCGGTCATCCTGAGTCTCCACGATTGGGGGCTGACTTCGGAGTTTAGCCCTGGGTAGCGTGGAGCGGAGGCAGATCTCCGCGGCCGCCGCTCAGCTGTATTAATGGGGTTATCTGCTGAGCGTCTCGCCTGCCGCGCGGCATATGCTGGGTGCGCGTTCTGTGTCCTGCTGGCACCCTTCGGATGTAAGCTCGCTATTTCGTCCGCTGGCCCAAAAAGGATTTCGCCATGCATGCTCCCGTCGTCTTTATCCATGGTCTGATCGGCACGCTACAGCTGCCCGATATGACCGCCGCCTTCGCTCCGGGGCGAGCGCTAGCCCCCGATCTGCTCGGTTATGGTACGCAGCGCGAGGTGCCGCCTGAGGCTATCGATCTGCCGGCGCAGGTGGAGCATCTGCAGGGGCTGATCGAGCGGCATTTCCCTGGCGAGGCGGTGCACCTGGTGGGCCATTCGGTGGGTGGGGTGGTGGTGATGCTGTTCGCCCAGGCCCATGGCCAGCAGGTGCGCAGCCTGGTTAGCGTGGAAGGTAATTTCAGTCTCGACGATGCCTTCTGGTCGGCTGCGGTGGCGCGTATGCCCGCGGCCGAGGCCTGCGCCATGCTCGATGGTTTTCGCGCCGAGCCGGCCGCCTGGCTGGAGCGCGCCGGGGTTCACGCCGATGCTCGCAGCCTGGCGATTGCCGAGCGCTGGCTGGCCCAGCAGCCGGCCAGCACGCTGCAGGCCATGGCGCGCTCGGTGGTCGAGCTGACCGCGTCGGCGAGCTATCAGGCTGGCCTGCGTCGGGTCTTTGTCAGTCATCCCGTGCACTTGCTGGCCGGGGAGCGTTCGCGCGCCGGCTGGCATGTACCGCAATGGGCCGAGCAGGCCGCCGTCAGCCATACGCTGGTCGCCGACGCCGGCCACCTGATGATGCTGGAACAGCCCGAGTCTTTTCTCTCTGCGCTGAAAGCCGCACTGCAACTCGCCTGAAAGATTTTTTCCGACGACTGTCGATTCGCCCGTCGCTTGCTCGACTATGGTTTAGAACCCTGCCACGGGTTCGCTGTCTGCAGTAGGGCGCATAGCGCACCCTGCTTGCGGTTTTTCGAGCCGAACAAGGAGAAAGGCGATGCGTTTTATGGTGATAGTCAAGGCCACTGCGGATTCAGAAGCCGGGGTGATGCCCAGCGAAGAGTTGCTGGCGGCCATGGGCCGTTACAACGAGGAACTGGTCGAGGCCGGCGTGATGCTTGCCGGTGAAGGGCTGCAGCCCAGCGCCAAGGGCGCGCGGGTGAAGTTCTCCGGCAACCAGCGCACGGTGGTCGATGGCCCTTTTATCGAGACCAAGGAGCTGATCGCCGGCTTCTGGATCTTCCAGGTGGACTCGCTTGAGGCCTGCATCGAGTGGGTCAGACGCTGCCCCAACCCCATGCTGGGGGACAGCGAGATCGAGATCCGGCAGATCTTTGAGGCCGAGGATTTCGGTGCCGAGTTCACCCCCGAATTGCGCGAGCAGGAAGAACGTATTCGTACGCGTATTAGCAGCGAAAACTAAGGAGAGTTGCGATGAAGATTCATGCCTATCTGATGTTCGACGGCCAATGTGAGGCCGCTTTCAACTACTACGCCGAGTGCCTGGGCGGCACCCTGGAAATGATGCGCTACGCCGATAGCCCGGAGGATATGGAGGCTCCAGCCGAGTACCAGCAACGCATCATGCATGCCTGCCTGAAGGTGGACGACCAGTTGCTGATGGCCTCCGACAGCCTGCCGATGCACCCCCATGAAGGGATCAAGGGTTGCTCGATTTCCCTGCAGGTGGGCAACGTCCCCGAGGCCGAGCGGTTGTATGCCGCGCTGTCGGCTGGCGGTTCGGTGCAGATGGAGCTGCAGCAGACCTTCTGGGCCACGCTTTTCGCCATGTTCACCGACCGTTTCGGGGTGTCCTGGATGATCAACTGCGAGGTGGACAGCCAGATGGGCTAAGTGCCCGCTGGGCTGCGCCAATAGAGGTGCCCGCCGCTTTCCCGGGCGGGCACACGCGGCGCTGCTGGGCTGTAGATTCGCGGCGGATAAGGGCAGGTGCCGCGAACGGCTGAAACTGCCGGCAGCTGGCTGGGTCTAACCTCTCAGGTATAAGCCTGCAGGAGGGTTCGGCCATGAAGCTGCGCTATCTGTTGTGTCTTGTTCTGTTAATGCCGCTGGCAGCCTGTACCGTGCAGGTCGGCGGTGATCGCGGGCGCTGGGTCGAAACCCCGCACCATCGTTATACACCGCCACCCCGTGTCGAATGGCGCTGGGACCCCGATCTGGATGTCTATGTGGTGCTGGGCTGGCCGCATCTGTATTACCGGGATCGTCTCTATTACCGCTGGCATGGCGATGCCTGGCACTGGTCCGAGCGCCACGATGGGCCCTGGGCCAGAGGCCATAAGCATGTACCGCCACGCCTGAACAAAAAGTACGGCAAGCCGCGCCGCGGTGGTCATGGCGCAGGGGGCGGCTACTAGCCCAAAACCCGTGGGCTATGTCTGCGCATGGCGCACCCGACGAAGGCGGGCCGCCGCGCATCCCGGAGGACTTACATATTGGCCAGGCCGAGGGCCTGCTGCAGCCGGTCCTCGCCCAGTTCATTGACCCCGGAGAGGAACTCGTCGCCCCAGCGGCGGATATCGTTGTAACTGACGATATCGAACAGCTCGCGCAGGCGCGCCTGGGCCTCGTCCCTGGGCATGTTCAGGGCCAGGTAGCAGGTCTGGGCCATGTCCATGGGGTCGTGGGGGTTGGTCAGCAGGGCACCCTTGAGTTCGGCGGCGGCCCCGGCGAATTCCGACAGTACCAGCACACCGCTGCCGCCGAGCAGGCCCTGGGCGGCGACGAATTCCTTGGCCACCAGGTTGAGGCCGTCGCGCAGCGGGGTGATCCACATCACGTCGGCCATGGCGTACCAGGCACTGACTTCCTCGAACGGCAGGCTGCGGAAGAAGAACTGCAGCGGCGTCCAGCCGATGCGGGCGAAGCGGCCGTTGATGCGGCCCACGGCCTGCTCGATCTGCCCCTGCAGCTCGTCATAGATGGTCATTTCCTTGGCGGCCGGCACGCAGACGGTGACCAGGGTGACCTTGCCCAATAGCTCCGGGTTTTCCTCCAGCAGGCGCTCGTAGGCGTTGAGTTTTTCCAGGATCCCCTTGGTGTAGTCGAGGCGTTCCACCGAGAGAATCAGCCTGACTCCGCTCAGTTCGGCACGCAGGCGCTCCATCATTTCCTTGATCTTCGGCGCGGCCAGGGCGTTGCGTACCCGCTCGATATCCAGGCCCACCGGATGGGCACCGAGTTTGACCACGCGGCTGCCGGTGTCGACGGCGGTGGTCATGCGCTCCAGGCCCACGGCGCAGCCATAGGTGATAAAGCGCGGCGCGCAGTTCTGCCGGCTGATGGTCTGCAACGGCATCACGCCGCGGGCGGCATCGACGAAGTTTTCCACCTGGCGCGGGATATGGAAGCCGATGTAGTCGCACTGCAACAGGCTGCCGATGATCTGCCGACGCCAGGGCAGTACGTTGAATACATCCGCCGAGGGGAAGTAGGTGTGGTGGAAGAAGGCGATGCGCAGGTCCGGGCGCAGTTCGCGCAGGTAACCGGGCACCATCCACAGGTTGTAGTCGTGCAGCCAGACGATGGCCCCTTCGGCGGCTTCCAGGGCGGTGCGCTCGGCAAAGGCGCGGTTGACCTTGAGGAATACCTGCCAGTCGTCCTCGCGGAACTGCGCGCGCTCCCAGAAGGTGTGCAGGGTTGGCCAGAAGGCTTCCTTGGAGAAGCGCTTGTAGAAGATATCGACTTCTTCCTTGCTCAGCGCCACCCGCGCGGCAGTCAGCTTGGGATAGCGTTCGGCATCCACCGTGGTGTGGGTGTCGAAGGCTTCGCCGCTGTTTTCGTCATGTTCGGCCCAGGCGATCCAGGAGCCGGCACGACCGTCGCCGAAAAAGCTCAGCAGGGTCGGGATAATGCCGTTGGGCGAGGTCGGGCGGCGGCGTTGCAGCTTGCCGTCGGCGGCGCGGTACTCTTCGTAGGGCAGACGGTGATAAACCATCACCAGGTCGGCCTTGCCCGGCTCGGCGACTTGCTTGCCTTCGGCGGCGATACCCTGCTTGCCGAGAAAACCGAAGTGGACAAAGGCTTCGAGAATGCCGCCGCAACCGGCGCGCTCGGCATGGAACACCCGCGAGTGCTGGCGGGTGGCTTGCAGCAGGCCCTCTTCCGAGGCACCCACGCACACGCCCTTGAACTGCCCGCTGAGCATGGAGAGGTCATTGAGGGTGTCGCCGGCGGTCAGCACCTGGTCGTTGTCCAGTTCCAGCCAGTCGATCAGCGCCTGCAGGCTGCTGCCCTTGTTCACGCCCTTGGGCAGGAAATCCAGGTAGCGTTCGGCCGAATAGAGCAGGTCGCAACCCAGGGCGTCCGCGGCTTCCAGCAGTTCCGGGTTGGCCGCCTGCTCGGGGCTGCAGAAATACGAGCAGCGGCGCACTTGGGGTACGTCCTGGCGCTCCAGGGCAAAGCGTTCGATGGCGCTGGCGACCTGGCTTTCGCCGGGCCAGAGGGCGTCCACCGCATTTTGCAGCGGCTGAATCGATTGCAGGCTGTCGCCATGCACCAGGCTGGCACCGACGTCGGAGATGATGAAATCCGGTTGTGGCAGGGTCGGGTCCGCCAGCAATGGCAGAACCGACTCCAGGCTGCGGCCGGTGACATAGGCCAGGCGGATTTCCGGGTGGGCGGCGATGGTCTGGTAGAGGCTTAGGCGATCCTTGGGATCGCCGCCGAGAAAGGTTCCATCGAGATCGGTGGCAAGTAACATGCGCTGTCTTCCTGTCCAGTTGAGTGGGTGCAGTGACGCGCCGACATGGGCCGACGTGCTGGTAAAGGGCAGGCATGTGCTGTACTCACAGCCGGGGGCGTGAGTACAGCGCATGGCTACGGGGTTGTTGGGGCTGGCTCCTCTTCGGTTGACGGGGTGGGTTGCTGTTCGGGGTCGCTGGGCGGTGTGTCGGGCATCAGCTCCAGCACCGTGTGGCTGGTGCGCAGCATGGGCATAAAGTGTCCGGCCGGTGCGCTGACCAGGTCGCTGACATGGCGCAGGCGATAGAGGGTATACGCCGCGAGCAGGCCCAGGGTGGCGGCGAAATACAGCGGCAGCGCCTGGGCACCGAGGTGCTGCATCAGCAGGCCGGCGAGCAGCGGGCCGCATACCGAGCCGATGCCATTGACCATCAGCAGGCTACTGGAGCCGGCGAGGATTTCATCGCTGTGCAACTGGTCGATCAGCTGCGCCACGGCGATGGGATAGATGGCAAAGGCCAGGCCGCCCCAGATAAACATCAGCCCCAGCAACAGGCGACCGGCGGGCAGCAGGCTCATCAGCACGGCGACCAGCACCGCCAGGGCGACTACCCAGAACAGCACCTGGCGGCGGTCATGCTTGTCCGAATAGATGCCGATCGGCCATTGCAGCAACGCGCCGCCGAGAATCGCGCTGCTCATCAGCAAACCCACGCCGGTGGCGTCGAAGCCGTTCAGGCTGGCATACACCGGGGCCATGCCCCAGAACGCGCCCAGGGCCAGGCCGGATAAACCCGCGGCTGCCAGCGCCAGCGGCGCGATACCAGCGATCTGGCGCAGGTTGGTGTGCAGGGTGTCCGGGACGCTGGGCTGCACCTGGCGGGTCAGGGTAATGGGCATCAAGGCCGCGCTGATCAGCATGGCGGCCAGCACGAACAGCACGAAGTCGCTCGGGGAAGCCAGATTGAGCAGCTGCTGGGCGGCGGCCAGCGCACCGAGGTTGACCGCCATATACACGGCGAACACCTGGCCGCGTTTGTCATTGGGCACCTGGGCGTTAAGCCAGCTCTCGATCACCATATACAGGCTGACCAGCGCCAGGCCGTAGAGCACGCGCAGGCCCAGCCAGACCCAGGGGTTGATGATCAGCACATGGAGCAGGGCGGTGATGGCGGCCAGGGCGGCGCAAAAGGCAAACGCACGGATATGCCCAACGCGGCGGACCAGCGGAATCGCCAGCCAGGTGCCAAGGAGAAAACCGACGAAGTACCCGGACATGATCAGTCCGAGCATCCCGGTGGAGTAGCCTTCGGCGACGCCACGCAGGGTCAGTAGGGTGTTGAGCAGGCCATTGCCGAGGAGGAGTAAAGCAACCCCACCGAGCAACGAGCTGATAGGGGCAATCAGGGACCACATGGCGACCTACCCTAGGGGACTATGCCTGTTAACGCAAGCATGAAAGGTGCCAGTGCTTAGCTAGGTAACTAATTAACCTGTTGTTTTTAAACAGTTATTTTTATAGATAAACGGTCTTTGAATATTTTTAAGTCGTTGGCTTTGCGCGTGCCGAGGGCGTTGTAACGCCGTGCTGCACCAATACCGTTCGCGGCCTTGGCCGCTACAAGGTTGTCTTCGCGGCGCTAGAAGGTTGTTCGGCGCTTGTCGTGCCGGGTATGCCAAGCAGCGCAATAGGCTCCAGGGCTGAACTGGTCTGGTTGATGCGTTCGAGTAGCTGGTTGATGGCTTCGCGATCACGGCCGTTGCTCAGGTGCTGATCGGCAGTTTCCTGCACGCTGCGCACATGCCGCAGCAGATCGGTTTTCTGCGTAGTGCGCAGCGGCTGGTAGAGCAGGTTCTTGAAGGCCTGCAGCAAACCGAGCAGCACACTTACATCACTGCAACCGTAGTGGCGAATGGGGCCGAATACCCGTTGCAGCAACTCATCCAGCGAGAGTTCGTAATGCCAGAGGCGAGGAGGGCCGTCGTCCGCCAGGGTGACATCCAGGTCCGGC
>CAZOEC010000175.1:0-7602 GCA_964578635.1 uncultured Pseudomonas sp.
TGGAGGCGACCACTTCGCCGCGCACGGTGCGCTGCATCTCGGTCACTTCTTCCGGGCGCTCGTCGATCAGCAGCACGATCAGGTGGCACTCGGGGTTGTTGCGGGTGATGTTGGCCGCGATGTTCTGCAGCATGATGGTCTTGCCGGCTTTCGGCGGTGCGACGATCAGGCCACGCTGGCCCTTGCCGATCGGCGCGCAGAGGTCGATAACGCGGCCGGTGATGTCTTCGGTGGAGCCGTTACCGGCTTCCATGACCAGACGCTTGGTGGGGAACAGCGGCGTCAGGTTTTCGAAGAGAATCTTGTTCTTGGCGTTTTCCGGGCGGTCATAGTTGATGGTGTCAACTTTGAGCAGGGCAAAATAGCGCTCGCCTTCTTTCGGCGGGCGGATCTTGCCGACAATGGTGTCGCCGGTACGCAGGTTGAAGCGGCGGATCTGGCTCGGCGAGACGTAGATGTCATCGGGGCCAGCGAGATACGAGGCATCCGCGGAGCGGAGGAAGCCGAAACCGTCCTGGAGAATCTCCAGCACGCCATCACCGGAGATTTCCTCACCGCTTTTAGCGTGTTTTTTCAACAGCGAGAAAATCACGTCCTGCTTGCGCGAACGGGCCATGTTTTCCAGGCCCATCTGTTCGGCGAGTTCCAGCAGTTCGGTGATCGGCTTTTGCTTGAGTTCGGTCAGATTCATAGGGAATGACGTAATCATGAAGGAGGGGGAAATAAGCTATTCAGCTTGGGAAGCCGTGCCGCTATAAAGGCGATTGGATCGCTAGCGTGCTTCGAAGGTATTCGCGTAGGAATGCGTCGACGACGGCTTGCAGGGGGCGGCATAGGAAATGCAGCGAGGCCGAATGTAACACCGGTTTTAGCGGCACGTCCAGCACCCAGACAGAAAAAAGCCCCGCTATTTGCGGGGCTTATTCGGCAGCACAGTTGCTTAGATATTGCTGTCGAGGAAGGCCGCCAGCTGCGACTTGGACAGTGCACCGACCTTGGTGGCTTCGACATTACCGTTCTTGAACAGCATCAGGGTCGGGATGCCACGCACGCCGTACTTGGGCGGAGTGTCCTGATTTTCGTCGATGTTCAGCTTGCAGACTTTCAGCTTGCCCTGGTAGGTCTGGGCGATCTCATCGAGTACGGGGGCAATCATCTTGCACGGACCGCACCACTCAGCCCAGTAGTCGACCAGCACCGGACCTTCGGCCTGAATGACGTCCTGGTCGAAACTGGCGTCGCTGACATTGGTGATGAATTCGCTCATGGAAGTCTCCGTGTTCGGAAGCAAAAGATGGTCGACATCATAGCCCGGCTTTCCCGGCACAGGAAGGCGGGCGCAATTGAGCCTATCTATGGGCTCGTAAAGAATTTACCTCGCAGCTAGTCGCCGAGGGTGACAAAAGCGATACCGGTGCGCAAGGCTGCCGCACGGATATGCTGCTGCATGGCCTTCTGCGCCGGGCCCGAGGCGTGCCGGCCCAGGGCCTTGAGGATCTTGCGGTGCTCCTGCCAGGTCTCCATCGCCCGCTCCGGACGGATAAACGGTAGCTTCTGGCTTTCCAGAAAAATATCCGCACTGGAGGTGACGATGCCGCACATGGCCTGGTTGCCGCTGGCCAGCAGAATGCGCCGATGAAAATCGAAATCCAGGCGTGAGGCGCTGTCGAAATCACCAGCGCGCAGGGCCAGACGCATCTGCTCGACATTGTCCTGCAGCGCATCCAGTTCCTCGGCGGTCAGGGTGGCCGCCGCCAGGCCGCAGGCGAATCCCTCCAGAGCGAAGCGCAGCTGAAAGGTATCCGCGGCCGACACCTGCTCGGCAAACGGCCAGGCGAAGCCCGTCGGAGCCGTGGCCTGGGCGGATGTGGCCTGGACGAACACACCTTTGCCCGGCTGCACGCTGATCATGCCCAGGGCACTCAGGGATGACAGCGCCTCGCGCAGGGAAGTGCGACTGACCCCCAGACGCTCGGCCAGGTCGCGCTGCGAAGGCAGGGCATCGCCCGGGCGATAGTCCTCGTCGGCGATCAGCTGGCGGATCGCCTGCAGGGCGTATTCGGGGACGGCGCGGGGAGCGGGAGCATGCATGACTGTTCAGGCCGGTCGGTCCAGTAGAGGTGCTCTTTGTACGGCCAGAGCGGCCTTGCAGGCAAGCATTGCGCCGTTTTGAGGCCCATTCCACGGCCTTGCACCCGAATGGCGCAGCGTCGCAATTGACCAGCCAGTCAGCTTTATAACTGTTCATACCAGTAAGACCTTGTTTTACAAAAGCAATAAGGCTAAGTGCATGAATCAAATGGAATTGGCATGGGCAATGCAATCTGGAAACCAGCCAAACCTATAGGTTTTCATATAGTTGTCGGGAGCATGCCATGCACAAGATTCAGCGCCACCTACTCAACCTGTTCGTCGCCGGCCTGGCCCTGAGCCTGCCCAGCGCCTTCGCCGACGGCCTTAGCGACATCACCGAGCGCGGCGTGCTGAAAGTCGCCGTGCCACAGGACTTCCCGCCCTTCGGCTCGATTGGCCCGGACATGCAGCCGCGTGGCCTGGATATTGACACCGCCCAACTGCTGGCCGATCAGCTGGCGGTAAAACTGGAGCTGACTCCGGTCAACAGCACCAACCGCATTCCCTTCCTTACCACCGGCAAGGTCGACCTGGTGATTTCCAGCCTGGGCAAGAACCCCGAGCGCGAAGCGGTGATCGACTTCTCCAGCGCCTACGCGCCCTTCTACCTCGGCGTATTCGGCCCGGAAGATGCCGCCGTAAGCAGCCTCGCCGACCTGGAAGGCAAGACCATCAGCGTGACCCGCGGTGCGGTGGAAGATATCGAGCTGAGCAAGGTGGCCCCCAAGGGCGCGACGCTCAAGCGCTTCGAGGACAACAACTCGACCATCGCTGCCTACCTCTCCGGCCAGGTCGACCTGATTGCCAGCGGTAACGTGGTGATGGCCGCCATCGCCGAGCGCAACCCCAAGCGTGTGCCGCTGATGAAGCTCAACCTCAAGGATTCGCCCACCTATGTCGGCCTGAACAAGAACGAGGCGGCGCTGCTGGCCAAGGTCAACGCGATCATCGCCAGCGCCAAGGCCGACGGCAGCCTTAATACGATCAGCCAGAAATGGCTGAAGCAGCCGCTGCCGGCCGGCCTGTAAGGCCGCAGAAACAGGAGGCGCGCGATGGCGTACCAGTTCGATTTTCTTCCGGTGTTGGCCAACGCCGACCTGTTGCTGCAAGGCGCGCTCTTTACCCTGAGCCTGACCGCCGTCGGCACCCTGCTCGGGGTCGGTCTGGGCATCATCGGAGCGGTAATGCGCGCCTGGCGGATCAAGCCGTTCAACCAGCTGTTCGGCCTGTATGTCGAACTGATCCGCAACACACCCTTTATCGTTCAGCTGTTCTTTATCTTCTTCGGCCTGCCGGCCCTGGGCGTGCGGATGAACGAGTGGGAAGCGGCGGTGCTGGCGATGGTGATCAACCTGGGGGCCTATTCCACCGAGATCATCCGCGCCGGCATTCAGGCCATCCCCGGCGGGCAACTGGAAGCGGCGGCGGCCCTGGCCATGAACCGCATCGAGATCTTCCGCCATGTGGTGCTGCGCCCGGCCCTGGCCAAGGTGTGGCCGGCGCTGTCGAGCCAGATCATCATCGTCATGCTCGGCTCGGCTGTGTGTTCGCAGATCTCTACCGAAGAGCTGTCGTTCGCCGCCAACTTTATCCAGTCGCGCAACTTCCGCGCCTTTGAAACCTACCTGGTGACCACCCTGCTCTATCTGGCCATGGCGATCCTGATCCGCCAGCTGCTGGCCTGGGTCGGTCGCCGCTTTGTTGTCGGAGGCCGCTGATGGACTTCACCTTCTGGGACATCCTACGCAACCTGCTGGTGGGCCTGCAGTGGACCCTGTTGCTGTCGCTGGTGGCCTTCGCCTGCGGCGGCGTGGCTGGCCTGCTGCTTCTGCTGGCACGGATTTCACCGCTGCAACCGCTGCGGATTCTGGCACGCGGCTATATCGAGCTGTTCCAGGGCACGCCACTGCTGATGCAGCTGTTTATGGTGTTTTTCGGCATCGCCCTGCTCGGTGTCGACGTATCGCCCTGGCTGGCCGCCGCCTGCGCCCTGACCCTGTTTACCAGCGCCTTTCTCGCAGAGATCTGGCGTGGCTGCGTCGAGTCGATCGGCCGCGGCCAGTGGGAAGCCGCCGAAAGCCTGGCCATGACTCGCCTCGAAGTGTTGCGTCACGTGGTGCTGCCACAGGCCATGCGCATCGCCATCGCCCCCACCGTGGGTTTCTCGGTGCAGGTGGTGAAAGGCACTGCGGTGACCTCGATCATCGGTTTTACCGAACTGACCAAGACCGGCGGCATGCTGGCCAACGCCACCTTCGAGCCATTCATGGTCTACGGCCTGGTGGCGCTCGGTTACTTCCTGCTCTGCTACCCCCTGTCGCTTGCCGCATACCGCCTGGAAAGGAGGCTGAATGTCACTGCTTAACGTCACCGCCCTGCACAAGTACTACGGCGACAACCACGTGCTCAAGGGCATCGATCTGACGGTCGAGGAAGGCGAAGTGGTTGCCATCATCGGCCGCAGCGGCTCGGGCAAGAGCACCTTGCTGCGCACCCTCAACGGCCTGGAATCGATCAACGACGGCGTGATTGAAGTCGACGGCGACTATATCGACGCCGCCCGCGCCGACCTGCGCAGCCTGCGACAGAAGGTCGGCATGGTGTTTCAGCAGTTCAACCTGTTCCCCCACCTGAGCGTCGGCGAGAACATTATGCTGGCCCCCCGGGTGGTGAAGAAGATCGGTCGCGACGACGCGCAGCAACTGGCGCGGCAGATGCTCGAGCGGGTCGGCCTGGGCGAAAAGTTCGACGCCTACCCTGAGCGTCTGTCCGGCGGCCAGCAGCAGCGGGTAGCCATCGCCCGCGCTCTGGCGATGTCGCCCCGGGTGCTGCTGTGCGACGAGATCACCTCGGCGCTCGACCCGGAACTGGTCAACGAAGTACTGGCGGTGGTCAAGCAACTGGCCAGCGAGGGCATGACCCTGATCATGGTCACCCACGAAATGCGCTTCGCCCGCGAGGTCGGCGACAAGCTGGTGTTTATGCACCAGGGCAAGGTGCATGAGGTCGGCGCGCCGAAGACGCTGTTCGCCGAACCGCAGACGGCCGAGCTGCGCCAGTTTATCGGCTCGGTCAACCTGTAAACCCGTTCTTTTAGGCTATGTAGCAGATATGTGTTGCGCAGCTGTTCAGCTGCTCAGATTCCCCTCTTGCCCCAATCGCCCTTTATGAGGGTGAGGGGAACGAGTCGCGCCATCTGTAGGAGCGGGCCATGCCCGCGATCCGCGTGCGGCCAGCCACTTTCGCGGCCATGGGCCGCTCCTACAAGGAATTGCCGCATGCCACAGGTAACTGGGGCATAGCCTTCTTCTACCCGCCGGAGGGCGTGCTCAGCTGAGCCTGGCACGCCACGACGAACGGGTGATCCGCGCTTTGGCCGCAGCCCACAGCAGGGCGTCGAGGCTGTTCCGGGAGCGCGCGCAGGGCCTGCGACATCAGTATGCGTTGGCGAGGCCGGGCTATCGTGGCAGGATGGCCGGGTTCCGCATCGAGATGTCTCCGTCATGCCGCATACCCCTGCCGAGTCCTTCCCCTTGATTGCAGCCATCGACCTGGGCTCCAACAGCTTCCATATGGTGCTGGCCAAAGCCGACCACGGCGAGATCCGCATCCTCGAACGCCTCGGCGACAAGGTGCAGCTGGCCGCCGGTATCGACGAGCAGCGCCTGCTCAGCGAAGAGGCCATGCAGCGCGGGCTCGACTGCCTGCGCCGCTTTGCCCAGCTGACCGCCAGCCTGCCCGAGGGCGCGGTGCGCATCGTCGGCACCAATGCCCTGCGCGAGGCGCGCAACCGCGATGTATTTATCCAGCGCGCCGAAGCCATTCTGGGCCATCCGGTGGAAGTCATCTCGGGGCGCGAAGAGGCGCGACTGATCTACCTCGGCGTCTCCCACAGCATCGCCGACACCCCGGGCAAACGCCTGGTCGCCGATATAGGCGGCGGCAGCACCGAGTTCGTCATCGGCCAGCGCTTCGAGCCGCTGCTGCGCGAAAGCCTGCAGATGGGCTGCGTCAGCTTTACCCAGCGTTTCTTCAAGGACGGCAAGATCACCCCGGCGCGCTACGCCCAGGCCTACACCGCGGCGCGCCTGGAGATCATGGGTATCGAGCACGGCCTGCGCCGCCTCGGCTGGGAAGATGCGGTGGGGGCTTCGGGCACCATCAAGGCCATCGGCCTGACCATCCAGGCCGCCGGCCTCGGCAGCGGCGAGGTCAATGCCGAAGGGCTGGCCTGGCTGAAACGCAAAATATTCAAGATCGGTGAGGCCGAAAAACTCGACCTCGACGGTATCAAGCCGGATCGCCGCGGTATCTTCCCCGCCGGCCTGGCAATTCTCGAAGCCATCTTCGATGCCTGCGATATCCAGCGCATGAGCCACTCCGAAGGGGCACTACGCGAAGGCGTACTCTACGACCTGCTCGGCCGTCATCAGCATGAGGACGTGCGCGAACGCACCCTGAGCTCGCTGATGGAGCGTTATCACGTCGACCTGGAACAGGCGGCGCGGGTGGAAAGCAAGGCGCTTTCGGCCCTCGACAAGGTCGCGGACGACTGGGAGCTGAATGACGACTGGCACCGTGAGCTGCTCAGCTGGGCGGCCAAGGTGCATGAAGTCGGCCTGGACATTGCCCACTACCAGTACCACAAGCACGGTGCCTATCTGGTCGAGCACTCCGATCTGTCCGGTTTCTCGCGCCAGGATCAGCAGATGCTCGCGCTCTTGGTGCGCGGCCATCGGCGCAATATTCCCAAGGACAAGTTCGCCGCGTTCGGCGAGGAAGGCGTCAAGCTGATGCGCCTGTGCGTGCTGCTGCGCTTCGCCATCCTGTTCCACCATATCCGTGGTACCCAGGAAATGCCCCAGGTGCAGCTCAAGGCCAGTCAGCAACGCCTGGAAATCGCCTTTCCGCAGGATTGGCTGGCCGCCAACCCGCTGACCCAGGCGGACTTCACCCAGGAAGCGGAATGGCTCAAGCGCATCGATATCGAGCTTAGCGTGCGCTGACCAGCGGTACGGTCAGCTTTTCCAGCAGCCCGGCCTGGGCGCTGCGCGGGTTCTGGTTGCCAGTGGGCTGCAGACGCACATAGCGCCCATCCGGCTGCAGCAGCCAGGCGTGGGTGTTGTCGGTGAGGTAAGCCTCCAGCTCCTTCTTGACCCGCAGGATCAGCTTCTTGCCTTCCACCGGGAAGCAGGTCTCGACACGCTTGTCGAGGTTGCGCTCCATCCAGTCGGCGCTGGACAGGTAGATCTTCTCCTCACCGCCATTGAGAAAATAGAACACCCGGGTATGCTCCAGAAAGCGCCCGATGATCGAACGCACCTGGATATTGTGGGATACCCCGGCGATACCCGGACGCAGGCAGCACATGCCGCGCACCACCAGATCGATCTTGACCCCAGTCTGGCTGGCCTTGTACAGCGCGCGGATGATCTTCGGATCGGTCAGCGAGTTGAACTTGGCGATGAT
>CAZOEC010000176.1:0-7601 GCA_964578635.1 uncultured Pseudomonas sp.
GCCACGGCTCGATCACCACCATCCACGACCTGACCAACACCCAGAGCATCCTCGACACCCCGCACAAGGACCTGCGCCGCGCGCGGGCCAGCGGCATGAGCCTGATTCCCACCAGCACCGGTTCGGCCACGGCAATTGCCGAGATCTTCCCCGAGCTGCGCGGCAAGCTCAACGGCCACGCCGTGCGCGTGCCTCTGGCCAACGCCTCGTTGACCGATTGCGTATTCGAGGTGGAGCGCGCCACCACGGTGGAGGAGGTCAACGCACTGCTCAAGGCCGCCGCCGCTGGCCCGCTGATGGGCATCCTCGGTTACGAGGAGCGGCCGCTGGTGTCCATCGACTACCGCACCGACCCGCGCTCTTCGATTATCGATGCGCTGTCGACCATGGTGGTCAACGGCACCCAGGTGAAACTCTACGCCTGGTACGACAACGAATGGGGCTACGCCAACCGCGCGGTGGAATTGGCGCGGATGGTCGGCGCAGCCGGTTGACCCGTAGGGTGGATGACGCCTTTTTCATCCACCTTGGTTATCTGGTGGATGGATAAAGCGCCATCCACCCTACGCTCTGTAGGAGCGGCGGGAACGCCTAGTTATTGGCCGCGATGGATCGTCGGTGTTGCCATCGCGGGCAAGCCCGCTCCTACAAAAGCCTGTTGCGAAATCCATCACTTACTCCATGCGGTACAACAGGATTTCTCCGATGCACGCCTTATCCCGCCTAGCCCCCGAAGTGCGCCAATATCTGCTGGTGACCGGTAACTACTGGGCCTTTACCCTCACTGACGGTGCGCTGCGCATGCTGGTGGTGCTGCATTTTCACAGCCTGGGTTACACGCCGCTGCAGATCGCCGCGCTGTTTCTGTTCTATGAGATTTTCGGTGTGGTCACCAATCTGGTCGGCGGTTATCTGGGCGCGCGGCTGGGGCTTAATCGCACCATGAATATCGGCCTGGGCCTGCAGGTGGCGGTCTTGCTGATGCTCACGGTGCCAGCAGCTTGGCTGACGATTCCCTGGGTGATGGGTGCTCAGGCGCTGTCCGGTATCGCCAAAGACCTGAACAAGATGAGCGCCAAGAGCTCGATCAAGTTGCTGGTGCCGGACAGCCAGCAGGGCACTTTGTACAAGTGGGTGGCGATTCTTACTGGCTCGAAAAACGCGCTCAAGGGGGTGGGCTTCTTTATGGGCGGTGCGCTGCTGGCGCTGCTCGGTTTCGCCGGCGCGGTACTGGCCATGGCGGCGGTGCTGGCGCTGATCTGGCTGGCCAGCCTGCTGCTGTTGAAAAAGGATCTGGGCAAGGCGAAAGCCAAGCCGAAGTTTCGCGACATTCTGTCCAAGAGCCGGGCGATCAATATTCTCTCGGCCGCACGCTTGTTCTTATTCGGTGCCCGCGATGTGTGGTTTGTGGTGGCGCTGCCGGTGTACCTGTCCAGCGTGTTTGGTTGGGATTTCTGGATGGTCGGCGGCTTTCTCGCTGCCTGGGTAATTGGCTATGGCATGGTGCAGTCCTTTGCCCCGGCCATTACCGGCAAGGCCAGCGGCCAGTTACCGGATGGTCGCGCGGCATTCGCCTGGGCTACCGTGCTGGCCGGGTTGCCCGCAGCCATTGCCCTGGGTTTGAGCACTGATCTATCGGCGCAGTGGGTATTGCTCGGCGGGCTGATGGTGTTTGGCGCGCTGTTTGCGGTGAACTCCTCGCTGCACAGCTACCTGATTGTCAGCTACGCCAAGGAAGACGGCGTGTCGCTGGATGTGGGCTTCTATTACATGTCCAACGCCCTCGGCCGGCTGATCGGTACTCTGCTGTCGGGCTGGGTCTACCAGGCCTATGGCCTGCAGGCATGCCTGTGGGTGTCCTCGGCTTTTGTTCTGCTGGCGGCGTTGATTTCCATTGGACTGCCCAGGCATGCCGAGCAGACGCCTGCGGGCTGATCAGTCGCAGCTGGCCCCACAACCACCCTCAGGTCCCGGGTATACGGGGGCAAAGCCGCCGCCCGGGGTGCGGAAGTTGGTGGTCTGGCCCTGGTACAGACGCGCGGCCAGCCACTGTACCTGGCTGTCGTAGGCATAGGCGCGCAGGTCGAACTTCAGTGCCGGGGTTTCCGGCGACATGGCGCGTTGCCCCGGCAGCACCAGGGCCTGGGCCACGTAATCGCCGGCGAGAATCTCCTGCCACACGCGCTGGGTCAGCTTGTCGCCGCGGTAGGCGGCGCGGCTGCCGTAACCGGCGCAGGGTTTGAAGAACAGCTGCTTGCGCGTACGCCACAGGCGTTCGGCATTGGCCGGCTCGACCACTTCGGTACGGGGAATGGCCGCCAATAGCAGCGCCTGTACATCCTCGGGCACGCCGAGGGCCTGCAGTTGCCCGGCATCGCTCAGCAGCGCCAGGTTGCGTTTGTCGGCATACAGGGCATGGGCCTGTGGGTGCGGGGTGAGCAGGGCGGCGCGCTCAAGGTAAGCCTGGCGCAGCTGAGCGTGGGCCGGGTCGTCCAGGGCGAAATCGGTCAGGCGGTTGTAGACCAGATCGATGGCCAGTTCGCCATGCCAGAGCTGGCCGTCACGCAGGCTTAGCTCGCTGGGGTCGGCGATTACCGACTGCAGGCCGTGGCGTTGGAACAGCTGTTGGAATAGTAAAAATTCAGGGTACAGATACTGCTGTTCTGGCTGCTCGTCGACTATGGCGATGCTGCGCAGCGGCCGGGTCTGCCCGCCCAAGGTCCATTCCTGCTGGAACATGGCAATGATATTGGCCTCCAGACTTTCGGCCCGCAGCGCCGGCGGCAGCAGTTGCTCGATGGCCGGGCAGCAGGCCCGCTGCGCCCGCGCCAGTACAGCGTTAAGCATGGCCCCGCCGGCATTGCTGTTGATCTCGATCAGGCCGAAGCCATCTTCGGCGATATGGAAGTCATAACCGAAAAACACCCCCTTGGCCCCAGGCTCAAACCGGGCAATGGCCGGCGAGCGGGCCAACACCAGCTCGCGGTAAGCCGGCAGGGCCACCACCGAGTCGATGGCGCGAATCACCTCGGCCATGCGTTCGAGCTGGGCCTTGGCGACGAACACCGGGTGAGCGGCAAACAGGTAGGGACAGCGCTCGCGCACCAGTTCGAACAGGCCGGGCTGGCCCAGGTTCGACTCCAGGGCATCGCGCAGTGCCGCCTGATCCAGGCTGATGCAGAAGCAACGGCTGTTGAGCGTCTTGATCGACACCTCGGCCAGGGCGGCACCGACGCTGGCCGAAGAGAGATAGCTAGCGTCCTGTTCGCTCAAGGGGAGCAGCGGCTGGGTCATGGTGGTTTCCGTGTGATTCTGGAGTGGATTGCCTAGGGTTGTAGCAGTCGCTGCCCGCGTTGGCCATAGTGCCCAGCCAATACCTCAGACACTGCAACTCGCGGCCAGAAAAAGCGCAACTTTATGCAAGTGGCGGCAGCCTAAGGCGCGCAGACTTCAGGCTTGTTATCGGGAGTCTGTTGATGAACCTGTCGCTCTATCTGTTGACCGTACTGATCTGGGGCACCACCTGGATCGCCCTCAAGCTGCAGCTGGGCGAAGTGGCGATCGCCGCGTCCATCGCCTATCGCTTTGCCCTGGCCGCCGCCGTGCTGTTCGCCATCCTGCTGTTGAGCGGCCGCCTGCAGAAACTCGACAAACGCGGCCAGCTGATCTGCCTGGTGCAGGGGCTGTGTCTGTTCTGCATCAACTTTATGTGCTTCTACACCGCCAGCCAATGGATCTCCAGCGGCCTGGTGGCGGTGATTTTTTCCACGGCAACGCTATGGAATGCGCTCAATGCGCGGCTGTTCTTCAAACAGAAGATCGCCGCCAATGTGCTGGCCGGTGGTGCGCTGGGGCTGGGCGGCCTGGCCTTGCTGTTCTGGCCGGAGCTGGCGGGGCAGGGGGCCAGCCATGAAACCCTGCTGGGCATTGGCCTAGCGCTGCTCGGCACCCTGTGTTTCTCCGCCGGCAATCTGCTCTCCAGCCTGCAACAGCAGGCCGGCCTCAAGCCGCTGACCACCAATGCCTGGGGCATGCTGTATGGCGCGCTGATGCTGGTGGCGATCTGCCTGGTCAGCGGCACACCGTTCGGCTTCGAGTGGAATGTCCGATATGTCGGCACCTTGCTGTACCTGGCGATTCCCGGCTCGGTGATCGGCTTTACCGCCTACCTGACCCTGGTCGGGCGCATGGGCCCAGAGCGCGCCGCCTACTGCACCGTACTGTTCCCGGTGGTGGCGCTGAATATCTCGGTGTTTGCCGAAGGCTATCAATGGACCGCCCCGGCGCTGTTCGGCCTGGTGCTGGTGATGCTGGGTAACGTGCTGGTGTTTCGTAAACCCAAGGCGATACCGGCAACCGTGGCTAGCGCGCACGGTTAGCTGCGCCTGTCTCTGCCGGCGTGCAGTACCGCAGTGCTGCGTAAGGCTATTCAGCGGGCATAGCCCGGGCTATTGGTTTCTCGGGTCATCCGCCGGGTTGGTGTAGTGGATGCCCCAGGGGCCGACTCCGTGCAGCTGAACGACGGCTTCCTGATCCCGGGTGGCGGCGAACATCGGCATCCCTGCGGGAATGATCAGGGTATCGCCTGGCTGGTAGGCCTTGGCCATGGCCGGGTCGGACTTGTCGCCGATGGCGAAATAGAAGGTGCCCGAGATAATGGTCACCCGCTCGGTGACCGGATGGGTATGCACGCCGATATTCGAGTTTGCCGGCACCTTCAGGCGGAAGGTAAAGGGCTCGGCCGCTTTCAGATCACCTTCGATCACGGCGATCATTGCGCCGGGGCCTACTGAGGGCGCGGCGGTCCATTGCAGATCAGGCGCGGTAGCCGCAATAAATCCTGAATCCTGCGCCAGGGTGGTGGAGGCCATGCATGCGCCGCCGAGCAATGCCAGGGCAACAGCGACAGATTTATAGGTGCTCATCATGTTTTCCTCTTGTTCGGCTGGAACAATCTGAGGTCAGGGCTTATCGCGACAGAGGCAAACAGACAACCGCCACAGAAAACTCTGTGCGATCAGGTTATATGGATGACGTTAGCCGAGAATGCCTCCCTGGATAGACCCATTCAGCACAGGGTTATAACGGCCAAATATGAGCGGACGCAGGTATTGCCGGGTTACGCCTGGCGCGTTATCCCGGTTGCCCTGCGCTTGTCGGCGCGATGGAGGTGGAGGCCCGCGAGGCATAGAGCCGTAGGGTGGATGACGCTCTTTTCATCCACCCGTGAGGCCGCAGATGGTGGATGGGTAAAGCGTCATCCACCCTACGAAAGCCGTGCGGTGCTGGTTAGAACAACCCCAACTGCCCGCCGATCAGCGTGGCGAAGTCGTCACCGACAAAGGGCAGGATGGCATCGGCCACCGGCTGCAGCTGGCGGGTTAGGTAGTGGTCGTAGTCGATGGCGGCGCTGCGGGCTTCCAGCGGTTGTGGGCCTGCGGTGGTGATCACATAGCTGATCCAGCCGCCACTCTGGTATTGCAGCGGGCGGCCGTGCAGGGCGTTGTATTCGTCGGCCAGGCGTGCGGCGCGCACATGGGGCGGCACATTGCGCTCGTAGTCGGTGAGCTTGCGGCGCAGGCGCTTGCGGTAGATCAGCAGCTCGTCCAGCTCGCCATTCAGGGTGCGTTCGACATAGTCGCGTACATAGCTTTGGTGCGGCTGGCGCAGGAAAATCCGCTCATACAGCTCACGCTGGAACTTCTGGGCCAGGGGTGACCAGTCGCTGCGCACGGTTTCCAGGCCTTTGAAGACCATCTCGTGGCTGCCATCAGCCTGGTTGACCAGACCGGCGTAGCGCTTCTTGCTGCCTTCCTCGGCGCCTCTGATGGTTGGCATTAGAAAGCGGCTGTAGTGGGTTTCGAACTGCAGTTCCAGGGCGCTCTCCAGGCCGTACTCATTGTGCAGATGCTCACGCCACCAGGCGTTGACCTTGGCCACCAGGGCGCGGCCGATCTGTGCGGCATCCTCCTGGGCATGCGGGCGCTTGAGCCAGACAAAGGTGGAGTCGGTGTCGCCGTAGATCACCGCATAACCCTCGGCCTCGATCAGCGCACGGGTGCGGGCCATGATTTCGTGGCCGCGCAGGGTGATGGAAGAGGCCAGGCGCGTATCGAAGAAGCGGCAGCCGCTGGAACCGAGTACGCCGTAGAAGGCGTTCATGATGATCTTCAGCGCCTGCGACAGCGGCGCGTTGTGCTCGCGCTTGGCAGTCTCGCGGCCCTGCCATACACGCTCGACGATGGATGGCAGGCAGTGCTCGCTGCGCGAGAAGCGCGCACCACGAAAGCCTGGCACCGAATGCGCATCGTCCGGTTGGCGCAGACCCTCGATCAGTCCCACTGGGTCGATCAGAAAGCTGCGGATAATCGAGGGATACAGGCTCTTGTAGTCGAGCACCAGCACCGACTCGTACAGCCCCGGCTGCGACTCCATGACAAAGCCGCCGGGGCTGGCTTGCGGCGGGTTGTCGCCCAGGTTCGGTGCGACAAAACCCCGGCGGTGCATCAGCGGCATATACAGATGCTCGAAGGCCGCCACCGAGCCGCCGTTGCGGTCAGCGGGCAGGCCGGTGACGGTGGCGCGCTCCAGCAGAAAGTCGAGGATCGCGGTCTTGGCGAAGATCCGCGTAACCAGCTCGCAGTCGCGCAGGTTGTAGCGCGCCAGGGCCGGTTTGTCCTCGCGGAACATGCGGTCGATTTCGTCCATGCGCTGGTAGGGCGTGGAAATATCCTTGCCTTCGCCGAGTAGGGTCTGCGCGACGTTTTCCAGGCTGAATGAGGGAAAGCTCCAGGTCGCCGAACGCAGCGCCTCGATGCCGTCGATAATCAGCCGGCCGGCGGCATCGGCGAAAAAGTGGCCGTTGCGGCTGCCATGTTCGCGCCACTGCATTTCACTGCCATCGCGGCCCAGGCGCAGCGGAATGGCCAGGTTGCGTGCATGTTCGTGCAGCACGCGCAGGTCGAACTGCACCAGGTTCCAGCCGATAAGAGCATCTGGATCATGTTCGGCCATCCACTGATTCAGGCGTTCGAGCAACTCGCCACGGCTGGCGCAGTATTCCAACTGGAAGTCCACCTCCGGCGGCTGCTCGGGTGTGCGGCCGAGCATATACACGTTGCGCTGGCCGCAGCCTTCGATGGCAATCGAATACAGCTCGCCAAAGGCATTGGTTTCGATATCCAGCGAGGCCAGCTTGAGGTTTGGTCGGTAGTCGCTGCAGGGTTTGATCTGCGCATCCAGCAGCAGGCCATTGCCACTCGGGTCGGGCGTGCCGGCAAACAGCACCGGCGCGGTGATAAAGCGCTCCATCAGGTAGCGCTCCGGCGGGCGCACATCGGCCTCGTAGACCTCAACGCCCGCGCGGCGCAGCAGCTTGTCGATATCCATCAGCTGGCGATGCTGCTGGCAATACAGGCCCAGCACCGGGCGCTGGTGAAAGTCCTTGAGCCCCAGCGGGCGTAGCTCGACGCCGCGCTCGTTGCTTAGCAGCGCTTCGGCCTGCTCGCGCTGCACTGCCGGAATAAAGGCCACTGAGGGCTGAGAGGGCAGGCGGATATGCCGTGGGCCGTTATCGGTGGCCAGCCAGAACTCCACCTGCG
>CAZOEC010000177.1:0-7578 GCA_964578635.1 uncultured Pseudomonas sp.
TCGGCCGCCGCGCCAGCGCCCGGCCCATGGCCACGCGCTGCTGCTGGCCGCCGGACAGCTGGCCGGGCTTGCGCGCCAGCAGATGCTCGATCTGCAGCAGCTTGGCCACCCGCGCCACTTCTTCCTCGATGGCCGCAGGGGCCATCTTGCGCATCTTCAGGCCGAAGGAAATGTTGTCCTTCACGGTCATGGTCGGGTACAGCGCATAGGACTGAAAGACCATGGCGATATCGCGGTCCTTGGGGCTCATGCCGCTGATATCCTGATCGTCGACCAGGATCGCCCCGCCGCTGATGTCCTCCAGCCCGGCGATGCAGTTCATCAGGGTCGACTTACCGCAACCCGAGGGCCCGACCAGAATCAGGAACTCGCCGGACTCGATGGAAATCTCGATGTTCTTCAGGGTGTCCGCCAGGCCGCTGCCGTAGGACTTGTTGACGTTGCGCAGTTCGAGGGTTGCCATTGTTGTATCTCCAATCTTGAAGGCGTCAGCCTTTCACCGCGCCGGCAGTCAGCCCGCGCAAGAAATATTTACCAGCCAGGATGTAGACGACCAGCGTGGGCAGCCCGGCGATCATCGCCGCGGCCATATCGACGTTGTATTCCTTGGCCCCGGTGCTGGTGTTGACCAGGTTGTTCAGGGCCACGGTGATCGGCTGGGTATCGCCACTGGCGAACACCACCCCGAAGAGGAAGTCGTTCCAGATCTGGGTGAACTGCCAGATCAGGCAGACCATGATGATCGGCGTCGACATCGGCAGCAGGATGCGCCCGAAGATGGTGAAGAAACCCGCCCCATCCAGCCGCGCGGCCCGCACCAGGGCATCCGGAATGCTCACGTAGTAGTTGCGGAAGAACAGCGTGGTAAAGGCCATGCCGTAGACCACATGGATCAGCACCAGGCCGCTGGTGGTATTGGCCAGGCCGAGATGCCCGAGGGTGAAGGACGCCGGCAGCAGCACCACCTGGAACGGCAGGAAGCAGCCGAACAGCAGCAAGCCGAAGAACAGCTGCGAGCCGCGAAAGCGCCACATGGCCAGCACATAGCCGTTCAGCGCACCGATCACGGTGGAAATCAGCACCGCCGGAATGGTGATCTTCACCGAGTTCCAGAAGTAACCGCCGACGCCGTCCCAGGCCTTGAGCCAGCCGATGGCGGTAAACATCTCCGGCCAGGACAGCAGGTTGCCGGTGCGAATGTCTTCCGGGCTCTTGAAGCTGGTCAGCAGCATGATGATCAGCGGAATCAGGTAGACCGCACAGGCCGCCAGCAGGGTGGCGTAGATGGCCATACGGCTCAGGCTGAGGGCGGGCTTAGTCATGGCGTTTGCCTCGCAGTTCGGAATACAGATAGGGCACCAGAATCGCCAGCACCGCGCCGAGCATCAGGATCGCGCTGGCCGCGCCGAGGCCCATCTGGCCGCGGGTAAAGGTGTGGGCGTACATAAACATCGCCGGCAGATCGGAGGCGTAGCCGGGGCCGCCGGCGGTCATCGAAGCCACCAGGTCGAAGCTCTTGATCGCGATATGGGCGAGGATCATCAGCGAGCTGAAGAACACCGGGCCCAGACTCGGCAGGACGATACGCAGGTAGATATTCGGCAGGCTGGCACCGTCGACCTGGGCAGCGCGAATAATCGACTGATCGACCCCGCGCAGCCCGGCCAGAAACAGCGCCATAACAAAGCCCGAGGCCTGCCAGACCGCAGCGATTACCAGGCAGTAGACCACCCGATCGGGGTCCACCAGCCAGTCGAAACGAAAGCCTTCCCAGCCCCAGTCGCGGAGCATCTTGTCGATACCCAGACCCGGGTTGAGCAGCCACTTCCAGGCGGTACCGGTGACGATCATCGACAGCGCCATGGGATAGAGAAAGATGGTGCGGATAAAGCCCTCGCGGCGGATGCGCTGATCCAGCAGCACCGCCAGCAGCACGCCGATCACCAGGCTGATGCCGATAAACAGACCGCCGAAGACCATCAGGTTCTTGCTCGCCACCCACCAGCGGTCGTTGTCCAGCAGACGTACGTACTGCTGCAGGCCGACAAAACTGTAACTGGGCATAAAGCGCGAGCTGGTAAACGACAGGACAAAGGTCCAGAGGATGTAGCCGTAGAAGCCGACCATGATGATCAGCATGCTCGGTGCCAACACCAGCTTGGGCAGCCAGCGTTGCAGCGCATCCAGCGGCGAGGCCTTGGTGAAAACTGCGGTTGAACTCATGACAGGGCTCCGGAGTTGGGCTTGTCTCCCCTCGCCCTCCGGGACAGGGGCCGGGGGTGAGGGCGTTTGTCGAGCACACGAATCCCCGGCACCCCTAGGGGCACCCTGGAATCGGTGAGGAAATAGGCCGCCGGCGAACCGGCGGCCGGGCTGGCTTTACTGCACGGCCTGAATGGCCGCGGCCAGCTGCTGGGCAGCCTTTTGCGGGTCAGCCTTGGTGTCGTTGAAGAAGTTGGTCACCACGTCGAACACCGCGCCCTGTACATAGCTGGAAGCGGCCATGCCGTGGGCCAGGCTCGGCTGCAGGCCACCATTGCCGGCGGCTTCCTTGAAGTCGGCCATGGACTGCTGGGCACAGGCGTCGAAGCTGCTCATGTCCTGATCCAGACGAACCGGGATAGAGCCCTTGTTCTGGTTGAAGAACTGCTGGAACTCCGGCTCCATCACGGTGCGCGCCAGGTCTTCCTGGGCCTTGCGGTCTTCCGCGTTGCTCAACTTGAACATGGCCAGGGAGTCGATGTTGTAGGCGAAGCTGCCCTTGGTGCCAGGGAACGGCAGGCACTGGTAGTCCTTGCCGGCGATCTTGCCCGCGGCGGTCCATTCGCTCTTGGCCCAGTCGCCCATGATCTGCATACCGGCCTTGCCATTGATAACCATGGCGGTGGCGCTGTTCCAGTCACGCCCGGCGGCGTTGGCATCGACATAGCCGCGCAGCTTCTGCAGGGCGGCGAATACCTCGACCATCTTGGCGCTGGTCAGCACCGACTCGTCCAGCTCGACAAAGGCCTTGCGGAAGTCATCCGGGCCGAGCACGGCCAGGGCCAGGTCTTCGAACACGGTGCTGTCCTGCCAGGGCTGACCGCCGTGGGCCAGGGGCATAAAGCCGGCGGCCTGGAGTTTTTCCGCGGCAGCGAAGAATTCGTCGAGGGTGGTCGGCGGCGTGGCACCGGCCTTGGCGAACACCTCTGGGTTGATCCACAGCCAGTTGACCCGGTGCACATTGACCGGAACGGCCACGTAGTCGCCGCCGAACTGCATCACCTCGATCACCTGGGGTGGCAGCAGCTCGTCCCAGCCATTCTGTTCGGCGACCTGATTGAGGTCGGCGAGCAGACCCAGCTCGCCCCACTCCTGAATGTCCGGGCCCTTGATCTGCGCGGCGGCAGGCGGATTGCCGGATACGGCGCGGGTTTTCAGTACGGTCATGGCCGCTTCACCACCGCCACCGGCGACGGCGAAGTCCTTCCAGCTATGGCCCTTGTCTTCGACCAGTTTTTGCAGGGTATCGGCGGCGCGCTTTTCGCCACCGGAGGTCCACCAGTGCAGCACTTCGACTTCGCCGGCATGGGCAGCCAGCGGTAGCAGGGAGACGAGGGAGATAGCAGTAGCCAGGCGGGAGATCGCATTCATGAGCAGTAGTACCTTTATTGTTGTTATTCACGGGCAAGTCTGGTGCTTGCGCTGGAATCGAGTCTAACCAAGGGTCATTGCCCGGCGGGTAACGAAGGGATGCGCAAAGGTCACGGGTTGGTTACATAAGCCAGGCATCGGACCGTACGCGATCTCACTCGACAAAGCGCGGCAGCCACAGGGTCACCCGCAGGCCGCCTTCGCGCAGGTTGCGCAGGCTTACCTCGCCGCCGTGGCTATGGGCGATATTGCGCGCGATGCCCAGCCCCAGACCGTAGCCCTGTTGCTGCCCGGCCAGGCGGAAATGCGGCTCGAACACCTGCTCCAGGCGCTGCTCGGGCACCCCTGGGCCTTCGTCGTCGACATGCAGGACAAAGGCCTGGTCGTCGTCCTCGATATACAGATGGGCGCGTTCGCCGTATTTCAGCGCGTTGTCCACCAGGTTGCCGATACAACGCTTGAGTGCCAGGGGCTTGCCCGGATAGGCCGCTAGCGCCTGACCGCTCAGAGTCACCCGACCGTTGCCCTGGGGGGCCAGGTAGGGCTCGATCACGCAGTTGAGCAACTGGTTGAGATCCACCGGCTCGATATTCTCGTGGATATCGGTGTCCTTGACGCACTGCAGCGCGCCCTTGACCAGCATCTCCAGCTCGTCGAGGTCGCGGCTGAACTTGGCCTGCACGGCTTCGTCGTCGAGCAGTTCGACACGCAGACGCAAACGGGTGATGGGGGTGCGCAGGTCATGGGAAATGGCGCTGAACAGCTGGCTGCGCTCGCGCAGGTAGCGGCCGATGCGCTCGCGCATGGCATTGAAGGCGCGACTGACTTCCACCACCTCGCTGCCGCCCGCCTCCGGCAGAGGCTGCACTTCGCTACCCAGGGACATGTCCCGCGCCGCCACCGCCAGACGCTTGAGCGGGCGGCTCTGCCAGTGCACCAGAATGCCGATAAACAGCAGCAGAAAACTGCTGGTGAGGATGATAAACCACAGCTGCTGGGCCGGCAGACCCTGCTGCTCCAGGCTGACATAGGGCTCGGGCATCAAAGAGGCAAGGTACAGCCATTCGCCCGGGGCGATCTGGATCTGCGTCACCAGCACTGGCGGATTGAGCGGTTCCAGGCTCAGGGCGTAATGGGCCCAGGAGCGCGGCAGCTCATCGAGCTTCAGGGCGTTATTGAAGATGCGCAGGTCTTCCGGGCTGACGAATTGCACCAACAGGTCCAGATCATTGCCCAGACGCTCGCGCAGGGTTGCGTCCACCGCATCCAGCACCGCGCGCTTGCGCGGCGTCTGCGGCAGCACACGCATTTCCAGCGGGTTGTCGTTAAGCGAAACGAAGAAGCGCGTGCCGCCCATATTGCGCAGCTGGTCGAGCACCAGCGGCCGGTAGCCCAGGGGCAGCGAGCGGAAGTAGCTGACGCTGGCGGCCATCGACTGGGCCAGGCTGCGCGAGCTGGTCAGCAGACCCTCGACCTGGCTGGCGCGCAGCTGCGAAACCCAGATCAGACTGGACAGGGCCTGGGCCAGCAACACCACCAGCAGGGTCAGCAGCAGCATACGGCCGAGCAGCGAACGCGGCACTGGCAACCACTTGCGCAGGTTAAACATGCCGATGGCCAGCTAAATACGACACCTGTAAGGGCCTGCTTGTTGCGGGCCGGCGTCCCGGCGATGCTTTTCGGCTCGCAGGATCGCCAGCAAGCTGGCTCCTACAAAAAACCTGTGCCTTACACATGGTTATACGGCGTGACCGCCGCGGCCAACTGATAGCCGCTGCCGCGCACGGTACGGATCAGGCGGGCCGGTTTTTCGGTATCGCGCAGGCGCTGACGCAGGCGGCTGACCGCCATATCGACGATACGCTCCAGCGGCATCACCTCGCGGCCGCGGGTGGCGTTGCCGATGGTGTCGCGGTCGAGGATCTGCTGCGGGTGGTCGAGAAACAGCTTGAGCAGGGCGAAGTCGGCACCGGAGAGAATCACTTCCTCGCCGTCGGCATGGAACAGGCGGTGGCTGACCATATCCAGGCGCCACTCATCGAAGGCCAGCACCTCGCTGCCGCGCTCCTGGGTGAAGTGCGCGCGGCGCAGCAGTGCCTTGATCCGCGCCAGCAGTTCGCGCGGGCTGAAGGGTTTGCCCAGATAGTCGTCGGCCCCCAACTCCAGGCCGATCACCCGGTCGGTTTCGTCGGAACTGGCGGTGAGCATGATAATCGGCACCTGGGCAAAACGCTGATGCTCGCGCACCCAACGGCAGAGGCTGAAGCCATCCTCGTCGGGCAGCATCACATCGAGAATCACCAGATCCGCCGTCTCGGCGCACAGGCCCTGGCGAAAGCCCGCACCATCACCAACGGTACGCACCTGGAAGCCGGCGCGGCTCAGGTAGGTGTGCAGCAGTTCGCGAATTTCCTGATCGTCGTCGACCAGCAGAATGGATTTACCGGGCTGGCTCATGGTCCGCCGTCCTTATTGTCATGCACTCGCCAAAAATGGCATGTAGATAGCGTTTGTAGGATGGGTTGAGCTCCGCGATACCCATCAACCCTGAGCGATGGGTATCGCTACGCTCCACCCATCCTACGGCAATGCTCTTGCTGCAAAGCCACGCCCGCGCCCATCAGCCCCGGGTATTCGGCGGTTACCAGCCATACCGGAATGCCGGCAAAGTACTCACTCATGCAGCCTTTGTCACTGAAGCTTTTGGCAAAACCGCTGGCCAGAAAGAATTCGGCAAAGCGCGGTACCACGCCGCCGACTATATACACCCCACCACGCGCACCCAGGCTCAGCACATTGTTGCCGGCAGCGCGGCCGAGCCAGACGCAGAACTGCTCCAGCACCGCCATCGCCAGCGCGTCGCCGGCCAGCGCCGCCGCCGTGACTTCTGCCGGAGAATTCAAGCGTGCTTCATGCCCATCCAGGGCGCACATAGCGCGGTAGAGCAGCAGCAGGCCGCTGCCGCTGAGCACATCCTCGGCGCGCACATGGCCGAGCTGGCGATACAGCTGCTGCCAGAGTTCGGCCTCCCGCGGGCTGCCGATCGGCAGGTCGACATGGCCGCCCTCGCCCGGCAAGGCCAGCCAGCTGCCATCGGCCAGAGCCAGCAGCGTGCCGACGCCCAGCCCGGTGCCCGGGCCGATCACCACGCAGGGCCGCTGGTCCTCGGGCGTGCCGGGGCAGACCTGCAGGCGCTCGTCATCGCGCAGACGGGTCATGCCCAGGGCCATGGCGGAAAAATCGTTGACCAGCAGCAACTCGCGCACCTGCAACTCGCAGCAGAAGGCCGTCCGGCTGATGCGCCAGTGATTGTTGGTAAAGCGAAACAGATCGCCACTGACCGGCCCGGCGCAGGCCAGGCAGACCGAATCCACCGCACCCAGGGGCAGCTCCAGCTCGGCCAGATAGGCCTGAATCGCCGCCTCCGGCCCCGGAAAATCGGCGGTGGCCAGCACTCGCACCGACTCCAGCTGCTCATTGCGCCACAGGGCAAAGCGCGCATTGGTGCCGCCAATATCACCGACCAGGGCCAGCTTCACTGCAGCGACTCCAGGCTGGTGGTGAAGGCGCTTGCGCCCTGCTCCGCCGAGCTGAAGGACTGACGCATAAAGGCGAACAGCTCACGACCGCAACCCACGGCATTGGCCAGGGTGCCACTTGCCGGCTCGCGCGCGGCCAGTTCGGCGTCACTGAGCAGTACGCACAGCTCACCGGTGTGGCCGTCGAGACGAATCATGTCGCCGTTGCGCACCCGCGCCAGCGGCCCGCCACCGTATGCCTCGGGGCAGACATGGATGGCCGCCGGGATCTTGCCCGAGGCACCGGACATGCGCCCGTCGGTGACCAGCGCCACCTTGAAGCCGCGATCCTGCAGCACGCCGAGGAAGGGGGTCATCTTGTGCAGCTCGGGCATGCCGTTGCTGCGCGGGCCCTGGAAGCGCATCA
>CAZOEC010000178.1:0-7552 GCA_964578635.1 uncultured Pseudomonas sp.
GCCACCGCCAACGCCAACCTGGCGGCGCGCCTGCCCTACCTGTTCGCCACCTGCCGTTTCGCCCATTACCTCAAGTGCATCGTTCGCGACAAGATCGGCTCATTCAAGGAAAAGGACGACATGCAGCGCTGGCTGCAGAACTGGATTCTCAACTACGTCGACGGCGACCCGGCCCACTCCACCGAAACCACCAAGGCCCAGCACCCCCTGGCTGCCGCCGAAGTGGTGGTCGAGGAAGTCGAGGGCAACCCCGGTTACTACAACTCGAAGTTCTTCCTGCGCCCGCACTACCAGCTCGAAGGGCTGACGGTATCGCTGCGCCTGGTATCCAAACTGCCCTCTGCCAAAGGGGCCTGATGCAGCTCAGTGGCATTCGCCACCACGGCGAATGCAGTACAACGCAAAGTGGTGCGAGCCACTAAGGAGGCATGATGGCTGTTGATATGTTTATCAAGATCGGCGACGTGGACGGTGAATCTGCCGACAAGTCCCACGCCAAGGAAATCGACGTGCTGGCCTGGAGCTGGGGCATGTCGCAGTCCGGCAGCATGCATGTGGGCGGCGGCGGCGGGGCCGGCAAGGTGAGTATTCAGGACCTGTCACTGACCAAGTGGGTCGACAAGTCCTCACCCAACCTGATGATGGCCTGCTCCAGCGGCAAGCATTACCCAGAGGCGAAACTGACCATCCGCAAGGCCGGCGGCGAGGATCCGGTGGAGTACCTGATCATCACCCTCAAGGAAGTCCTGGTGTCCTCCATCAGCACGGGTGGCAGCGGTGGCGAGGATCGGCTGACCGAGAACGTGACCCTCAACTTCGGTCAGGTACTGGTCGACTACCAGCCGCAGAAACAGGACGGCAGCAAGGACGGCGGCCCGGTCAAGTACGGCTGGAATATCCGCGAAAACGTCAAGGTGTGACGGCGACCACCCTGCAGCCATAGCGCAGGGTGGCCAGTTCAATCCCCGGGCCATGGGCAGCCCAGGCCTGAGTGCGACGCTCGAGAACATCCAGGCGTGAATGCCAATGCCCAGCGGATTGCCAATGGCAGCCATTAGCCTTGCCGGCGCGGCGACCGCCCCGCCGCTATGACGCCTGGTACTGGCAGTGTCGAGGACAGCCGCAACGTCTTACCGGCCTGTTGCAGGCCACGGCCTACATCAGCACCGCCCCTGCGGCGTGCGCAAGTAAGGAGGCAGTGATGAACGCCGATGAACTGGTACGCGCGGGCAAGTTGAACGAGGCTTTGGCCGCCCTCCAGGAACAGGTGCGCAACCAGGCGGCCAACCCCAGTCTGCGGGTCTTCCTGTTCCAGTTGCTGGCGGTACTGGGCCAATGGAACCGCGCCCAGAACCAGCTCAAGGTTGCCGGCGAACTGGATGCCGGCAACCTGGCCATGGTGCAGACCTACCGCGCCGCCCTGGAATGCGAGGCCTTGCGTGCCGAGGTGTTCGCCGGCCGCCTGACCCCGGTGCTGCTCGGCCAGCCCGCAGCCTGGGTCGCGTTGCTGATCCAGGCCCTGCAACTGGATGGCGAGGGCCAGCGCGAGGCGGCCCAGCAACTGCGCGAACAGGCCTTCGAACAGGCTCCGGCAGTACCCGGCGAGCTTAATGGTGCGCCGTTCGCCTGGTGCGCCGATGCCGACCCCAGGCTCGGCCCCGTGCTGGAGCTGATCGTCAACGGCCGCTATGTCTGGCTGCCGCTGGAAAACCTCAGCAGCCTGAGTTGCGAGCCGCCGAGCGACTTGCGCGATCTGGTCTGGCTGCCCGCCGAACTGACCCTGAGCAATGGCGGCAGCACCGTGGCGCTGATCCCCAGCCGCTACCCGGACACCCTGGCCTGTGGCGACGATGCCGCCTTGCTGGCGCGCAATGTGGAGTGGCTGGACAGCGGCTACCCCATCGGCCAGCGCCTGCTGGCCACCGACAATGGCGAGGTCGGCCTGTTCGAGTTGCGCAGCCTGACCTTCGCCGCGCAGGACAGCTGACCATGGCCGAACTGACCATGCAGGAACGCCTGCAACCCTCGCTGCTCGATCGCCTGACCGACAACGAGCCGAACAATCCGCAGGAAGCTGCCGATCGCCGCGTCATGTCCCTGAGCCAGCTCAAGGCCTCGGTGTTGCGCGATCTCGCCTGGCTGTTCAATACCAGCTCGCTGTTCGACCCGGAGAGTGCCGCGCAGATGCCTGCCGGCACCTCGGTGCTCAATTTCGGCATGCCGCCCCTGGCCGGGCACACCGCCTCCAGCATCGACGTGCAGGCCGTCGAGGCTCTGCTCGCCGAGACGATTGCCACCTACGAGCCGCGCATCCTCAAGGGCTCGTTGCGCATCCGCGCCCAACTCGAAAGCGGGGAAATGAACCACAACGCCCTGAGTTTCGAGATCGAGGGCGATCTCTGGGCCGAACCGGTGCCGCTGCGCCTGCTGCTGAGCACCGCCCTCGACCTGGAAACCGGCCACGTCAAGGTAATGCCGGCCGAGCCGTCGCGGGGGGCACGATGAATCCGCGCATGCTCGAGTACTACAACCAGGAGCTGCAACATATTCGCGAGAGCGCGGCGGAGTTCGCCCGCGAATACCCGAAGATCGCCAGCCGCCTGACCCTCTCGGGGATCGACTGTGCCGACCCCTATGTCGAGCGCCTGCTGGAAGGCTTCGCCTACCTGAGCGCACGGGTGCACCTGAAACTGGATGCCGAGTACCCGACCTTCACCCATAACCTGCTGGAAATCGCCTACCCCCACTACCTGGCCCCGACGCCCTCGGTGGTGGTGGTGCAACTGGCCGCCGACCCCAACGAAGGCTCGCTAAGCAGCGGCTTCAAGGTCGAGCGCAATGCCGCCCTGCGCAGCCAGCTCGGCCATGGCCAACAGACCGCCTGCGAATACCGCAGCGCTCACGCCGTGACGCTCTGGCCGCTGGAGGTCAGCCGCGGCGAATACTTCGGCAACCCCGCCGCCACCCTCGGCCGCCTCGCCGCCAGCGAACCCCGAGCCAAGGCCGGCCTGCGTCTGCGCCTGCGCTGTGGGGCCGGGCTGAACTTCAATGCCCTGGCCCTGGACAGCCTTCCGCTTTACCTCAATGGGGCCGACGAGCAGCCCTTCCGCCTGTACGAGCAGCTGCTCGGTAATGCCTGTGCGCTGTTTATCAAGAGCGTCGACGGCGACTGGGTCGAACGCCTGCCCCTGGATTGCCTCAAGCCCCGTGGCTTCGACGACCAGGATGCGCTGCTGCCGGTGGTGCCGCGGGCCTTCCAGGGCTATCGGCTGCTGCAGGAATACTTCGCCCTGCCCAACCGCTTCCTGTTCGTCGAGTTCGCCGGCCTGCGCGCCGGCGTGCAGCGCTGCAATAGCCAGGAACTGGAACTGGTGGTGCTCTTCGACCGTATCGACAGCACCCTGGAAGGCACGGTTTCGGCCGCCCAGTTCGTGCCCTTCTGCACCCCGGCGATCAACCTGTTTGCCCGCCGTGCCGACCGTATCCACCTGTCCGAGCGGGTGCACGAGCACCAGGTGATCGCCGACCGCACCCGCCCGCTGGATTTCGAAGTTCACTCCCTGACCCAGGTCGCCGGCCACGGCAGCGGCCCCGAACAGCCCTTCCAGCCCTTCTATGCGGTGCGCGATCCCCTGCGCTACGGCCACGAACAGGCCTACTACATCGTCCGCCGCGAACCGCGCCGGCTGTCCAGCCAGTTGCACCGGCGCGGGCCGCGCTCCACCTATATCGGCAGCGAAACCTTTGTCTCGCTGGTCGACGTCAACCAGGCCCCCTACCGCCATGATCTGCGCCAGCTCGGGGTCAGCGCCCTGTGCACCAACCGCGACCTGCCCCTGCTGATGCCGGTGGGCAGTGGCAAAAGCGATTTCACCCTGGAAGACAGTGCCCCGGTGCTGGCCGTGCGCTGCCTGGCCGGGCCCAGCCGACCGCGCCCCAGCCGCGCCCACGATGCCAGTGCCTGGCGGTTGATCAGCCAGTTGTCGCTCAACTACCTGTCGCTGACCGAGCAGGGTCAGGGTGCCGCGGTGTTGCGCGAGCTGCTGCGCCTGTATGGCGACCCCAGCGACTCGGCGCTGCAGTTGCAGATCGAGGGCTTGCGCGAGGTGCGCAGCGCCCAGTGCACCCGTCGGCTGCCCATGCCGGGGCCGATCGTGTTCGGCCGTGGCCTGGAAATCAGCCTGGAGTTCGACGAAAACGCCTTTCGCGGCACCGGCGTTTACCTGCTGGGCGCGGTGTTCGAGCGCTTTCTGGCCCGTTACGTATCGATCAACAGCTTTACCGAAATGGTTCTGCGCACCACCGAGCGCGGCGAGATCAAGCGATGGCAGGCGCACCCCGGATGCCGACCGAACCTCTGAACAGCCTCGCCCGGATGGCGGTCGAGCCCTGGGACTACGATTTCTTCCAGGCCCTGCGCCGGATCGAGTGCGAAGCCCGCGAACAACCGCGCATCGGCCACTCCCTGCGCCTGAGCGAGGACCCGCTGCGCCTGGGCCAGACCCCGGACTGCGGCTTTGCTCCCTCGACCCTGTCGCGCATAGAGGCGGGCGTCGAGGGTGCGGTGCCGCGCGTCGAGCAATACTTCTTCGGCCTCACCGGCCCCAACGGCCCCCTGCCCCTGCACCTCACCGAATACGCCCGCGAGCGCCAGCGCAACAATGGCGACGCCACTTTCAAAAGCTTTCTGGATGTATTCCATCACCGCCTGCTAAGCCTGTTCTACCGCGCCTGGGCGGAGTCGCGGCCGACCGTCAGCCATGATCGTCCCGAGCAGGATTACTGGTCGATGCGCCTGGCCGCCCTGTCCGGGCACGGCATGAGCAGCCTGCTCGGCCTGGGCCCGATCAGCGATTCGGCGCGTTATCACTTCACCGGCCACCTGGCCGCCCAGAGCCGCTACCCAGATGGCCTGCGCGCCATTCTGCAAAGCTACTTCGAGGTGCCGGTGGCCATCGAGGAATACGTCGGCCAATGGCTGCAGCTGCCGCAATACAGCCAGCTGGGGGCCCACGCCTGCTCGCTCGGCAGCGACCTGTGCCTGGGCAGCCATGTCTGGGACCGCCAGCACAAGTTCCGTATCCGCCTGGGCCCCTTGAGCCTGGAGCAGTACCAGGGCCTGTTGCCCGGCCAGGAGCGCTTCGGCGAACTGGCCGCCTGGGTCGCCGAGCACCAGGGCGACGAGCTGGACTGGGAGGTCAACCTGCTGCTGCGCTGCCAGGAGGTGCCGCGCATCGATCTCGACGGCCAGACCCAGCTGGGCTTCAACACCTGGCTCGGCACGCCGCAGACAGATACCGACGACCTGTTGCTGGCCCGCGACTACGCCCGGCAGCCACCTCAACCCTCTACCTGGAGCCGCGATCATGAGTGAAATCAGCCGCGCCGCGCTGTTCGGCAAGTTGAACAGCCTGGCCTATCGGGCCATCGAAGCCGCCACGGTGTTCTGCAAGCTGCGCGGCAACCCCTATGTCGAACTGGTGCATTGGCTGCACCAGATCCTTCAGCTGCAGGACTCCGACCTGCACCAGTTGATTCGCCAGTTCAGCCTCGACCCGGCGCGCCTGGCCAAGGACATCACCGAGGCTCTGGATCGTCTGCCACGCGGCTCCACCTCGATCACCGACCTGTCTTCCCATGTCGAAGAAGCGGTGGAGCGCGGCTGGGTCTACGGCAGCCTGATGTTCGGCGAGAGCCAGGTGCGCACCGCCTACCTGGTGGTCGGCATGCTCAAGACCCCGAGCCTGCGCCATGCGCTGTCCGCCATTTCCAGCGAGTTCGACAAGATCAAGGTGGAAAGCCTGATCGAGCGCTTCGACGAATACGTCGGCAACTCGCCGGAGAACGGCCAGGACCCCAGTGATGGCTTCAATGCCAGCAGCACCCCGGGCGATGCCAGTGGAGCCATGGCTCCCAGTGCCATGGGCAAACAGGAGGCGCTCAAGCGCTTTACCGTCGACCTCACCGAACAGGCACGCAGCGGCAAGCTCGACCCCATAGTCGGCCGCGACGAGGAAATCCGTCAGCTGGTCGACATCCTGATGCGCCGTCGGCAGAACAACCCGATCCTCACCGGCGAGGCCGGGGTCGGCAAGACCGCGGTGGTCGAGGGGTTTGCCCAGCGTATCGTCGCCGGCGACGTGCCGCCGAGCCTCAAGGACGTCGAGCTGCGTGCCCTGGATGTCGGCCTGCTGCAGGCTGGTGCGAGCATGAAGGGCGAGTTCGAGCAGCGCCTGCGCCAGGTGATCGAGGACGTCCAGGCCTCGCCCAAGCCGATCATCCTGTTTATCGACGAGGCCCACACCCTGGTCGGAGCCGGTGGCGCGGCCGGCACCGGCGATGCCGCCAACCTGCTCAAGCCGGCCCTGGCCCGCGGCAGCCTGCGTACCGTGGCGGCCACCACCTGGGCCGAATACAAGAAGCATATCGAGAAGGACCCGGCCCTGACCCGGCGCTTCCAGGTGGTGCAGGTGGGCGAGCCCTCCGAGGCCAAGGCGATCCTGATGATGCGCGGCGTGGCCTCGACCATGGAGCAGCACCATCAGGTGCAGATCCTCGACGAGGCGCTGGAAGCCTCGGTCAAACTGTCGCACCGCTATATCCCGGCCCGTCAGCTGCCGGACAAATCGGTGAGCCTGCTCGACACCGCCTGCGCCCGGGTCGCCATCAGCCTGCACGCGGTGCCGGCCGAAGTGGACGACAGCCGCCGGCGCATCGAGGCACTGGAGACCGAACTGGCCATTATCGGCCGCGAACAGACCATCGGCATTGCCATCGGCAGCCGTCAGCAGGATGTCGAGAGCGCCCTCGCCGCCGAACGCGAACGCCTGGCCGAGCTGGAAAGCCGCTGGAGCGAGGAAAAGGCCCTGGTCGACGAACTGCTGGCCACCCGCGCCCGCCTGCGCGCCGCCGCCGAAGCCCTGGACAACACCGGCGAGACCGAGCTGCAGCCGCCCAGCCCCAGCCTCGGCGAGGACGAACGCCTGTCCCTGCACGCCAGGCTCGGCGAACTGCAGGAGCGCCTGAGCACCCTGCAGGGCGAGACCCCGCTGATCCTGCCGACCGTCGACTACCAGGCCGTGGCCGCGGTGGTGGCCGACTGGACCGGCATCCCGGTCGGGCGCATGGCGCGCAACGAACTCGACACCGTGCTGCGCCTCGACGAGCACATGAGAAAACGCATCATCGGCCAGGACCACGCCCTGGCGATGATCGCCAAGCGCATCCAGACCTCGCGCGCCGGGCTGGACAACCCGAGCAAGCCGATCGGCGTGTTCCTCCTCGCCGGCACCTCCGGGGTGGGCAAGACCGAGACCGCCCTGGCCCTGGCCGAAGCCCTGTACGGCGGCGAGCAGAACATCATCACCATCAATATGAGCGAGTTCCAGGAAGCCCACACCGTGTCCACCCTCAAGGGGGCCCCGCCCGGCTATGTCGGCTATGGCGAGGGCGGTGTGCTGACCGAAGCGGTAAGGCGCAAACCCTACAGCGTGGTGCTGCTGGACGAGGTGGAAAAGGCCCACCCGGACGTGCACGAGATCTTCTTCCAGGT
>CAZOEC010000179.1:0-7427 GCA_964578635.1 uncultured Pseudomonas sp.
CGGTGAACTTCATGATGTTGCCTTTGTGCACGATGGTCAGCGAGTCGCGGTCGTTATCGACCACATACTGCAGCGCCTTGCGTGCCAGGCGCTTGGTGCCTTCCTTGGAAACCGGCTTGACGCCGATACCGCAATCCTGATCGAAACGGATCTTGGTGACGCCCATTTCCTCTTTGAGGAACTTGATCACCTTGTTCGCTTCTGGCGAGCCGGCTTTCCACTCGATACCGGCATAGATGTCTTCCGAGTTCTCGCGGAAGATGGTCATGTCGACATCGCCAGGCTTCTTCACCGGGCTCGGCACGCCTTCAAACCAGCGCACGGGGCGCAAGCAGACGTACAGGTCGAGTTGCTGGCGCAGGGCCACGTTCAGCGAGCGGATACCGCCGCCGACTGGCGTGGTCAGCGGGCCCTTGATGGAAACGACGTAATCCTTGACCGCATCCAGGGTTTCCTGAGGTAGCCAGGTGTCCTGGTCATAGACCTGAGTGGCCTTCTCGCCGGCATAGACCTCCATCCAGGAAATCTTGCGCTCGCCGCCATAGGCCTTCTCGACCGCCGCATCAACCACTTTGATCATGACCGGGCTGATATCGACACCGATGCCATCACCTTCGATATACGGGATGATCGGGTTGTTCGGTACGTTCAGGGATGTATCGGCATTAACGGTGATTTTGTCACCGGTTGCTGGCACCTGGATCTTTTGGTATCCCATGCTGGACTCCGTCTCGTGGTTAAAACAGTCATATCACCCGAGAGTAACTCACTTGAATCGGGCGAAACCATATGTTCATTGGTCTTATGTAGCTGAGCATTCTGCGACTCGCTGCCGCAGTGGTATACTGCCGCGATGACTAACAAGTCATAAGGCGCAGGCTACCTCTGTGAGGTATCTGCCTCTTGAATCCGTCGAATTGCCACCACGATTCGCGCGGCTCGAAATGCTCGACACTCTACTGGTGCATCCAACATCACCGCGGCAAGACCTCGACTGCTGGTTCGTTTACACGAACCTCGGCGCCTACCTGCGCATGTCGGGCGTTTGTGCACGCTCAGCGAAGAAGAGAGTTAATTCCACATGTCCACCCCTTCGAAGATCATCTATACCTTCACCGACGAAGCCCCAGCCCTTGCGACCTATTCGCTTCTTCCTATTGTAGAAGCCTTCGCAGCCTCTGCTGGCATTGCCGTCGAAACCCGCGACATCTCTCTTGCAGGGCGCATCCTTGCAAGCTTTGCCGACCAGTTGGATGCCGACAAGCAGATCGACGACGACCTCGCCAAGCTGGCCGTGCTGGCCACCTCGCCAGACGCCAATATCATCAAGTTGCCGAACATCAGCGCCTCGGTGCCGCAGCTCAAAGGCGCAATCGCCGAACTGCAGGCCCAGGGTTATAACATCCCGAACTTCCCTGAAGATCCGCAAACTGATGCCGAGAAAGAAGCCAGCGCCCGCTACAGCAAGGTGCTTGGCAGCGCGGTAAACCCGGTGCTGCGTGAAGGCAACTCCGACCGCCGCGCACCTGCAGCGGTCAAGGCCTTCGTGCGCAAGCATCCGCACTCGATGGGCAAGTGGAGCATGGCGTCGCAATCCCACGCCGACTACATGCGCGGCGGCGATTTCTTCTCCAGCGAGCAGTCGATCACCATGGCCAAGGCCGGTGACGTGCGCATCGAATTCGTCGGCAAGAACGGCCAGGTCGTGGTCAAGAAGCAGCTAGCCCTGCAGGAAGGCGAAGTCTTCGACAGCATGTTCATGAGCTGCCGCAAGCTGCGCGATTTCTTCGAGAAGACCCTGCAGGACTGCAAGGAAACCGGCGTGATGTGGTCCCTGCACGTCAAGGCGACCATGATGAAGGTCTCCCACCCGATCGTCTTCGGCCACGCCGTCAGCGTCTACTACAAAGATGTATTCGACAAATACGGCGAGCTGTTCAAGGAACTGGGCGTCAACCCGAACAACGGCATCAGCAGCGTCTACGACAAGATCAAGTCCCTGCCCGCCTCGCGCCAGGAAGAAATCCTCGACGACATCCACGCCTGCTACAGCCATCGCCCGGAAATGGCCATGGTCGACTCGGTCAAGGGCATTACCAACCTGCACATTCCCAGCGACGTGATCGTCGACGCCTCGATGCCGGCGATGATTCGCAGCTCCGGGCAGATGTGGGGCAAGGACGGCAAGCTCAAGGACACCAAGGCGGTGATGCCGGAAAGCACCTACGCCCGCATCTACCAGGAAATGATCAATTTCTGCAAAACCAACGGCGCGTTCGACCCGACCACCATGGGCAGCGTACCGAACGTCGGCCTGATGGCGCAGAAGGCCGAAGAATACGGCTCCCACGACAAGACCTTCGAACTGACCGAAAGCGGCATCATGCGCGTCGTCGCAGCCGACGGCACGGTGCTGATGCAGCATGAAGTCGAAGCCGGCGATATCTGGCGCGCCTGCCAGACCAAGGACGCGCCGATCCGCGACTGGGTCAAGCTGGCCGTCACCCGTGCCCGCCAGTCCAACACCCCGGCGATCTTCTGGCTCGACCCGGAGCGCGCCCACGACCGCGAACTGCAGAAGAAGGTCGAAGCCTACCTGCAGGAACACGACCTGACCGGTCTGGACATTCGCGTCATGGACTACAACCAGGCCATTCGCGTAAGCATGGAGCGCCTGATCCGCGGCCAGGACACCATTTCGGTGACCGGCAACGTACTGCGCGACTACCTGACCGACCTGTTCCCGATCATGGAACTGGGCACCTCGGCCAAGATGCTCTCCATCGTCCCATTGATGGCCGGCGGCGGCATGTACGAAACCGGTGCTGGCGGCTCGGCTCCCAAGCATGTGCAGCAGCTGATCGAAGAGAACCACCTACGCTGGGACTCGCTGGGCGAATTCCTGGCCCTGGCGGTTTCCCTGGAAGAAACCGGGATCAAGACCAACAACCCGAAAGCCAAGCTGCTGGGCACCACCCTCGACGCGGCCACCGGCAAGCTGCTGGACAACAACAAGTCGCCATCGCGCAAGACCGGCGAACTGGACAACCGCGGCAGCCACTTCTACCTGGCCCTGTACTGGGCTCAGGAACTGGCCGCACAGCAGGAAGATCCAGAGCTGCAGGCGCTGTTCGCGCCACTGGCAAAACTCCTCAGCGAGAACGAGGCAACCATCGTTGCCGAACTCAGCGCCGTACAGGGCAAGCCCGTGGACATCGGCGGTTACTACCGCTCCAACCCGCAGCTGACCAGCCAGGTCATGCGTCCAAGCGCGACCTTCAACGCCGCGCTTTCCGCCCTGGTCTAAACACCCTGCGTCCCTGGGCGCTGCAACAGCCCAAACCCCGGCCTCCGCGCCGGGGTTTGTGCATTCAGGGCAGTAAGAATCAGGATAAGATCGCCTTTTCTCAATAAGCAGGTAGCACTTTTATGCAGTGGCAACCGCATATCACCGTGGCCACGGTCATCGAAGACCAGGGCCGTTTTCTCTTGGTCGAAGAACTGGCCGAAGGCCGCGCCGTGTTCAACCAGCCTGCCGGGCATCTGGAAGCCGACGAAAGCCTGCTCCAGGCCGCCCTGCGCGAGACCCTCGAGGAAACCGGCTGGGATGTCGAGCTGACCGGCGTCACCGGCATCTACCTGTACACCGCGCCGAGCAATGGCGTTACCTACCAGCGCGTGTGCTTTGCCGCCAAAGCGCTGCAACAACGGCCTGACTATCCGCTGGATGACGGCATTATCGGCCCGCGCTGGCTAAGCCGCGACGAACTGGCGGCACAACCCGAGCGCTGGCGCAGCGAGCTGGTGTTGCGCTGCATTGACGATTACCTGAACGGCTCGTGTTTTCCCCTGAGCCTGATCCGCGATTAACGGCCACGCCTCTGCGCCTGTTAGAATCGCCCTCTTTTCAGCCCTGTGCCCAGTATCCCCATGCCAGATCCAACTACTCAGCGCGTAATCGTCGGCATGTCCGGCGGCGTCGACTCCTCAGTTTCCGCCCTGCTCCTGCTCGAACAGGGCTATCAGGTCGAAGGCCTGTTTATGAAGAACTGGGACGAGGACGACGGCACCGAATACTGCACCGCCATGGACGACCTGGCCGACGCCCAGGCGGTATGCGACAAGATCGGTATCAAGCTGCATACCGCCAACTTCGCCGCCGAGTACTGGGACAACGTGTTCGAGCACTTTCTGGCCGAATACAAGGCCGGGCGCACGCCTAATCCGGACATCCTGTGTAACCGCGAAATCAAGTTCAAGGCCTTCCTCGACTACGCGCTGATGCTCGGGGCCGACCTGATCGCCACCGGCCACTATGTGCGTCGCCGCGATATCGATGGGCGCACCGAGCTGCTCAAGGGCCTGGATCCGAACAAGGATCAGAGCTACTTCCTGCATGCCGTCGGCGGCGAACAGATCGCCAAGACCCTGTTCCCGGTCGGTGAGCTGGAAAAGCCGGCGGTGCGCGCCATTGCCGAGAAATATGAGCTGGCCACCGCGAAGAAGAAGGACTCCACCGGCATCTGCTTTATCGGCGAACGCCGCTTCAGCGACTTCCTCAAGCAGTACCTGCCGGCCCAACCGGGCGATATCGAGACCACCGAAGGCGAAGTTATCGGCCGCCACCATGGCCTGATGTACCACACCATCGGCCAGCGCCAGGGCCTGGGCATCGGCGGCTTGAAAGACGCCAGCGATGAACCCTGGTACGTCCTGCACAAGGACCTGACGCGCAATGTGCTGGTGGTTGGCCAAGGTAATGAGCACCCCTGGTTGTTCAGCCGCGCCCTGCTCGCCTCGGAGATCTACTGGGTCAACCCCATCGACCTGAGCAGCCCGCGCCAACTGACCGCCAAGGTGCGCTATCGCCAGGGCGACCAGGCCTGCACCCTGGAAAAGACCGCCAGCGGCTATCGCGCAGTCTTCGCCATGCCGCAGCGCGCGGTTACCCCTGGGCAGTCGGTGGTGTTCTATGAGGGCGAGGTGTGCCTGGGCGGCGGCGTGATCGAAGTGGCCGAGCCCTGGAGCAGCAAGGAGCCGCAACAATGAGCCCGACCCAGGAGCAACTGGTCGCGCTGGGCGCGGTATTCGAGTCCGCCGTGCTGGTCGACAAGCTGGCCCGCACCGGCCAGGTGAGCGAGCCCGCGGTGGCCTGCCTGATCGGCAGCCTGCTGGTGCGCAACCCGCCAAGCACCCTGGATGTGTACGGCGGCAGCGACCTCAACCTGCGCGACGGCTACCGCGCCCTGGTCAGCGCCCTGGAGCGCGACCCGGCCAGCCTGCAGCGCGACCCGCTGCGCTATGCCCTGGCGCTGCTGGCACTGGAACGCCAGCTGAACAAGCGCGACGACATGCTGCAGGTAATGGGCAGCCGCCTGGACCAGGTCCAGCAGCAGGTCGAGCACTTCGGCCCGACCCACGAGAATGTCATCGCCAACTGCGGCAGCCTGTACCAGGACACCATCAGCACCTTCCGCCAACGCATCCAGGTTCAGGGCGACTCGCGCCACCTGCAGCAAGCCAACAATGCGGCGAAGATCCGCGCCCTGCTGCTGGCCGGTATCCGCTCGGCGCGCCTGTGGCGACAGCTGGGCGGGCACCGCTGGCAGCTGGTATTCAGCCGCAGCAAGCTGCTCAAGGAACTCTACCCGCTGCTGCGCGGGTGACCAGTCGCTCGGTAAAACCACTGCAGGGGGCCACATTGCTGGCCCTGTCGGCCCTGCTGTTCGCCCTGATGGGCGTCGCCATCCGCGAGGTGTCCGCCAGCGTCAACACCGAGTCGATAGTGTTCTTCCGCAGCCTGGTGGGTGTGCTGTTCTTTCTGCCGCTGCTCCTGCTCAGGGGCGTCCGACCGCTTAAAACCACACGACTCAAGTCACACCTGTGGCGCACCGGCTACGGCCTGGCGGCGATGTACTGCTTCTTCTACGCCATCGCCCATCTGCCGCTGGCCGACGCCATGCTGTTCACCTACTCCGCGCCGCTGTTCACCCCGCTGATTGCCTGGTGGTGGCTCAAGGAGCCCCTGACCCGACGCATGCTGCTGACCACCACCGTCGGCCTGCTTGGCGTGCTGCTGGTGGCCAAACCCTCCGCCGCCCTGCTCGACAGCCAGACCCTGATCGGCATGGCCGCGAGCATCCTGGCGGCTTTCGCCTTCGTCTCGATCCGCGAGATGAGCGACACCGAGCCGGCCTTTCGCATCGTTTTCTATTTCTCGCTGTTCAGCGCGCTGATTGCCGCCATTCCCCTGGCCTGGGCCTGGCAACCGCTGGCAGCCGCCGAACTCGAACTGCTGCTGTTTATCGGCCTGCTGGCCACCGCCAGCCAGATCATCATGTCCAAGGCCTACGGCCTGGCACCGCCGGGCCTGATCGGCCCCGTCGCCTACCTGGCGATCGTCTTCGCCGGGGTGCTCGCCTGGCTGCGCTGGGGCGAGACGCCGGACCTGACTTCCTTGATTGGCGCGGCGCTGATTTTCAGCGCCAGTCTGCTGTCGATTGCGCGAAGCAAGCGCGGCTGAACGGTCGCAGCCAATCGCAATAAAACTGGCGATTTCATGTATGATATGCGCCCTTTTCAATGCCCGACTGTCCGAGAACGCCTCCCATGCAGCTCTCCTCGCTCACCGCGGTTTCCCCCGTTGATGGCCGCTATGCCGGCAAAACCAGCGCCCTGCGCCCGATCTTCAGCGAATACGGCCTGATCCGTTTCCGCGTTCTGGTTGAAGTGCGCTGGCTGCAGCGCCTGGCCGCCCATGAAGGCGTTGCCGAAGTCGCGCCCTTCTCCGCCGAAGCCCAGGCCGTGCTCAATGAGCTGGCGGACAACTTCGCCGTCGAGCATGCCGAGCGGGTCAAGGAAATCGAGCGCACCACCAACCACGACGTCAAAGCCGTGGAGTACCTGCTCAAGGAACAAGCCGCCAAGCTGCCGGAGCTGGACAAGGTCAGCGAATTTATCCACTTCGCCTGCACCAGCGAGGACATCAACAACCTGTCCCACGCCCTGATGCTGCGCGAAGGCCGCGATGGCGTGCTGCTGCCACTGATGCGTCAGACTGCCGAAGCGATCCGCGAGCTGGCGATCAAATTCGCCGACGTGCCGATGCTCTCGCGCACCCACGGCCAGCCGGCGTCGCCGACCACTCTGGGCAAGGAACTGGCCAACGTGGTCTACCGCCTGGAGCGGCAGATCGCTCAGGTTGCCGCCGTGCCGCTGCTGGGCAAGATCAACGGCGCAGTGGGCAACTACAACGCTCACCTCTCTGCTTACCCGCAGATCGACTGGGAAGCCAACGCTCGCCAGTTCATCGAAGGTGACCTGGGCCTGCAGTTCAACCCCTACACCACGCAGATCGAGCCGCACGACTATATCGCCGAGCTGTTCGATGCGATTGCCCGCTTCAACACCATCCTGATCGACTTCGA
>CAZOEC010000180.1:0-7398 GCA_964578635.1 uncultured Pseudomonas sp.
GGCTTTTTTGTGCCTGCCGGACTCTCACCTGGGACTGCGTCCCAGGTTATTCGCTGCGCTCACCCCTTCGGGGAGAAGGAAGCATTAGCCGCGGAGTCGCATATCCTGCCGCCCTGAAAACGCCTGACTAGGCCTGAGCGTTGAGCTGCGGCTGCCCTGTCTTGGGCTTGAAGTACAGGGTTTCACCGCGAGTGAGGCTGGCCAGGCTGAGGTGATCCTTGGCCACTTCCGCTTCGATCGGCTCGCTCTGCCCGGCGACCTTGAGGGTTACGCGGGTGATTGCGCCGAGCGGGCGAATATCACGTACTTCGCCGGCCTGGTGGCCTGCTTCGGCTTGGCGCGAGAGGTGGATCTCGTGCGGGCGGAACAGCACATGGTGGTCATCGCCGACATACAGGCGGTTGGCATCACCGAGGAAGTGATAAACGAAATCGCTGGCTGGCTTCTCATAAACCTCACCCGGCGAGCCAATCTGCTCGACCACGCCCTTGTTCATTACCACGATACGGTCAGCCACCTCCATGGCCTCTTCCTGGTCGTGGGTGACGAACACTGAGGTCAGGTGCACTTCTTCGTGCAGACGCGCCAGCCAGCGACGCAGCTCTTTACGCACCTTGGCATCCAGCGCGCCGAAGGGTTCGTCGAGCAGCAGCACTTTCGGCTCTACCGCCAGGGCACGGGCCAGGGCGATACGCTGACGCTGGCCGCCGGAAAGCTGCTCCGGGTAGCGATCCGCCAACCAGTCGAGCTGCACCAGATCAAGCAGATCGTGAACCTTCTTCTTGATCACATTCTCGTTCGGCCGCTCGCCCTTGGGCTTCATGCGCAGGCCAAAGGCGACGTTGTCAAACACCGTCATATGGCGGAACAGCGCGTAGTGCTGGAACACGAAACCGACGTTGCGGTCGCGCACGTCGTGGTTGGAGACATCTTCGCCGTGGAACTCGATGCTGCCGCTGTCCGGGGTTTCCAGGCCGGCGATGATACGCAGCAAAGTGGTCTTGCCGCAGCCGGACGGGCCGAGCAAGGCCACCAGTTCGCCACTCTGGATATTCAGGTTGATATCGTTCAGCGCTTTGAACGCATTGAAGTTCTTGCTGACATTGGAAATTACGATCGACATGACTTATTCCTCACCAGCGCTGGCTTTCAGGCGGTTGATACGCGACTCGCTCCACTGCTTGAGCAGCAGGATAAACACCGCCAGCAACAGCAGCAGGCTGGCGACGCTGAAGGCGGCGACGTGGTTGTATTCGTTGTAGAGAATCTCGACATGCAGCGGCAGCGTGTTGGTGTAACCACGGATATGCCCGGAGACCACCGACACCGCGCCAAACTCGCCCATGGCCCGCGCAGTACAGAGCACCACGCCGTAGATCAGGCCCCATTTGATATTGGGCAGGGTCACGTGCCAGAACATCTGCCAGCCATTGGCACCGAGCAGGCGCGCGGCCTCCTCTTCCTGGGTGCCCTGCTCCTGCATCAGCGGGATCAGTTCGCGGGCAACAAAGGGCACGGTGACAAACACCGTGGCTAAGACGATGCCCGGCAAGGCAAAGATGATCTGAATATCGTGCTCGCGCAGCCACGGGCCGAAGAAGCCCTGGGCCCCGAACAGCAGTACGTAGATCAGACCGGCGATCACTGGCGACACCGAGAACGGCAGGTCGATCAGGGTGACCAGAATGCTCTTGCCGCGGAATTCGTACTTGCTTACGCACCAGGCTGCGGCCACGCCGAACACCAGGTTGAGCGGCACCGAAATGCCCACCGCGAGCAGGGTCAGCTTCAGTGCACTGATAGCGTCGGGCTCGAAGATCGCACCCAAGAAGGTGCCAAAGCCGTGCTTTAAGGCCTCACTCAGTACGATAAACAGCGGCAGCACGAGGAACAGCACAAACACCAGCCAGGCGCTGATGATCAGCAGCCGGCGACCGAGCACATTGCCGCGCCGTGCAGCGTTGGCCGAGGCTGACGCGCTTAGGGTTACAGAAGACATGGCGACCTCCTCAGGACTTGGCGATCTGGCGCTGCAGCAGGTTGATCAGCAGCAGCAGAATGAAGGAGACCACCAGCATCAGCACACCAATCGCCGTGGCACCGGTGTAGTCGTACTGGTCGAGCTTGACCATGATCAGCAGCGGCAGAATCTCGGTCTTCATCGGCATATTGCCGGCGATAAAGATCACCGAGCCGTACTCGCCGACGCCACGGGCAAAGGCCAGGGAAAAACCGGTAAGCCAGGCAGGTAGCAACGCCGGCAGCAGCACATGGCGAAACACCTGCAGCGGTTTGGCACCGAGGCAGGCAGCGGCCTCTTCCACCTCACGGGAAATATCGGCCAGCACCGGTTGGATGGTGCGCACCACAAACGGCAGGGTGACAAAAGTCAGCGCCAGGGTGATACCGATGGGCGTGTAGGCAATCTTGAAACCCAGGTCCGTAGTCCACTGACCAACCAGTCCGCTAGGGGCGTACAAGGCGGTCAGGGCGATACCGGCAACGGCGGTGGGCAAGGCAAAGGGCAGGTCGATCATCGCCTCGATCACCTTGCGTCCCGGGAAGCTGTATCGCACCAGCGCCCAGGCCAGCAATGTGCCGATAATGCCGTTGATGATGGCGGCGGCGAAGGCGGTGGCAAAGCTCAATTTGAGCGCAGCCAGTACCCGCGGTGCGGAAATGATGGCCCAGAACTCTGACCAACTGAGTTGGGCGGCATGCACGAACATGGCACCCAGGGGAATCAGCACCAACAGACTGAGATACACCAGGGTGTAACCCAGCGTCAGCCCGAAACCGGGTATGACCGGGGAAGTACGACGAGACATGGTTTGGCCTTGGCTGGTTATGCTACGAAGTCATGACGTGGTGAGTGTCGTAGGATGGGTCGAGCGCAGCGATACCCATGCCGCGCGGCGATGGGTATCGGCGCTGCGCGCCTCAACCTGCGCGGCCCGACCCATCCTACGTTCGCTCTTCGAGCTCACTGCGCCTGGTAGATCTGGTCGAACACCCCACCGTCGTTAAAGAACTTCGGCTGTGCGGTTTTCCAACCGTTGAAGTCCTTGTCGATGGTCACCAGCTTCAGTTCCGGGAACTGCTTGGCGAACTCACCGGCAATGGCCGGGTTACGCGGACGGTAGAAATGCTTGGCCGCCAGACGCTGACCTTCATCGCTGTACAAGTAATTGAGGTAGGCCTCAGCCACTTTGCGGGTGCCCTTCTTGTCGACGTTTTCATCGACTACAGCCACCGGTGGCTCGGCCAGGATCGACAGCGACGGTGCGACGATTTCGAAGTTGTCGCCGCCCTCTTCCTTCAGCACCAGAAAGGCTTCGTTTTCCCAGGCCAGCAGCACATCGCCGATCTGGTTGTTGACGAAGGTGATGGTCGAACCACGGGCACCGGTGTCGAGTACCGGCACGTTCTTGTAGAGCTTCTCGACAAACTCCTGAGCCTTGGCTTCGCTGCCGTACTTCTGCTGGGCATAGGCCCATGCGGCGAGGAAGTTCCAGCGCGCACCGCCGGAGGTTTTCGGGTTCGGGGTGATCACTTCCACGCCCGGCTTGGCCAGGTCATCCCAGTCCTTGATGCCTTCCGGGTTGCCCTTGCGCACCAGGAACACGATGGTCGAGGTGTAGGGCGTGCTCGATTGCGGTAGACGCTCCTGCCAGTTTTCCGGGATCAGCTTGCCGAGCTTGTACAGCTCATCAATATCACCGGCCAGGGCCAGGGTTACTACGTCGGCACGCAGGCCATCGATTACCGCACGGGCCTGCTTGCCCGAGCCACCGTGGGATTGCTGAATGGTGATGGCTTCATTGCCCTGGGCTTGCCAGTGCTTGTTGAATGCAGTGTTGAATTCACTGTACAGCTCGCGGGTCGGGTCGTAGGACACGTTGAGCAGGGTTTCTGCAGCGGCCACCGGGCCTGCGGCCCCGGCAATAGTCAGTGCGCTGGCAATGGCAGCGAGGGCAAAACGGCGAAGGGACATGGTGCGGCTCCTACTGGGACAAATACGGGGTTGGCGTTCAATGGGTCGACTGCTCTCGCGACCTGCCTTGGCTATACGGCGCGGTGCGCATGGGCTCGACTCTTTTCATTGCACGCCCTCCGGTGGTCCGGTCGGGCCTTGCTGCTTGTTAGCTAGTTGGTTTAGTCGGCTTTGTTGCTCTGGGTCTGCAAACGGAATTTTTCCTTGCGCTCGATCTGCACGACCTGGCCGTTGTGCACGGTGATTTCCACCGAGCCGAACTTCAGGCCATTTAGCGCAACCTGGATCTCGCGCAGGATGTTGGCGTCGTCCTGACCCTCAAGGTTACGAAGGGTTGCGGTCATGGTAGTGCTCCTTGAAATAGCCCCTATAAGCGGCAAAAACTGGCCGTGATCAGTGGGCGTGGAGCGGATAATAGAGAGCAGCCAATATTCTTAAAAATATTATTTAAGAACATTTATATGCATTTTTTGCATATGAAAAATCTTGTCTTTCTGCCGCAGAAAATGCGACTTAAGGCATAAACAAATAAGTTCTTATTCTTTTTGATATTCATCAGTCCTCCCTACACTGCAGCCATTCACATCTGCAGGAGGGCGCACGATGCGCAACCAAGCTATCCGCTATCTGATAGTGCCGGGCTGGCAAGGATCGGCCGACGAGCATTGGCAGAGTCACTGGCAGCGCAGCCTGCCGAACAGCGCCCGGGTCGAACAGGCCGACTGGCTAAACCCCGATCGCGCGAGCTGGGTTGCCGAATTGCAGCGCAGCATCGACAGCGACCCGCGCCCGACCATCCTGATTGCCCATAGCCTGGGCTGCATCACTGTGGCGCACTGGGCAGCCCAGGCCCCGCTCGAGTCGCTGCGCCGGGTGCGTGCGGCCTTGCTGGTCGCCCCAGCCGATGTGGAACGGGGCAACTGCCCGCCAGCGCTGCAAAACTTTGCACCGATTCCCCAGCACCTGCTGCCCTTCCCCAGCCAGTTGGTCGGTTCGGATAACGACACCGCTGCCAGTGCCGTGCGGGCTATCGAGCTGGCTCATGACTGGGGCAGCGATGTGACCATTCTCAGCGGTGCCGGGCATATCAATGTGAAGTCGGGACATCGGCGTTGGGAACAGGGGTTTGCTTACCTCTATCGCCTGCAGAGCCGTATCGAGCAGCATGACCGCCGCCGCGCCTGACGGCCGCAGCCAGTAAGCGGGCTGTCGAATAAGCTGCTATCAGCGCGGCAGACAGCATTCTTGAGCGCCGGGGCAATGACCTGCAGCGCAGATGGGCGCGGCGCTCTGTACCAAGCTCATGGCAATCAGCAGGCTGCCCACGGCCAGCCCGGCATAGACAATGGAAAAGCCCAGCAAGAATGGGCGGTAACGGATTTTCATCGCGGGTCTCCGGACGATAGGTGCAAAGGCAGCGAGCCCAACAGGCCGCTATATGAACGCTGCTCTTAGCCATGGCTGCAGCTCCCAGAGCGGACAATTGCAGCTATGCCGCAGCGTGTCAGCACGCTGGCGCACATAGACCGCACAATCAGCCTGAGCCGCCCTTGACCCTGCGTACGCAGGCGCACAGACACCCCGGACGGCGCTACCTAAGCTGACTTTTCGGTCGTCGACGACGGCTCTCGATCAGGAGCAGCAAGATGGACCTTTACCGTCACCACGTATCGGGCTTTTTTAGCCAGCGCAGCACCGCCGAGCAGGCCTTGGCCCAGTTGCTTCAGCGCGGCATGGACAATGAGCAGCTGCAGATAATCACCGCAAACGCAGATGCCCCGCCCGCCCCCGCACCCCAGGGTAAAAGCAACAAGGTGTTAAAGGACATGCTGGTCGACATCGCCATTGGTACCGGCATTGGTATAGGTATCGGTGCCCTGGTCGCGGTGGCGCTGATTGTCAGCGAGACCAGCCTGTTCTACGCCAGCCCTCTGCTCGCGCCTTTCACCCTGATGGGCATGGGCGGGTTTATCGGCGGTTTTCTGGGCAGCGTGATCGGCGCCTCATCGGCCGCTGGCCAGCATCACGGGCACTTTGCCAAGCTGGTAAATAAAGCCATTAGCCACAGTGATGTGGTGCTGGTGGCACAAACCCATAGCGAGCAGGAAACCCGCCTGGCCCGCGAGGTGATCAAGGCCACTTCAGGCCTGGTCAAGGACATCAATATGGCCAATACCGCAACCCAGCTGACGTCGCCTTGAGTCCTGGCTCTGGCAGCTTGTGAGCCAGGGCCAAATCGATCGATAAAAACTATCGGCCGCATCCAAACAAGAATCTTTATCAATAGCTACTGAGCGCCTAGGCTGCGTAACAACAGAGAACGATTCTTAATCGAGGTGCGCCATGCTCAAGACCCTGACCTTTACCTTGATGCACTTCTGCATCGCCTTCGGGGTGACCTATGCGCTGACCGGCAGCGTCGCGGCCAGCGGCCTGGTGGCCGCCATTGAGCCGCTGTGCAATTCCGTGGGTTTCTACTTCCACGAGAAGCTGTGGGCCAGGATGGCCGCCCGCAAGAACAGCGCACCCTCCCCTGCCCCTACCATTCCCCGGCATGCCTGGTTGCATCACCAGGCCTGAGCAGAGGGCGGTTTATCCGCCAGAGCCCTGGCACTCCTCCCAGGCCTGCTCCGGCTGGGGTATATGACAATTAATAATAAAAACGCACTCTATGCCGACTCTGTGGTCGAATGACGCCAGCTTACGTCAGCTTGTCTACTAATCGAGAACTCCTGTCATGCCGCACCTCATCCGCTTGGTCGCCTTGCTCAGTGGAATGGCCTTTACTGGCCAGCTCCTGGCAGCCGATATCGATGCAGCTAGTTATGGCTACCCCCTGAGCAACCCCTTTGAAGCCACACTCGCCACCACCCCGGTCGAGCTGCGCCCAAACCTGCCGGCCGACGCCGATATCGACCAGGACGATTATCGGGTCAGGCTGCGCCCCGAACGCGAGTTCGAACTGCCGAAGAACTTCTGGCCGGTGACCAAGATGGGTTATCGCCTGGCCAAGCAGCGCGGCGAAGCGCCCTTGATCTTTATCATCGCCGGCACTGGCGCGCACTACAGCAGCAGCACGCCGGAATACCTGAAAAAGCTGTTCTATGGCGCGGGCTATCACGTGGTGCAGCTGTCTTCGCCCACCAGCTACGACTTTATGACCTCGGCCTCGCGTTTCGCCACCCCGGGCATCACCCGCGAAGATGCCGAAGACCTGTACCGCGCCATGCAGGCGGTCAGGGCTCAGCACCCGCGGCTGAAAGTCAGCGAATATCACCTGACCGGTTACAGCCTGGGCGGCCTGCAGGCTGCCTTCGTCAGCGAACTCGATGAAACGCGGCGCAGCTTCAACTTCAAGCGCGTGCTGCTGCTCAACCCGCCGGTCAACCTCTACACCTCGATCA
>CAZOEC010000181.1:0-7363 GCA_964578635.1 uncultured Pseudomonas sp.
AGCTCAAGCAGTACATGAAGATGTACCAGGTCACCTTCGAGGAGCGTGACCAGGTGCTGCGTCCGCTGGGCGAACAAGGCCAGGAAGCGGTTGGCTCCATGGGTGACGACACGCCGATGGCCGTGCTCAGCCAGCGCGTGCGCTCGCCTTATGACTACTTCCGTCAGCAGTTCGCTCAGGTTACCAACCCGCCGATCGACCCGCTGCGTGAAGCCATCGTCATGTCGCTGGAGATCTGCCTCGGTGCCGAGCGCAACATCTTCGAAGAGTCGCCAGAGCACGCCGCACGGGTGATTCTCAGCAGTCCGGTGATTTCGCCGGCCAAGTGGCGCGCGTTGATGAACCTGGATCGTCCGGGCTTCGAGCGTCAGCTGATCGACATGAACTACGACGAGTCGCTCGGTCTGGAAGCCGCCGTGCGCAATATGGCCGATCAGGCTGAAGAAGCGGTGCGCGCCGGTAAGGTGCTGCTGGTTCTGTCTGACCGTCATATCGCCCCAGGCAAGCTGCCGGCCCACGCCTCGCTGGTTACCGGTGCGATTCACCACCGCCTGACCGAAAAAGGCCTGCGTTGCGACTGCAACATCCTGGTCGAGACTGCGACTGCCCGCGATCCGCATCACTATGCGGTGCTGCTCGGCTTCGGCGCGTCGGCGGTTTACCCGTTCCTCGCTTACGAAGTACTGGGCGATTTGATTCGCACCGGCGAAGTGCTCGGCGATCTGTATGAAGTGTTCAAGCACTACCGCAAAGGCATCTCCAAAGGCCTGCTGAAGATTCTGTCGAAGATGGGTATCTCCACCGTTGCGTCCTACCGTGGTGCGCAGCTGTTCGAAGCGGTCGGCCTGGCCGATGACGTCACCGAGCTGTGCTTCCGTGGTGTGGCCAGCCGCATCAAGGGTGCGCGCTTTGTCGATATCGAAAACGAGCAGAAGTTGCTGGCGGCCGAAGCCTGGAACGCGCGCAAGACCATCCAGCAAGGCGGTCTGCTCAAGTTCGTTTATGGCGGCGAGTACCACGCCTACAACCCGGATGTGGTCAACACCCTGCAGGCTGCTGTGCAGCAGGGCAGCTACGAGAAATTCAAGGAATACACCACGCTGGTCGATACCCGTCCGGTGTCGATGCTGCGCGACCTGCTGCAGCTGAAGCTGGCCGATCAGCCACTGGCTTTGGATCAGGTTGAGCCGCTGGGCGAGATTCTCAAGCGCTTTGACTCGGCAGGTATCTCGCTGGGTGCATTGTCGCCTGAGGCGCACGAAGCCATTGCCGAGGCGATGAACCGCCTGGGTGCGCGCTCCAACTCCGGTGAGGGCGGCGAAGACCCGGCCCGTTACGGCACCGTGCGCAGCTCGAAGATCAAGCAAGTAGCCACTGGCCGTTTTGGCGTAACCCCGGAGTATCTGGTCAACGCCGAAGTGCTGCAGATCAAGGTCGCTCAGGGTGCCAAGCCCGGTGAGGGCGGCCAGCTGCCGGGCGGCAAGGTCAACGGTCTGATCGCCAAACTGCGTTACGCAGTGCCGGGCGTGACGCTGATTTCGCCGCCGCCGCACCATGACATCTATTCCATCGAAGACCTGGCGCAGCTGATCTATGACCTCAAGCAGGTCAACCCGGCTGCCCTGGTATCGGTCAAGCTGGTGGCGGAAGCCGGTGTCGGCACAATCGCCGCCGGTGTGGCCAAGGCCTATGCCGACCTGATCACCATCTCCGGTTACGACGGTGGTACTGGTGCATCGCCGCTGACCTCGATCAAGTACGCCGGTGCGCCGTGGGAACTCGGCCTGGCCGAAACCCACCAGACCCTGCGCGGCAACGACCTGCGCGGCAAGGTGCGGGTACAGACCGACGGCGGCCTGAAAACCGGCCTGGACGTGATCAAGGCCGCCATCCTCGGCGCCGAAAGCTTCGGCTTCGGTACTGCGCCGATGATCGCCCTGGGCTGCAAATACCTGCGTATCTGTCACCTGAACAACTGCGCCACCGGCGTGGCCACGCAGAACGACAAGCTGCGCAAGGATCACTTCATCGGCACGGTCGAAATGGTGATGAACTTCTTCACTTTTGTGGCCGAAGAAACCCGCGAGTGGCTGGCCAAGCTGGGCGTACGTAGCCTGGAAGAGCTGATCGGGCGTACCGATCTGCTGGAAATGCTGCCGGGCGAAACCGCCAAGCAGGGGCATCTGGATCTGACGCCGCTGCTCGGCAGCGACCACATTCCGGCCGACAAGCCGCAGTTCTGCCTGGTTGATCGCAACCCGCCGTTCGACGAAGGCCTGCTGGCCGAGAAGATGGTCGAGCTGGCCAAGTCGGCGATCGATGCTGCTAGCGGTGCCGAATTTGATCTGGAAATCTGCAACTGCGACCGTTCCATTGGTGCCCGTGTCTCCGGCGAAATCGCCCGTAAACATGGCAACCAAGGCATGGCCAAGGCGCCGATCACCTTCCGCTTCAAAGGCACTGCGGGCCAGAGCTTCGGCGTGTGGAACGCCGGTGGTCTGAACCTGTACCTGGAAGGCGACGCCAACGACTACGTCGGCAAGGGCATGACCGGCGGCAAGCTGGTGATCACCCCGCCGAAAGGCAGCCCGTTCAAGACCCAGGACAGCGCCATCATCGGCAACACCTGTCTGTACGGCGCCACTGGCGGCAAGCTGTTCGCCGCTGGTACCGCGGGCGAGCGTTTCGCCGTGCGTAACTCCGGTGCGCACACCGTGGTTGAAGGCACTGGCGACCATTGCTGCGAATACATGACTGGCGGCTTTGTCTGCGTACTGGGCAAAACCGGCTACAACTTCGGTTCCGGCATGACCGGCGGTTTCGCCTACGTGCTCGATCTGGATAACAGCTTCTATGATCGCGTTAACCACGAGCTGGTGGAAATTCAGCGGATCAATAATGAGTCGATGGAGGCTTACCGTAGCCACCTGGAGCGCGTGCTCGCCGAGTACGTCCAGGAAACATCGAGTGAGTGGGGCATCAACCTGCTGGAAAACCTGGACGACTACCTGCGCAAGTTCTGGCTGGTCAAACCGAAGGCGGCAAGCCTGAAGTCGTTGCTCTCCAGCACCCGTGCCAACCCGCAATAAGAATGCGCCTGAAGTGGTTTGATGAGGTATTGCAATGACTGAACGTCTGAATAACGACTTCCAGTTCATCGAAGTCGGGCGCAAAGACCCGAAGAAGAAACTGTTGCGTCAGCGTAAGAAAGAGTTCGTCGAGATCTACGACAACTTCAAGCCTGCGCAAGCGGCCGACCAGGCACACCGTTGCCTGGGCTGTGGCAACCCCTATTGCGAATGGAAGTGCCCGGTGCACAACTTCATTCCCAACTGGCTCAAGCTGGTGTCCGAGGGAAACATCCTCGCCGCCGCCGAACTGTCGCACCAGACCAACACCCTGCCGGAAGTCTGCGGCCGCGTGTGTCCGCAGGACCGTCTGTGCGAGGGTGCGTGCACCCTCAACGACGGCTTCGGTGCGGTGACCATCGGTTCGGTGGAGAAGTACATCACCGACACGGCCTTCGCCATGGGCTGGCGTCCGGACATGTCGCGCGTGGTGCCAACCGGCAAGCGCGTTGCGGTCATCGGTGCCGGTCCGGCTGGTCTGGGCTGCGCCGACGTCCTGGTGCGCAACGGTGTGACCCCGGTGGTATTCGACAAGAACCCGGAAATCGGCGGCCTGCTGACTTTCGGTATCCCCGAGTTCAAGCTGGAGAAGAGCGTGCTGAGCAATCGCCGCGAAGTCTTCACCGGCATGGGCGTCGAGTTCCGCCTGAACACCGAGATCGGCACAGACATCACCATGCAGCAGCTGCTGGATGAGTACGATGCCGTGTTTATGGGCATGGGCACCTACACCTATATGAAGGGCGGCTTCCCCGGTGAAGACCTGCCGGGCGTTACCGATGCGCTGGATTTCCTGATTGCCAACGTCAACCGCAACCTCGGTTTCGAGAAGAATGCGGAAGACTTTATCGACATGAAGGGCAAGCGCATCGTTGTTCTCGGCGGCGGCGACACCGCGATGGATTGCAACCGCACCTCGATTCGCCAGGGCGCCAAGTCGGTCACCTGCGCCTATCGCCGCGACGAAGAGAACATGCCGGGCTCGCGCAAGGAAGTGAAGAACGCCAAGGAAGAAGGGGTGAAATTCCTCTTTAACCGTCAGCCTATCGCTATCGTCGGTGAAGACAAGGTTGAAGGCGTGAAAGTGGTCGAGACCCGTCTCGGCGCACCGGATGCCCGTGGCCGTCGCAGCCCTGAGCCGATTCCCGGCTCCGAGGAAATCATTCCGGCGGAAGCCGTGCTGATTGCCTTCGGTTTCCGTCCAAGCCCGGCTGCCTGGTTCAACGATTTCGAGATCGAAACCGACAGCCAGGGACGTGTGGTAGCGCCAGAGCAGAGCCAGTTCAAGCACCAGACCAGCAACCCGAAGATCTTCGCCGGTGGCGATATGGTTCGCGGTTCTGACCTGGTGGTGACGGCGATCTTCGAAGGCAGGAACGCCGCCGAAGGTATCCTCGACTACCTGCAGGTCTGATTGAGCCCTGTGTAGGATGGGTTGAGCGCAGCGATACCCATCATGGTTTTGATGGGTAACGCCCGCGACAAATTGACCCTATAGACAAAAGGCACGGCACTCGCCGTGCCTTTTGTTTTGTGGTCTGCGAAAATGCCCGCACTTTTTCGCCGACTACTTTTCTCGGGAACTGCCATGACCGCCCTGAAGAACGACCGCTTCCTTCGTGCTCTGCTCAAGCAACCTGTCGATGTCACCCCGGTGTGGATGATGCGCCAGGCCGGTCGTTATCTGCCGGAATACCGCGCCACCCGCGCCAAGGCCGGCAACTTCGTCAACCTGATGAAGAACCCGGAGCTGGCCTGCGAGGTCACCATCCAGCCGCTGGATCGCTACCCGCAGCTGGACGCGGCGATTCTGTTCTCCGACATCCTGACCATCCCCGATGCCATGGGCCAGGGCCTGTATTTCGAAACGGGCGAAGGCCCGCGCTTCAAGAAGGTCATCAGTTCGATGGCCGATATCGAAGCGCTGCCGATTCCCGATCCGGAGCAGGACCTGGGTTATGTGATGGACGCCGTGCGCACCATCCGCCGCGAGCTGAATGGCCGCGTGCCGCTGATCGGCTTCACCGGCAGTCCCTGGACTCTGGCTACCTATATGGTCGAAGGCGGCTCGTCGAAGGACTTCCGCAAGTCCAAGGCCATGCTCTACGACAACCCGCAGGCCATGCACGCGCTGCTCGACAAGCTGGCGCAGTCGGTCACTGCCTACCTCAACGGGCAGATCAAGGCGGGCGCGCAGGCGGTGCAGATTTTCGATTCCTGGGGCGGTTCGCTGTCGTCTGCGGCCTATCAGGAGTTCTCCCTGGCCTATATGCAGAAGATCATCGACGGCCTGATCCGCGAACACGACGGTCGCCGCGTGCCGGTGATCCTGTTCACCAAGGGTGGTGGCCTGTGGCTGGAGTCCATGGCCGAGACCGGTGCCGAAGCCCTGGGCCTGGATTGGACCTGCGATATCGGCAGCGCCCGCGCCCGCGTCGGCAACAAGGTGGCGCTGCAGGGCAATATGGACCCGAGCGTGCTGTACGCCAACCCGGCGGCAATCCGCGACGAGGTGGCGCGCATCCTGGCCAGCTTCGGTCATGGCAGCGGCCAGGTGTTCAACCTCGGCCACGGCATTACCCCGGAAGTCGACCCGGCCCATGCCGGCGCGTTCTTCGAAGCAGTGCATGAGTTGTCGGCGCAGTATCACGCCTGATGCTGTGGCGTGACTGTAGAAGCGGGCCATGGCCGCGAAAAGGTGATCGCGGGCTAGGGTAAATTGCACAAAACAAAAGCCGCATTAGCGGCTTTTGTTTTGTGTGCGGTTTTTAAGGCTTTACGCCGATTGCCTCGCGCTTACCAGCCTCGGCTTATTTGACCCTGGCCAGATTACCCTTGAGCGCTACGCCGGCCATGATCGCGCCAGCGTGGCATTCATACTTCTGGCTGTCCTTGTACTCGATGTTCTTGTAGTTGCTGGCCAGGTCGACCACGGCGTTGGCCCCGGCAGCCTTGGCCGCGTTCTGCAGGCGGATCAAGGCCGATTGCAGCGCCCAGCTGCAGGCACCTTCGTCGCTCTTGTTGAAGGCGTTGGTCTTCTGGCTGGTGGTGACGCCGGATTTGACCACGCTGACCGCGCCGGCCGGCTTGTTGCCCGCCAGGTAGAACTTCACGCTGCCGTCGAGGCGGCCGGCATTCAGGGCTTCCTGCACAACCGCGTCGAATGGCAGAAAGTGGGTGGTGTCGCGGGCCTGGCTGACCGCTGGCAACAGGCTCAGGCAGGCGGCAGCAAGGATCCAGTTCTTGGCTTTCATCGGGTGACTCCTTTCTTGTGAGTTTCTGGTCAGGGTGTTGCGCAAAAAATCAGTGTAATCAGGCTATTTTTTAGCTCCAGCGCTTGAAGATCAGCGATGTATTCACTCCACCAAAGGCGAAGTTGTTGTTCATCACGTACTGGTGGCTCATCTGGCGAAATTCACCGCGCAGGTAGTCCAGCTCGCCGCAGGCCGGGTCGATATTTTCCAGATTCAGGGTCGGCACATAGCTGTCCGCGTTCATCATTTCGATGCTGAACCAGGATTCCAGCGCGCCGCAAGCCCCCAGGGTGTGGCCGAAGTAGCTCTTCTGCGAGCTGATCGGCATCTGGTTGCCGAACAGCTCCTGGGTGGCCAGGGTTTCGGCCACATCGCCCTGGTCGGTGGCAGTGCCGTGGCCGTTGACGTAGCCGATGGCGGAGGGTGCTAAACCGGCATCCTGCAACGCCAGCTCCATCGCCCCACGCATGGTCGCCTGCACCGGTTTGGTGGCGTGCTGGCCGTCGGCGTTGCAGCCAAAACCGACGATTTCGGCGTGGATGGTCGCGCCACGGGCCAGGGCGTGTTCCAGTTCTTCCAGGACCAGAATGCCGGCACCTTCACCGATCACCAGGCCATCGCGGCCGCTGTCATAGGGGCGTGGTGAGGTGTGCGGGGCGTCGTTTTTCAGGCTGGTGGCGTACAGCGCATCGAAGACCATGGCTTCGGTGGGGCAGAGTTCCTCGGCACCGCCGGCGAGCATCATCGGCAGGCGGCCGAACTTGATCGCCTCATAGGCGTAGCCGATGCCCTGGCTGCCGCTGGTGCAGGCGCTGGAGGTAGGGATCAGGCGGCCCTTGAGGCCGAAGAAGATGCTGATATTGGCCGCCGTGGTGTGCGGCATCATGCGGATATAGGAGTTGGCATTCAGGCCGTCGGCCACCGAGTTGAGCAGCATATTGCCGAACGCCTTGATCTCGTCGGTGCTGCCGGTGGATGAGC
>CAZOEC010000182.1:0-7316 GCA_964578635.1 uncultured Pseudomonas sp.
ACGAAGGCCCGAACTTCCTGGTGATCCACCCGGACGAGTGCATCGACTGCGCACTCTGCGAGCCTGAATGCCCTGCACAGGCGATCTTCTCCGAAGATGAAGTGCCGGAAGATCAGCAGGAATATATCGAGCTCAATGCCGACCTGGCGGAAATCTGGCCGAATATCACCGAGAAGAAAGAGTCCCTGCCCGACGCCGAAGAGTGGGATGGCGTGAAGGACAAGCTGCAGTATCTGGAGCGCTAGTACCAGGCTTACCGGACTGCAGACTAAAAACCCGCCTTGTGCGGGTTTTTACTTTTCTGGCGGGCAACAAATTGCCTGGAACAACTTTTTACGTCGCCTAGCCACGGTCCGCCGGGTTACCGCCTGGGATGGCGGCCACAAAGAATTGCCGGGAGCAATTATTGACGTCGCGCAGCGACGGCCCGCAGGGTGGCCGCCAGGGATGGCGGCCACAAAACGCAGACAAAAAAAGGGGCGGCTCGCGCCGCCCACTCTTTTGTCCCTAGTCCCTCTATTTCCCAGCTCATCATCCTGATGAATCGCATCTTGCGAGGTTCCTGACCATCTCCCTGACAGTCTGCGCTTGTCCCTAAGCACAGTTGCAATACTAGCCACTTCCACAATCATCACAAGCCAGGGAAAACGTCAGACAGGCACAACAGAAAAGCTGGATTTAAAAATTAAATACTTATAAATCAATAATTTCTAAGTTATGACCAGCATCTAAAAGCCGTTATCTGGCCTATCTTTCCACCAATCACTTACACCCCGTGTAAGCAACGGCTTACATAAGCGCGCATAAAAAACCCGGCCTAGGCCGGGTTGGGTGTTGAATCCAGCGGTTACTGGAACAACGAGTCGCTCGAAAGGCCGTTCTTTTCCAGAATCTCGCGCAGACGCTTGAGCGCTTCGACCTGGATCTGCCGCACCCGCTCGCGGGTCAGGCCAATTTCCTGGCCGACCTCCTCCAGGGTGCAGCTTTCGTGGCCGCGCAGGCCGAAGCGGCGAATCACCACCTCACGCTGCTTATCGGTCAGTTCAGACAGCCACTGATCGATGCTCTGCGACAGATCATCGTCCTGCAGCAACTCGCAGGGGTCGGTAGGCCGATCATCGGTGAGGGTATCGAGCAGGGTTTTGTCCGAGTCCTGACCCAGTGAAACGTCCACCGAGGAAACACGCTCATTCAGGCCGAGCATGCGTTTGACTTCACCCACAGGTTTTTCCAGCAGGTTGGCAATTTCTTCTGCCGAGGGCTCATGGTCGAGCTTCTGGGTCAATTCGCGAGCAGCACGCAGATAGACGTTGAGCTCTTTGACCACATGAATGGGTAAGCGAATGGTACGGGTCTGATTCATGATCGCCCGTTCAATGGTCTGGCGAATCCACCAGGTGGCGTAGGTCGAGAAACGGAAACCGCGCTCGGGGTCGAATTTCTCCACCGCACGAATCAGCCCGAGGTTGCCTTCTTCGATCAGGTCCAGCAGGGACAAGCCGCGATTGACGTAACGGCGAGCGATTTTCACCACCAAGCGCAGGTTGCTTTCGATCATGCGCTTGCGCCCAGCTGGATCGCCCTTCTGCGCCAGGCGCGCGAAGAACACTTCTTCTTCAGGGGTCAGGAGAGGGGAAAAACCGATTTCGTTGAGGTACAGCTGAGTGGCGTCTAGCGCCCGGGTGTAGTCGATGTACTTGTGTTGCTTGCTGCTGGCCGTGGAAGCTTTCGCTTTGCCGCGTGCAGGTGCCGCTTGTGTCTCATCATTAGAATCATCGTCAAGGACAATAGCAGGCTCCATCAGGAGCACTTCATCATCGACGTCAAACTCCGGCGCTTCTTTTTTAGTGAGAGCCATTTTTGTTATTCCTTGCTGAGTTCGACAGCAAGCTCGACGCTACCAAGTCCGTGGCCGCACCCGAGCCTGTCCCTCCCACGCAATGGACAGGCTGGCGAAGATCAACGACGCGGCAGGTATTGCAGTGGATCTACAGGCTTACCCTGGCGGCGAATCTCGAAATGAAGCTTCACCCGGTCGGTTCCTGTGGAACCCATCTCGGCAATTGTCTGCCCGGCCTTGACCTTTTGCCCCTCCTGCACCAACAGCCTGCGGTTGTGTCCGTAGGCGCTCACGTAGGTATCGCTATGCTTGATGATCACTAATTCGCCGTAGCCCCGTAAACCACTCCCGGCGTAGACCACTGAACCATCAGACGCAGCAGAAACAGGCTGGCCCAATTCTCCGGCGATATCAATTCCTTTATTCAAACTACCGTTTGAGGAGAAACGACCGATGACCGCACCGTTCGTCGGCCAGGCCCAGCCCCCTGCGGAGCGCTGTACCGGCTGCATCGGCGTGGTCGCCTGCACGACCTTGGGGGGCGTTTGCGGCGTGGCTGGAGGACGCGCTGGCGTGGTCTGGGTGGAGGTAATGGGCGGGCGCACGGGTACCGGAGTGGCAACCGGTGCCGAAGCAACCACCGGCGCACGGCTGCCGGGCTGACCGTCGAAGCGAATCACCTGGCCGACCCGAATCAGGTAAGGCGCGGCAATGCCATTGCGCGCGGCCAGGGCTTTCCAGTCCCAGCCGAAACGAAAGGCGATGGAGTAGAGGGTATCGCCGCGCTGCACCCGATACTGCCCCTGGGTCACGGGCTGGCGCTGAGCGGCCTGGGCGGCACGGTTGTTCCGATCGAGCACCTGCACCCCGCCCGGCGGCGGGCTGGCGCAGGCGCTGAGTAATGCGCCAAGCACCAGGCCAACCAGCAGACATCGGATGCCGCTGTAGCTAATTCGCAACTGAATGGCTGTGAAACTCACCCGCTTCTCCCCTACCGGCTACTGGCGTCTTAATGACTGGCGCGTATTGTGCCGCAATTATTCGTCGCGACCACTGCTTTGCTGACTACGCCCGGCCACCCACTCCAGGCTCAGCACCAGCAGCACGCCGCCGACGGCCAGGGCAATGGCCAGCAATAGCTGCGGATCCTGGCCGCTGATTTCGGCAAAGCGCTCCGGCAACAGATTGCTCTGCAGCAATGGCAGCTGCTCGCCATGCCGATCGGTACGCCAGGTCAGGGTTTCCTTCCAGGGCCAGATCTTGTTCAACGAGCCCAGCATCAGGCCGGTGAGAAAGGCCAGGCTGAGGTCGCGCCAGCGCACCAGCAGCCAGCGCAACAGGCTGGCGAAGCTGACCAGACCGACCAGGCAGCCCGCGGCAAACACCGCCAGCAGAGCCAGATCGAAGCTCTTCACCGCCCCCAGCACCACCGAGTAAAGACCCAGCAGCACCAGAATAAAGCTGCCGGAGATCCCCGGCAGGATCATCGCGCAGATGGCGATGGCCCCGGCGATAAACAGGCTGAACGGATCGCTGCCCAACTGCACTGGCGAGGCCACGGTAATCCAGTAGGCAAAGCCGCCGCCGAGGGCGAAGCTCAGGGCCCGACTCCAGTTCCAGCGCTGGATCTCCCGTGCCACCAGGTGCGCAGACACCAGAATCAGACCGAAGAAGAACGACCACACCGGTATGGGGTGCTCGGCCAGCAGATAGGTGATCAGCCGCGCCAGGCTCAGCACGCTGGTCATGATGCCCAGCAGCAGAATCAGCAGAAAGGTCGCATTGGCCGCCTGCCAGGCATCGCGCACACGCCCGCGCAACAGCATTATGGCGGCCGCGGGAATACTGGCGATGGAGCGCAGCAGCTCATCGTAGATACCGGTAATAAAGGCGACGGTGCCGCCGGATACGCCGGGCACCACATCGGCCGCGCCCATGGCGATGCCTTTGGCGTAAAGCAGGAAATACTTCTTCATGGGTTCATCCGTAAACAATCGAATCAGGCCAGAGGCCCGTTGAGCAAGGGCACAAAACGCACCGCATCCAGCACATGACGCGAGAAGCCATGCTCTTCGCGTACGATCAGCAACAGCTCCTGCACATCGCCCGCACCGACCGGAATCACCAGGCGTCCACCCGGTGCCAGCTGATCCAGCAGGGCCTGGGGCACATTGGCCGCCGCCGCCGTAACGATAATCCCGTTGTACGGCCCCAGGGCGTTCCAGCCTTCCCAGCCGTCGCCCCAGCGAAACACCACATTGCGCAGGTTCAACTGCGCCAGACGCTCCTTGGCCTTGTCCTGCAGGCTCTGGATACGCTCGACGCTGAAGACCCGCTCGACCAGCTGGGCCAGAATCGCAGTCTGGTAGCCCGAGCCGGTACCGATTTCCAGCACCTTGTCCAGCGGCCCTGCCGCCAGCAGCAACTCGCTCATGCGCGCGACCATATAGGGCTGCGAGATGGTCTGGTTGTTGCCAATCGGCAGCGCGGTGTCTTCATAGGCGCGATGGGCCAGGGCCTCATCGACAAACAGATGGCGCGGCGTGCGACGAATGGTTTCCAGCACATGGGCGTTGGACAGGCCCTCTTCATAGAGCCGCTGAATCAGGCGCTCGCGGGTGCGCTGCGAGGTCATGCCGATGCCACGGTGCAAATCGTCCTGCTCACGCCTGATCACAGCAGACCCTCCAGCCAAGGTTGCAGGCTGTTGAGGCCATCCTGAAAAGTACGATCGAGCTGCAGGGGCGTGACCGACACATAGCCCTGCATCACCGCGTGGAAGTCCGTGCCCGGGCCGCCGTCTTCAGCATCCCCGGCCACCGAGATCCAGTAACCTTCCTTGCCACGCGGATTGACCACCTTGACCGGCGCGGCGGCTCGGGCGCGATGGCCCAGGCGGGTCAGCTGGATACCGCGGATATGTTCCAGCGGCAGGTTGGGGATATTGACGTTGAGCACGGTACGTGGCGGCAGGTCGAGCTGCTCGTGAGCTTCGACCAGCTTGCGGGCGAAATAGGCGGCGGTCGGCAGGTTGTCCGGCAGGCGCGACAACAGCGAGAAGGCGAACGCCGGACGCGTCAGGAAACGCCCCTCAAGGGCCGCGGCCACGGTGCCGGAATAGAGCACGTCATCGCCCAGATTGGCCCCCAGATTGATCCCCGCCACCACCAGATCGGCCACCTGGGGCAGCAATCCATTCAGGCCCAGGTGCACGCAGTCGGTAGGCGTGCCGTTGAGGCTGATAAAACCATTGGGCAAGGTGCAGGGGTGCAGCGGACGATCGAGGGTCAGCGAACTGCTGGCACCGCTCTTGTCCTGGTCCGGGGCAATCACCGCACACTCGGCATAGTCGGCGAGCGCAGCATAGAGTGCAGCAAGGCCGGGGGCGGCCACGCCGTCATCATTAGAAATCAGAATACGCATGGGTTGTCCGTCTGCCCTGCCGGCAACAGATCGACGAGCTCACGCACCAATACGGTGGCAAAGCATCCAGCCGGCAGGACGAATTCCAGTTGCAGAATGTCAGGCTCGGGATAATGCCACGACAGGCCGCCGATGGGGAGGCGCAGGATGCGCCGTTCGTGCGTCATGCCCGCATCTGCCAACCAGTCGACCAAGGCAGGCTCAGCCTCGGCGACCTGTTGCTCCAGCTGCTGGGCCACCCCGGCGGCCGTGGACACCCCCGCGCCCCACAGCGGCCCGGTGGGATGCAGGTCGAGAATGGCCAGACGTGGATCGCTGCACTCGGCTTCGCCTGCGGGGAAAAAACTGCGGCTATCGGTAAAGGCCAGCAGGTCGCCCGGCAGCGCCTGATTCCAGTTGCCGGCTGCTACCCGCGCGGCCAAGACCTGGTTGAACAGATAACTGCGCGCCGCCGAGAGCACCCGCGAACGCACATTGCGCTTGTCCGGCAGGCTCTTGTTCGCCGCAAAGTGCCGGGCATGGGCGACATTGCCGCCCTCATGGCCGAAGCGCTGCAAACCGTAATAGTTGGGAATGCCCTGGGCGGCGATCTGCTTGAGGCGCGCCTCCAGCGCCTCGTGATCCGCGGTCAGCTGGGTCAGACGCAGGGTAAAGCCATTGGCGGCGTGGGCACCGCGCTGCAGTTTGCGGCTATGACGCAGCTGCTTGAGGATGCTCAGGCTGGCATCCTCGGCGGCGCTCAGGTCAGGATCGACCTTGCCCGGCAGGTGCAGACTGAACCACTGCCGGGTCAGGGCCTGGCGATCCTTGAGCCCGGCATAGCTGATCATCCGCAGCGGCACGCCGGCGGCGCGGGCGATGCGCTTGGCGGCCTCCTCGGTGTTCAGCTCGCGCTTTTCCACCCACAGCCAGAGGTGCTCGCCCTCGCCGGCCAGGGGAATATCCAGTACCTCGTCGACCTGGAAATCTTCCGCCACCGCCTTGAGTACCGCAGTGCCGCAGGGCGCGCCATGGGCACGCGGGCCCAGCAGTTGCAGTTCGTTCATTGCGCCACCAACAGCGCCACGGCATGCACGGCGATGCCTTCTTCACGGCCGGTAAAGCCGAGTTTCTCGGTGGTGGTGGCCTTGACGTTGACCTGATCCAGGCTTACCTGCAGGTCTTCGGCAATCAGCGTGCGCATGGTGTCGATATGCGGAGCCATCTTGGGGGACTGGGCGACTATGGTGGCGTCGACATTGCCCACCCGCCAGCCCTTGGCCTGAACCAGGCCAAGCACATGACGCAGCAGCACGCGACTGTCCGCGCCCTTGAAGGTCGGGTCGGTATCGGGAAAGTGTTTGCCGATATCGCCCAACGCCGCCGCGCCGAGCAAGGCATCGCTCAAGGCATGCAGCAGCACGTCGCCGTCGGAATGGGCCAGCAGGCCGAACTTGTGAGGGATTTGCACGCCGCCCAAGGTAATAAAGGAGCCCTCGGTAAAGCGGTGCACATCGTAGCCGTGGCCAATACGCATAAGAAACAACGCCCTGAAAAAGTCAGGGCGTGATTCTAACCGTTTTGGCCGGTGGCCCGGATGAAATCCGGGAGACCAATTTCCCGGATTTCATCCGGACTACGCATGGTGCAATGCCGCCGCATGATGACGCAGGTGGTCATCGATAAAGCTGGCGATAAAGTAATAGCTATGGTCGTAGCCCGGCTGCAGGCGCAGGGTCAGCGGATGCCCCGCCGCCTGGGCAGCGCTCTTCAGCGCCGCGGGCTTGAGCTGAGTCTCGAGAAAGTCGTCGCGGTCGCCCTGGTCGACCAGGATCGGCAGATTCTCCGTCGCCTCCGCCAGCAGGGCGCAGGCATCCCACTCACGCCAGCGCGAACGCTCCTCGCCCAGGTAGCGGGAAAAGGCCTTCTCACCCCAGGGGCAGTTCATCGGGTTGCTGATCGGCGCGAAGGCCGACAGCGACTGATAGCGCCCCGGATTGCGCAAGGCGCAGACCAGCGCGCCATGGCCACCCATGGAGTGACCGCTGATACCGCGTTTGGCGGAGACCGGAAA
>CAZOEC010000183.1:0-7206 GCA_964578635.1 uncultured Pseudomonas sp.
TGATCGCCAGGCCGTCGAGGCCGTCGGTCAGGTTGACCGCGTTGCTCGAGCCGACGATCACGAAATAGGTCAGGACGATGAAGCCGGCACCCAGCGGAATGCTGTAGTCCTTGAGCATCGGCAGGATCAGGGTGGTTTCCACCGGGGTCGCAGCGGTCATATAAAGGAAGATCGCCGCGCCGAGGCCGAACACCGACTGCCAGAAATACTTCCAGCGGCTCGGCAGGCCCTTGGAGTTCTTCTCGATCACCTTGCGGTAGTCGTCGACCCAGCCTACGGCCCCGAACAGCAGGGTCACGGCCAGCACCACCCACACGTAGCGGTTGGCCAGGTCGGCCCAGAGCAGGGTGCTGACGGTGATGGCGGAGAGGATCAGCGCGCCGCCCATGGTCGGCGTGCCCTTCTTCGACAGGTGCGACTGCGGGCCGTCGTTGCGCACCGACTGGCCGATCTGACGGATCTGCAGGGTGCGGATCATCCAGGGGCCCAGCCACAACGACAGCGCCAGCGCGGTAAGCACGCCGAAAATGCCGCGCAGGGTCAGGTACTGAAAGACCGCGAAGCCTTTGTGGAACTGTTGCAGGTATTCGGCCAGCAGCAGCAGCATTAGTGACTCTCCCCGGATGTGCCACAGAGCGCCGCCACGACGTTTTCCATCGCGGCGCTGCGTGAACCTTTGATTAGAAGGGTGGTGTCGCCCGACTCGCCGGCAAGGGCGGCGATCAGGCTGGCCTGGTCGGCGAAGTGCCGGCCCTGGGCCCCGAATTCGGCGACGGCGTGGGCCATCAGCGGGCCCACTGCATAGAGTGCTGAGACCTTGCCGGCGGCATGGCGGCCCACTTCCCGGTGGCCCTGCTCGGCCCAGTCGCCCAGCTCGCCCATATCGCCGAGGACCAGCACGGTGCGCCCGGCAAAACCGGCAAGGATATCCACCGCGGCGCACATCGACGCGGGGTTGGCGTTGTAGCTGTCGTCGATCACCCGCATGCCGTTCGGCGCGAGTTGCGCCACCGCACGGCCCTTGACCGGCTGCAGGCTTTCCAGGCCGGTCTTGATATCCACCAGCGGCACGCTCAGGGCCGCTGCGGCCGCAGCGGCGGCCAGGGCATTGGCGACATTGTGTTCGCCGAGCAGGTTGAGCTGAACCACCGCCTGGCCCTGACGGCAATGCAGGGTAAAGGCCGAGCAGCCGCGGGCATCACGCTGCAGATCGCTGGCGTGAAAATCCGCCGCCGACTTGTGCAGGGAAAAGCTGGTGACGGTACGACCCTTGGCACGCTGCTGCCAGGTGGCAAAGGCCGCATCGTCCAGGTTGAGCACGGCTACACCGCTGTCGCTCAGGCCTTCGAGAATCTCGCCCTTGGCCTGGACAATCTTCTCCGGGCCGCCGAACTCGCCGACATGGGCACTGCCGGCATTGGTGATAAGGGCCACCTGGGGCTGGGTCAGGCCGACGGTGTAGGCGATCTCGCCGACATGGTTGGCCCCCAGCTCGATCACCGCCGCGACATGCTCGGCAGCCAGTTCCAGCAGGGTCAGGGGCACCCCAAGTTCATTGTTGAGGTTGCCGCGGGTGGCCAACACCGGCCCGCGCAGGCCAACCCGCAGGATGCTGGCGAGCATTTCCTTGACCGTGGTCTTGCCACTGGAACCGGTAATCGCCACCACCGGGCCACCGAAGGCGCGACGCTTGAGTGCGCCCAGCTGGCCCAGGGCCAGGCGGGTATCGCTCACCAGCAGTTGCGGCAAGGGCGCGCCGGCCACTTCGCGCTCGACCAGTGCAGCCACCGCGCCCTTGGCAGCGACCTCGGCCAGGTAATCATGACCGTCGAAGCGCGGCCCGCTCAGGGCGACAAACAACTGCCCGGGGCGAATCGCCCGGCTGTCGCTGCTGACGGCATCGAAAGCGCAATCGCGGCCGATCAGGCGCGCACTCAGGGCCACGGCCACTTCGCTCAAACGCAGAGCCTTAAGCATGGGCCACCTCCCAAACGGCCAGGGCCTTGCCGGCTTCGATCAGATCGGAGAACGGCTGACGCTCGCCGTGAATTTCCTGGTAGTCCTCATGGCCCTTGCCGGCCAGCACCAGCACATCGTCGGCACTCGCAGCCGCAACCAGCTGGGCGATGGCCTGGCCACGACCATGAACAAACTGCACCGCCTCAGGGTTGGCAAAGCCGGCACGAATATCGTTGAAAATCTGCTCGGGAGCCTCGCTGCGCGGGTTGTCGTCGGTCACCAGCACGCCATCGGCCAGGCGCTCGACCACCGCGGCCATCAGCGGACGCTTGCCGCGATCGCGGTCGCCGCCACAGCCGAACAGGCACAGCAAGCGGCCTTTGACATGCGGGCGCAGGGCTTCGAGGACCTTCTCCAGGGCATCCGGGGTATGGGCGTAATCGACCACCAGCAGCGGTTGCTTGACCCCACCCAGACGTTGCATGCGACCAACCGGTCCCTGCAACTGCGGCAGCAGCTTGAGAATCTCGTCCAGCGCGTAATCCATGCCGAGCAGCGCACCGACCACCGCCAGCAGGTTGCTCAGGTTGAAACGACCGAGCAGGGAGCTGCGCAGGTGGCCTTCGCCGCGCGGGGTGACCAGGGTGGCGCGCACGCCCTGCTCATCGAAACGGATATCACGGCAATACAGGTAGGCCGCAGGATTTTCCAGGCTGTAGCCGATCAGGCGCGAGGGATGCTCGGCTGCTGCCAGCTCGCGGCCAAAGGCGTCATCCAGGTTGAGCACCCGGCAGCGCAGCCCCGACCAGGCGAACAGGGCGGCCTTGGCCTCGCCGTAGGCCTGCATCGAACCGTGGTAGTCCAGATGGTCGCGGGACAGGTTGGTAAACACCGCCACATCGAAGGCCAGGGCGGCCACGCGGCCCTGGTGCAGGCCATGGGAGGACACCTCCATGGCCACGGCGCGCGCGCCGGCATTCTTCATATCGGCCAGTGTGGCCTGCACCCCGATCGGGTCCGGGGTGGTGTGGCGACCCAGGGCCAGGGCGTTATAGAAGCCGTTACCGAGGGTGCCGACGATGCCGCAGCGCTCGCCGAGCAGATCCAGGGCCTGGGCCAGCAACTGGCTGACGCTGGTCTTGCCGTTGGTGCCAGTGATACCGATCAGATGCAGGCCACGGCTCGGCTCACCATAAAAGCGTCCGGCGATGGCTGACAGCTGCCCTGCCAGGCCCTTGAGCGCCACCAGCTCGGCGCTATGGGCGGTCATCGGCAATGCGCCTTCGGCCTCGTAGGCCACCGCGGCGGCCCCACGGGCGATGGCGTCGGCGATATGCACGCGGCCATCCTGCTGGGTGCCGGGCACGGCGAGAAACAGGTCGCCCGGACGTACCTTGCGGCTGTCCAGGGTCAATTCGCGGATCAGCACCGAACTGGCGGCTTCCGGCAACAGCTGATTGAGGGGCATGGGCATCAGATACGCCCTCCTTTAACGGTTTCGACCACGGCGGTCTGCGGGTCGGGCAGATTGTCCGGCGCGACGTTCATCAAGCGCAGGGCACCGGCCATGACCTTGCCGAATACCGGGGCCGAGACCAGGCCACCGTAATAGCCGCCGCCCTCTCTGGGTTCATCGATCATGATCACGGCGGCAATCCGCGGGTTGTCTATGGGCGCGACGCCGGCAAAGAAGGCCCGGTAGGCCTTGTCGACATAGCCCTTGCTGCCGGTGGCAGCCTTACGGGCGGTGCCGCTCTTGCCGCCGACGTGGTAGCCGGGCACCTTGGCCCGCGCACCGCCGCCGCCCGGCTCTTCCACTACAGCCTGGAGCATGCCGAGCACGGTCTTGGCGATCTGCTGATCGATCACCTGGGTGGAAACCGGCTGGCGGTCCAGACGCACCATGGACAGCGGCACGTTGCCGCCCTCGTTGGCCAGCACCGCATAGGCATGGGCCAGCTGCACGGCGGTTACCGACAGGCCGTAGCCATAGGCCAGGGTAGCGGTCTCGGCCTGCTTCCAGACCCGGTGATTGGGCAGGTTGCCGACCCGCTCGCCAGGGAAGCTCAGGCCGGTATCCTGGCCCAGACCAACCTGCTGCATCACCGCATAGATAGGCTCGGCACCGATATCGAAGGCGATCTTGCTGATACCGACGTTGCTCGACTTCATCAGGATCTCGGTCAGGTTCAGCACGCCGCCACGGGACACGTCGCGGATGGTATATCGGCCGATACGCAGGCTGCCGGGAGCGGTGTCCACGGTCATTTCCGGGGTCCAGCGGCCAGAGCCCAGGGCGGCGGCAATGGAAAACGGCTTGACCGTGGAACCGGGCTCGAACACGTCGATCATCGCCCGGTTACGCATGGCCGCTGGCTGCAGGCTGCGACGATTGTTCGGGTTGTAGGTGGGCTGATTGACCATGGCCAGCACTTCGCCGGTCTGCACATCGAGCAGCACCAGGCTACCGGCCTTGGCCCCGAACTCGGTCACGGCATTGCGCAGCTCGCGATGGGCCAGGTATTGCAGGCGCAGGTCAATCGACAACGCCAAGGCCCGACCGGCCTTGGCGTTCTGTGCCACCTGCACGTCCTTGATCAAACGACCACGACGGTCCTTGAGCACCTGGCGCTTGCCCGGTACACCGGCCAGCCAGTCCTCGAAGGCCAGCTCCATGCCTTCGCGCCCTCGGTCATCGATATCGGTAAAGCCGACCACATGGGCGGCGACTTCGCCGGCCGGGTAGAAACGGCGGAATTCTTCGATGGCATATACGCCCGGCACCTTCAGATCGAGCACCCGCTGGCCCTGCTCCGGGGTCAGGCCACGCACCAGGTACATAAATTCGCGTCCGGCATTGGCCTGCAAGCGCGCGCTGAAAGCCTTGGCTTCCTGGCCCAGGGCCGCTGCCAGAGCTGGCCACTGAGCCTTGCCATTCTGCAGTTCCTTGCCGTTGGCCCACAGGGTGGTCACCGGAGTGCTGACGGCCAGAGGCTCGCCATTGCGGTCGGTGATCAGGCCGCGGTGCGCCGGAATCGGCATATGACGCACGCTGCGAGCGTCGCCATGGGCCTGCAGGAAGCTCTGGTCGAACACCTGCAGATCGACGATGCGCCAGGCGATGGCACCGACCATCAAGGCCAGCAACAGCAGCACCAGGCGAAAACGCCAAGGGTAGAGAGCACCTTCGAGCCGGATCATGGAGCCACCATGCGCACTTCGGCGGCATCCGGGATGCGCATGCCGAGGCGTTCGGAGGCCAGGGTCTCGATCCGGTTGTGCGCGGTCCAGGTGCTCTGCTCGAGGATCAACCGGCCCCACTCTGCCTGCGCCTTGTCGCGCACGCTGAGTTCGGCATACAGGTCGTTGAGCAGCTGGCGATTCCAGTGGGCGCTGTAGGACACCGCCACGGCCGACACCAGCACGCCGAGGAACAGTACCAGCATCAGCAGGCTGCCGCCGGGCAATGGTTTGGCGAAGATCGCGCTCATCGCATTTTCTCCGCAATGCGCATAACGGCACTGCGCGAACGCGGGTTGGCTTTCTGCTCGGCTTCCGAGGCGAACTGCGCCTTGCCGATCAGCTTCAGGCGCGGCTCAAAGGCCTTCGGAATAATCGGCAGGTCGCGCGGCAACTTGTCCTGTTCGCCCTTGGCATGCTTGCGCATAAAGAGTTTGACGATGCGGTCTTCCAGGGAGTGGAAGCTGATCACCACCAGCCGCCCACCTACTTCGAGGGCTTCCAGGGCGGCATCCAGGCCGACTTCAAGGTCGCCGAGCTCGTTGTTGACAAAGATGCGCAGGCCCTGGAAGGCACGAGTGGCCGGATTCTTGCCCTTTTCCCAGGCCGGATTGGCCACGGTCAGTACCTGAGCCAGGTCAGCGGTACGCTCGAACGGCTGCTCGGCGCGGCGCAGCACCACCGCACGGGCCATGCGCTTGGCGAAGCGCTCTTCGCCATATTCCTTGAAGACCCGGGCAATTTCCTCTTCGGTCGCGCTGGCAATAAACTGCGCGGCGCTGACGCCCGCATCGGGGTTCATGCGCATATCCAGCGGGCCATCGTTCATAAAGCTGAAGCCGCGCTCGGCATCATCGAGCTGCGGCGAGGACACGCCGAGGTCGAGCAGGATGCCGCTGACCTTGCCGGCCAGGCCGCGGACAGCAACTTCTTCACCGAGTTCCGCAAAACTGCGCTGCACAACGACAAAGCGGCCGTCTTCGGCCGCCAGCGCATTCCCCGTCGCAATCGCCAGGGGATCCTTGTCGAACCCCAGCAGGCGGCCGTCAGGGCCCAGCCTCTCGAGGATCAGCCGGCTATGCCCGCCGCGGCCGAAGGTGCCATCCAGGTAGCAGCCGTCCGCACGCACAGCCAGCCCCTCGACCGCCTCGTCGAGTAGCACTGTTATATGGCGAAAGCTGCTGGACATAGTCACAGGATCAGGTCCCGTAGTTCGTCGGACAGAGCACCCGGTTGCTTGATGGCGGCCAGATCGGCATCCGCCACGGCATTCCAGGCATCCTCATCCCACAATTGAAATTTATTGAGTTGACCCACCAGCATCGCGCGCTTATCCAGCTTGGCGTACTCGCGCAGCCGCGGCGGCACCAGGAAACGACCGCTGGCATCCAGCTCCAGGTCAACCGCATTACCGATCAGCAGACGCTGCAAACGACGGTTCTCCTCGCGAAAGGACGCCAGCTCACGCAGTTTGGCTTCGATCAGTTCCCACTCGGCCAGGGGATAGACACACAGACAGGGGTCGATGGCATCGATGGTGACGATAAGCTGGCCGGCACAACGCGAGACGAGCTCATCCCGATACCGACTTGGCATCGCGAGGCGCCCTTTGGCGTCGAGACTGATGGCGTTAGCTCCGCGAAACACGACCGCGCTTCCCCTTTAATTAGCTGTCCATGCCCAAAAAAACCCACTTCATGCCACTTCTTGCCACTCGCGCACACTATAGGAACGCACGCCCCCCACCGTCAAGGCGCGCCCAGCGGGAAAAACCCTTATAGAACGGAGATTTAGCGAAACAAAGAGAGAAAGAAACAGCAGAGGGTCAGACAATCGACGCACTAAAACGAGCCCACGCAAGAGGCTGCACTTCAAACTTAAAGTGATTTGTTAAGAGTAAGATTTTTTCGGTCTTAGAAAGCGGGGAATGAAAGTGAAGCGGATCAATAAAGAAAGGTGGAGAGTCGATCTGTAAGCCGGGTTCTGTCGAGGACAGTCATTCCTCTA
>CAZOEC010000184.1:0-7054 GCA_964578635.1 uncultured Pseudomonas sp.
TTCTCCCAGCCATCGGCCCAGACGCCGATGATAAAACCGAACAGGCTGAAGGTCAGCGCGGTGAGCACCAGAAAGGCCAGCATCCAGAACGGATGGAGAATCTCGAAATCGACAAACAGCCGCGCCGTAACCAGGATCACCAGGCCGAGAATGATCGACTTGGTGGCCGCCGCGCCGACATAGCCGATCAGAATTTCCAGATAGGACACCGGGGCCGACAGCAGCTCGTAGATGCTCCCCGAATACTTGGGCATATAGATGCCGAACGATGCGTTGGAAATGCTCTCGGTGAGCAGCGCCAGCATGATCAGCCCTGGCACGATAAAGGCCCCGTAGCTCACCCCCTGGATCTGGGTCATGCTCGAACCGATGGCCGAACCGAACACCACGAAATACAGCGAGGTGCTGATCACCGGGGTGGCGATACTCTGCAACAGGGTGCGCCAGGTGCGCGCCAGCTCGAACAGGTAGATGGCCTTGATGGCATACAGGTTCATGCGCGCGACTCCTTGACCAGGCTGACGAAAATCTCCTCAAGGGAGCTTTGGCTGGACTGCAAATCCTTGAAGTCGATACCGTGCTGGGCCAGGTCCTTGAGCAGCTCGGCGATGCCGGTGTGCTCGCTTTGCGCATCGAAGGTGAACACCAGGGCATGGCCCTCTTCCGCCAGTTCCAGGCGGTGGCCGCTCAGCTCCGCCGGCAGGTTGTTCAGGGGCTGCTGCAAATGCAGGGTCAGCTGCTTCTTGCCCAGCTTGTGCATCAGCACCTGCTTGTCTTCCACCAGAATGATCCGGCCCTTGCTGATCACCCCGATGCGGTCGGCCATCTCCTCGGCCTCCTCAATGTAGTGGGTGGTGAGGATAATGGTCACCCCGCGCTCGCGCAGGCCGCGCACCATATTCCACATATCGCGGCGCAGCTCGACGTCGACGCCGGCGGTGGGCTCGTCGAGAAACAGAATCTGCGGTTCGTGGCTCAGGGCCTTGGCGATCATCACCCGGCGCTTCATACCGCCGGACAGTTCGAAGATCTTCGCGTCGCGCTTGTCCCACAACGACAGGTCGCGCAGCAGCCGCTCCAGATACGCAGGATCAGGCTTCTTGCCGAACAGGCCACGGCTGAACTTCACCGTCGCCCAGACGGTTTCGAACACATCGCTGACCAGCTCCTGGGGCACCAGACCGATCTGCGAACGGGCCGCGCGGTAGTCCTGGATGATGTCCTTGCCGCCCACCAGCACCCGCCCGCCGCCCGGATTGACGATGCCGCAGACAATGCTGATCAAGGTGGTCTTGCCCGCGCCGTTGGGCCCGAGCAGGGCAAAGATCTCGCCCTGACGAATATCCAGATCGATCTGCTGCAGCGCCGGATGGCCGCTGGCGTAGGTCTTGCTCAGTTGCTGAATCGAGATCACCGGTTGCACGGGAGGGCCTTGCCTGAAGAAAAGAAAGCCAGAGTGTATGAAAACCCGGGCGCGGTGCAACGGTCGGTTTGCCTAGACAGGAGCGCGCTTGTTGGCTGCAGGGCGTGGCGTTGCGGGCCGAGCCTGGCCTGGTTGCTCCTGCAGGTATTGGCATCTGATGGCCGGCCCTAACGAGGCGGACTACAATCGGGCTCTTTGGCGACACCCCTGAAAGAAGGAAGCGCAATGTATATCGGAAGGATTGCCGAACTGACGGGCTGTACACCGAAGGCGATTCGTTTGTACGAACGCCTCGGCTTGCTGCCCGAGCCGAGCCGCCGCGGCACGTACCGTTTCTATACGCCACACCATGTCGACATCGTGCGGATTATCCGCGTGGCGCAGTCCGCAGGGTTCAAGCTGTCCGAACTGGGCACACTGATCGAGGAAAAGAACCGGCAGAATCGCTTCCCGCTCGAACTGGCCAATGCAGGTATCGAAGCCAAGCGCCTGCAAGTGCAGGCGCAGGTTGCAGCGCTAAAAGCGCTTGATCAGCGACTTATCGAGTTGAAGCGCGATATCAATGTGCTGTTCGCCCAGGCTCCACAACCGACTTGCACGACCTAAACCAGAGCCGGCCTTTCACTCAGATAGGCAAAGGCCATTCTTAGCGCCTCTTCCGGAGGCCGTGGCTTATAGCCCAGCTCGGCCCGTGCCTTGGCGATGCTGTACTCCTGCTTGATGCCATAGAACATCCGCACCTGGCTGACCAGCAGGTTTGCAGGCGCACCGGTGATGTGCGCCACGCGCTCTTTCAGCCAGGCCACGCAGAGCAGCAACCACTTGGGTGCCCGGGGAGGCAGGCGATAGCCGGGCGTGACCGCGTTGGCGGCGTCGACGAGCGAAGCCAGCGGGGACGAGTGCTCATTGGCCAGGATGTAGCGATGGCCGGGCCTTCCTCTCGTCGCCGCCTGGATCATGCCCTCTGCTACGTCGCGCACGTCCACGAAATTGAAATGGAAGTCCGGGTCAAGGGGAACCTCGCGTTTCTGCACTGAGGCGAGAAAGTTCATCGTGTCGGTGAGGCGGACTGCGTTCGGGCCGATCATTGCAGATGGCAGAACCGAGACCATCCACAGGCCGTGGGTCTGCGCCGCATCCCAGGCGGCTCGTTCCGCGAGGATCTTGGACTTGAAGTAGGCGTTGTGCTCTTCGTCGCTCCAGTCGTCTTCGGTCAACGGCTGCCCATTCTGGCCAACCGCCGCCACCGAGCTGACGTAAACAATCCGTTTCACGCCGGCCTCGGCGGCGGCGGCCAACAGGATGCGGGTACCCTTTACATTGGGATCGATGATCTCTGCCTGCGGGTCCTTCGCCCAGTGCTTGAACACGGCGGCGACCTGGTAAAGCACGTCCACACCCTCCAGTGCCTTGAGCATGGCCGTCTTGTCCTGCAGCTCCGCATACACGAGTTCGCATGCAAGGCCCGCGAATGGGGCGCGGTTGTCGAGATCGCGCACGCCGGCCCGGACCCTTTCGCCTCGCTCAAGCAGCGCTCTCACCAAGGTGTTGCCGAGATGGCCGTTGGCCCCCGTTACCAGACACAAGTTGCTCATCGTGTTTCCTCGTCCTTTTAGGCTTAACCATGATTAGGCCGAGGAACGATAAGGTCTGTCCCATGGGGCAGAGTCAAGCCCAGGTGACGCGCAAATATTGAACGGGAAGATCGCGGCTGCCGCTCTTCACAAGCAGCATAAAGCCCCATTACGGGTGCTCCAGCAGCACTGCGAGGCATCAGGCGCTGGGTAAGTTGGCACCAAGCCCAAGGGGTCGAAATAATCCACGCCCTACAGCTGGCTGCTCGTTAAGCTCCGGACGGTACAAGGCGTACTGATTGCACCCTTCGCGCTTGGCCACATACATGTCGGCGTCGGCATGGCGCAGCAGGTCGCCGGCCTCCTTGTGGTGCTCAAGTGCTCGGCGGTTGCGAAGACGGGTAACTACGCCTGCGGATAGAGCTTGTGCACCTCCTGGTGGACATGCCCTCGACACTGGCCAGCAGGCTGAAGGCGTCGTGGCAGTGCTCAAGCATCTGCGGGTAGAGCTCGACAAAGCGCTGAAACAGGTGCTCGCCATACACCTGTATCAGCATCAGCACGCTACTGCCGGTCAGCCGGGCCAGGGTCGCCACCAGGGCCTGCATTTCCTCAAAGGGGTAATAGCCAACGGCGGTGTAGGCACCATCATTGGCCAGCCCGGTCTCGGTCAGCATCTGGTCCGCCAGTTCGGGGGAAAAGCGCTGCTCGACCATTTCCAGAAACTCGCTGAGTACCATGCCCAGCATCATTCGTCCCTTCTGGTAAACAGGGTATAGATGGCAGCATGAAGGCCGGCAAGTGCGGCTATGCCGGGCAGCACGGTCCGCTCACACGCCTTCGACAGAGCCCTCCCCCCTATTTGGCTAGAGGAGATGCACTATGGAGCGATTCACCGGCGGCTGCCTGTGCGGCAACCTGCGTATCGAGGCATCGGGACGGCCCTACCGGGTCGGCCTTTGTCACTGCCTCGACTGCCGCAAGCAGCATGGCGCACTATTTCACGCCTGCGCGATATTCCCTCAGGACGCGGTGACTATCACGGGCGAAACACGCGACTACGCCGGGCGTTTTTTCTGCCCGAGCTGCGGCTCGCCGGTGTTCGCCCGCAGCGCGGACGAAATCGAAGTGAGCCTGGGCTGTCTGGATGCTCCTGACCAGCTGCAGCCCACCTACGAACTCTGGACCATCCGCCGCGAGTCCTGGTTGCCGCCGTTCCCGCTCGGCAGGCGCTACGAACGGGATCGTGATGCCACGGGTCGGTTTGAGGAGTAGGCACTACCGCCGGTATTGAATCTGCTCGGCTTCGTCCAAGCCGCGGCAGGCTTGGCCCAATCGACGTTGAGCGCTAAGCGGTATGGCTGCTAGGCTGGCAACAACCGAGCAACGAGCCGCACCCGCCACCGGCCCCCCCCATACAAGGAACAGACCATGCGCGTCAGCCATCACCTCGCCAACCTGGCCGTCATCGCCCTGCTAGCAGGCTGCAGCTCCAGCGGTAGTTCCAAGGACCCGGCGCAGCAGGCCGGCCAGCGCGAGTGCAATGTGGACAAGTTGCAAGACCTGGTAGGCCAGACCATCAACGTGACGCTGGTCGAGCAGATTCAGCAGCAAGCCGGTGCCGAGCAGGTCCGGGTACTCGCCCCGCGCGCCCCTGCCACCATGGACTACAACCCGCAACGCCTGAATATCGATATCGACGACGCCGAAGCCATTCTGCGTCTGAGCTGCGGCTAATCGACGCCGCCGTCTGAGGCCCGATTGCTGCGCTGTCGCGCCCTGTCTCGGAACCTCATCCAGCCGAACCCGCGTCACCCCACCGCCCCTACCGCCCGCCTGGTTAACTACGCAGCGCAGACCGGGCATACTGCGCACCTGTAATCGAGCCAGTCGCCAGCCCCATGCGTATTCACGTCACCTTTATCGACCGCGTTGGCATCACCCAGGAAGTGCTGGCCCTGTTGGGCGGGCGCAATCTCAACCTGGATGCGGTGGAGATGGTGCCGCCGAACGTCTATATCGACGCGCCAACCCTTAGCCCTGAGGTGCTCGACGAGCTGCGCGAGGCGCTGTTCAAGGTGCGTGGCGTGCAGGCAGTGACCATTGTCGACATCCTCCCCGGCCAGCGCCGTCATCTGCAGCTCGACGCCCTGCTGGCGGCCATGACCGACCCGGTGCTGGCGGTCGACAGCCAGGGCCGCGTGCTGCTGGCCAACCCGGCGCTGATTGAGCTGTGTGGCCAACAACCCGAAGGACTTGGCATCGGTGAACTGTTCGCCGACAGCCAGCTGGAAGTGGAACTGCTCGAGCAGGGCTTTCGTCTGCCGATGCGCGAAGTCACCCTCAAGGGTCAGGCCCTGCTACTGGACGCACAACCGATCACCGAAGGCGTGGACGGCAGCGCGCGGCACCTGGCCGGCGGCCTGCTCAGCCTGTATGCGCCGAGCCGTATCGGCGAACGCCTGGCGGCGCTACACCACGACCATGCCGAGGGGTTCGACTCGCTGCTCGGCGACTCCGCGCCGATCCGCAGCCTGAAGACCCGCGCCCAGCGCGTCGCCACCCTGGATGCACCGCTGCTGATCCAGGGCGAAACCGGCACCGGCAAGGAACTGGTGGCGCGCGCCTGCCATGCCATCAGCACGCGACGCACCGCGCCGTTTCTGGCGCTGAACTGTGCGGCATTGCCTGAGAACCTCGCCGAAAGCGAGCTGTTCGGCTACGCCCCCGGTGCCTTTACCGGTGCCCAGCGTGGCGGCAAGCCGGGGCTGCTGGAACTGGCCAACCAGGGCACGGTGTTTCTCGATGAAATCGGCGAAATGTCGCCCTACCTGCAGGCCAAGCTGCTGCGCTTCTTGAGCGACGGCAGCTTTCGTCGGGTGGGCGGGCAGAGCGAGGTCAAGGTCAATGTGCGCATCCTCAGCGCCACCCACCGCGACCTGGAAAAAATGGTCGGCGAAGGCGCGTTCCGTGAGGACCTGTTCTATCGCCTCAACGTACTCAACCTGGAAGTGCCGCCGTTGCGCGAGCGTGGTCAGGACATCCTGCTGCTGGCCCGGCATTTTATGCAGCAGGCCTGCGCGCAGATCCAGCGCCTGCCCTGCCGCCTGACGCCGGACACCTACCCGGCACTGCTGGGCAACCGCTGGCCGGGCAATGTGCGCCAGCTACAGAACGTGATCTTCCGCGCTGCGGCCATCTGCGAAAGCAATCTGGTGCAGATCGACGACCTGGATATCGCCGGCACCGCCGTGGCCCCGCAGCAGGCCGATGGCGAAGTCAGCAGCCTGGAAGCGGCGGTAGCCGAGTTCGAAAAAGCCCTGCTGGAAAAGCTCTACCCCAGCCACCCCTCGACCCGACAACTGGCGACCCGCCTACACACCTCCCACAGCGCCATCGCCATGCGGTTGCGCAAGTACGGGATTCCGGGCAAGGACTGAGGACCAGCGCAGGAGACCGCCCGGTAGCCCGGATGCAATACGGGAGCAATGCCCGTCGTTAAATCGCTCCCGGATTGCGCTGAAACTTATCCGGGCTACGAAGCTAAGTACGAGCGGGGTGCGCAGTTTTTCGCAGCGCCCCCTACAAATGCAAAAGGCCGGCATTTAGCCGGCCTTCGTCTCAAGCGCCAGGGATCAGAGCGCGTATTTCTGCAGGTGGGCCATCATTTCTTTTAGCGCTTCAAGGTTGTCGGCCGGGTGGGCCGCGCCTTCGAAGTCGCAGATCTGCGCAAAGTTGGCCGCCACGTCTTCCGGGCTGTAGCCTTCCCGCGGATCGAAGCCGGCACCCAGGCTGCGCTCCCAACGGACCTTGCCCATCCAGCCGCCGCCGACTTCGAACAGCCCGGAGGTTTCTTCGCAGGCGTCGCTCGCCAGGTACACCACCAGCGGGCTGACCAGCTCGGGCTTGAGCTGCTCGAACACCTGCGGTGGGATCAAGCCTTCGGTCATGCGCGTGCCGCCGGTGGGGGCAATGGCGTTGACCAGGATATTGTTCTTGCGCCCTTCGATGGCCAGGGTGCGGGTCAGGCCGTAGAGGCCGAGTTTGGCCATGCCGT
>CAZOEC010000185.1:0-7027 GCA_964578635.1 uncultured Pseudomonas sp.
AGATACGCGCTTCGTTCTGCTCCAGCAGTTGCTTGAAGCGGAACATCACCTGGGCGCGCTTGGCTGGCGGGGTGTTGCGCCAGGCCGGGAAGGCGCTCTTGGCCGAGTCGATGGCCAGTTGCATGGTGGCGCGGTCGGCCAGGGCAACTTTCTTGGTAGCCGCGCCGGTGGACGGGTTGAATACGTCAGCGCTGCGGCCGGTGCCGGCAGTCAGTTCGCCGTGGATCAGGTGGTTAACGATGGTCATAAAAACTCCATTAGCAAATTCTTTGAGGCGGCCTTGGCCGCTAGGGCTACTCGGTCGTGGGAGGGGCCGGGCGGCGGTCCGCTTTAGCCGCGACATTGCGCAGTCGCGGCTAAAGCCCCTCCCACAGGAATTAGTCGAGGCTGTTCAGTACATCGCCGACGGCATTGAACACGGAGTCCAGCTGCTCGGGCGTGGTGTTGAAGGTTGGTCCGAACTGCAGGGTGTCGCCACCGAAGCGCACGTAGAAGCCGGCGTTCCACAGCTTGATACCGGCCTCGAATGGGCGGATCACCGGGTCGCCATCACGCGGGCTGATCTGGATCGCGCCGGCCAGGCCGCAGTTGCGGATGTCGATGACGTGCTTGCTGCCTTTGAGGCTGTGCAGCTTCTCTTCAAAGATCGGCGCGAGGGCGGCGGACTGCTCGATCAGGTTGTCGCGCTTGAGCAGTTCCAGGGTCGCCAGGCCGGCGGCGCAGGCAACCGGGTGACCGGAGTAGGTGTAGCCGTGGCCGAACTCGACCATATGCTCGGGGATCGCCTGGTTCATAAAGGTGTTGTAGATCTCGCTGGAAGCGATCACCGCGCCCAGGGGAATCGCGCCGTTGGTGATCTGCTTGGCGGTGTTGATGATGTCCGGGGTGACGCCGAAGTATTCGGCACCGGTCCACTTGCCCATGCGGCCGTAGGCGGTGATCACTTCGTCGAAGATCAGCAGGATATTGTGCTGGGTGCAGATCTCGCGCAGGCGCTGCAGGTAGCCAACAGGCGGCACGATCACGCCGGCGGAACCGGACATCGGCTCGACGATCACGGCAGCGATGTTCGAGGCGTCGTGCAGTTCGATCAGCTTGAGCAGCTCGTTGGCCAGCTCGACACCGCCGGTCGCGGCCATGCCCTTGGTGTACGCCAGGTGCGCCTGCAGGGTGTGCGGCAGGTGGTCGGCGTCCATCATCTGGCCGAACATCTTGCGGTTGCCGCCGATGCCGCCCAGCGAGGTGCCGGCGATGTTTACGCCGTGGTAGCCACGGGCGCGGCCGATAAATTTGGTCTTGCTCGGCTGGCCTTTCAAGCGCCAGTAAGCCTTGGCCATCTTCACCGAGGTGTCGGCGCACTCGGAGCCGGAGTCGGTGTAGAACACGTGGTCGAGGCCGGCGGGGGTCAGCTCGGCGATCTTCTCGGCCAGCTGGAAGGACAGCGGGTGGCCGTACTGGAAGCCCGGGGCGTAATCCAGGGTGCCAAGCTGCTTGGCCACGGCTTCCTGAATTTCCTTGCGATTATGCCCGGCACCACAGGTCCACAGCCCGGACAGGCTGTCGAACACGCGGCGGCCCTTGTCGTCGATAAAGTGGTTGCCGTCGGCAGCCACGATCAGACGCGGGTCGCGCTTGAAGTTGCGGTTGGCGGAAAACGGCATCCAGTGCGCATCCAGCTTGAGCTGGCTGGCCAGGGACGGGGTTTCGGTCTGCGGCATATTCATGGTGCGGCCTCGCAAGGAAGGGCGGTGTTTTTCTCACTGTAGGAGCGGGCCATGCCCGCGAATAACTTGGGTCGCAAGCATGGGACTGGGCGTCCCCCTGCTCCTACAGCGCTATTGCAGACAAAGGTGCCACGGGCTTAGAGTCAGGAAAACCAGACTCTTCTTATCTTTAGTTAAGCGCACACTAAACAATGGGCAATAAACAATGAGTACCCGCCGCCCCGACCCGCTGGCCCAGGTCAGCGATTTTGATATCCGCCTGCTCAAGCTGTTTCGCAGCGTAGTCGAATGCGGCGGTTTTTCCGCTGCGGAGAGCGCCCTGGGCATCGGTCGCTCCGCGATCAGCCAGCAGATGAGCGATCTGGAACAGCGCCTCGGCCTGCGCCTGTGCCAACGCGGCCGCGCTGGCTTTGCCCTGACCGAGGAAGGCCGCGAGGTGTACCAGAGCACCCAGCAGTTGCTGGCGGCGCTGGAGAGCTTTCGCACCGAGGTCAACGGGCTGCACCAGCACCTGCGCGGCGAACTGAATATCGGCCTGACCGACAACCTGGTGACGGTGCCGCATATGCGCATCACCAACGCCCTGGCACGCCTGAAAGAACGCGGCCCGGACGTGCATATCCATATCCGCATGACCCCGCCCAGCGAAGTGGAGCAAGGCGTGCTCGACGGTCGCCTGCATATCGGCGTGGTGCCCCAGGCCAGCACGCTGTCCGGGCTGGAATACCAGACGCTGTACGACGAGCGTTCGCTGCTCTACTGCGCGGTCGGCCACCCGCTGTTCTATGTCGATGATCAGCAGCTGGAAGATGAGCGGCTGAATAGCCAGGAAGCCATCGCGCCGACCTTCCGCCTGCCACCGGAGGTGCAGAGCCACTACCAGGCGCTCAACTGCACCGCCAGCGCCTCGGACCGTGAGGGCATGGCCTTTCTGATTCTCACCGGGCGCTATATCGGCTACCTGCCCGATCATTACGCCCAGGCCTGGGTGCAACAGGGCCGCCTACGCGTATTGAAACCGGCCAGCCGCTTCTACGACATCAGCCTGGCCTCGGTCACGCGCAAAGGCCGGCGTCCGCATCTGGTGCTGGAGAGCTTTCTCGAAGCGCTGGCCGCCAGCGCCTGAACGCCATGACCAAGGGGCTGAGCATGCACGAATACGGTGCAAATGCCCGCCGAAATGGCGGTTATCGCGTTTTTTTGCCCCTCACGCTTGTCACCTCGACGGCTGTGGGTTATCAGTGCATTCGTCCGAAAACCTGACCACTGCGGAACCGCCCATGACTGTTGAAGTACTCGCCCACTGTACCGACCCGAGCGCCAAACCCGCCGGGCGGATTCGGCAGAAAAACGAAGAAGCGATCATCAAGGCCGCCGAGGAGGAATTCGCCCGTCACGGCTTCAAGGGCACCAGCATGAACACCATCGCGCAGAACGTCGGCCTGCCCAAGGCCAACCTGCACTACTACTTCAGCAACAAGCTGGGCCTGTACCAGGCGGTGCTGAGCAATATCCTCGAACTGTGGGACAGCACCTTCAACAACCTGACCGTCGACGATGATCCGGCCGAAGCCCTGACCCGCTATATCCGGGCCAAGATGGAATTCTCCCGCCGCCACCCGAAAGCCTCGCGCATCTATGCCATGGAAGTGATCAGCGGCGGCGAAACCCTGTCGCAGATGCTCAGCCAGGACTATCAGACCTGGTTCCGCGGCCGCGCCGCGGTGTTCGAGGCCTGGAGCGCCGCCGGCAAGATGGACCCGGTGGACCCGGTGCACCTGATCTTCCTGCTGTGGGGCAGCACCCAGCACTACGCCGACTTTGCCTCGCAGATCTGCCGCGTCACCGGCACCTCGCGCCTGACCAAACAGGACTACGAAGTGGCCGGCGACAACCTGATCCGCATTATCCTCAAGGGCTGCGGCCTGACACCTCCTGTCAAAGACGCCTGATGCCCTTTACCCTGCTCGGCCCTTGCGACTACCGCGAGGAGATTCGCAAAAGCCGCTTTATCACCCTCGCCGCGCCGGTTACCAGCGCGGCCGAGGCGCAGGCCTTTATAGCAGCGCACAGCGACGCCAGCGCCAGCCATAACTGCTGGGCCTGGAAGGTTGGCCAGCAGTACCGCTTCAGTGACGACGGCGAGCCCGGCGGCACCGCTGGCCGGCCGATCCTTGCGGCCATCGAAGCCCAGGATATGGATCAGGTGGCGGTACTGGTGATCCGCTGGTACGGCGGCATCCAGCTCGGCACCGGCGGCCTGGCCCGCGCCTACGGTGGCAGCGCCAACAAATGCCTGCAGGCGGCCCCACGCCGCGAGCTGGTGGCCCGCGAGCACTATCGCTGCCATTGCCTGTTCGCCGAACTGCCGCTGCTCAAGGCGCGCCTGACGGAATTCGACTGTCTGCTGGAGCGCGAAGACTACGACGCCACCGGGGCCGAGCTGCACCTGGCTATACCCGCACCACGGGTTGCGGAGCTGCAGCGGCTGCTGGCGGATATCAGCCGAGGGCGGATTGAGCTGCTGCCGCAGTAGGTGCACTACGCTTCTGCATTGTGGCTGTGAGCCTGCGGCCAATTTCATGATTTATCGCGGGCAATAACTGGGCGCCCCCCCGCTCCTAGAAAAGCGTACATCCCATGCTATCGCGCTCACGTCACCATCCTCTGTAGGAGCGGCTTTGGCCGCGATGCGCCAAAACGCACCGACTATCAAAACCATGCACCACGCTGGAGCCTCCGCCAGGCAGGCGGTTGTGATGGACCTTACGCTGGCGCTGCACAGCGGCTTTTTCTGACCCACTGGCCAGCTTTTTGCTTTAACCAGGCCAGTTGTCATTCCTGAGCCACTGCCCATGTCCAGTTCCCCCTCTGTTCCACGCTTGCAGCTGAGCGGTATCAGCAAGCGCTACCCCGGCTGCCTGGCCAACGACCGTATCGACCTGAGCATCGCCCCTGGGGAAATCCATGCGCTGCTCGGCGAGAACGGGGCCGGCAAGAGCACCCTGATGAAGATCATCTACGGCGTTACCCAGCCCGACAGCGGCGAGATTCGCTGGCAGGGTGAGGCCCTGAAGATGCGTGATCCGGCCATGGCCCGCAGCCGCGGTGTGGGCATGGTGTTTCAGCATTTCTCGCTGTTCGAAACATTGAGCGTGGCGGAGAACATCGCCCTGGCCATGGGCGCGGCGGCCGGCACGCCAAAGCAGCTAGAGCCGAAGATCCGTGAGGTCTCGCAGCGTTACGGCATGGCCCTGGAACCGGGCCGCCTGGTGCACAGCCTGTCCATCGGCGAGCGGCAGCGGGTGGAAATCGTCCGCTGCCTGATGCAGGACATCAAGCTCTTGATTCTCGACGAGCCGACCTCAGTGCTCACCCCGCAGGAAGCCGACGAGCTATTTGTCACCCTGCGCCGCCTGGCGGCCGAGGGCTGCAGCATTCTGTTTATCAGCCACAAACTCGGCGAAGTGCGCGCCTTGTGCCAGAGCGCCACGGTGTTACGCGGCGGCAAAGTCTCGGGGCATTGCGTGCCGGCCGAATGCTCGGATCTGGAACTGGCGCGGCTGATGGTTGGCGATGCCGAAGGCCTGGAAAGCAGTTACCCGAAAGCCAGCGGCGGCCTACCGCGCCTGCGCGTGGATGATTTGAGTTGGCAGAACGCCGACCCATTCGGCAGCTCCCTGAGCAACCTGCGCCTGGAGGTGCGCAGCGGTGAAATCGTCGGCATCGCTGGGGTCGCCGGCAATGGCCAGGACGAGCTGCTGGCCCTGCTTAGCGGCGAAACGCGGTTGCCACGCAGCGAGCGCGAACGCATCAGCCTGGATAGCCAGCCGATTGCCGACCTGTACCCGGATGCACGGCGCAAGCTGGGCCTGGCCTTTGTCCCGGCCGAGCGCCTGGGCCATGGCGCGGTGCCGGATATGAGCCTGAGTGATAACGCTCTGCTCACCGCCTTCCAGCAGGGCTTGCTGAGCAAGGGGTTGATTCAGCGCGGCAAGGTGCGCGCCTTGGCCGACGAAATCATCCAGCGCTTCGCGGTAAAGACGCCGGATGCCGATGCCGCCGCGCGCAGCCTGTCCGGCGGCAATCTGCAGAAATTTATCCTCGGCCGCGAGATCCTGCAGAACCCGAAACTGCTGGTGGCGGCGCACCCGACCTGGGGTGTGGACGTGGGCGCAGCGGCGGCGATTCATCGCGCGCTGATTGCCCTGCGCGATGCCGGTGCGGCGATCCTGGTGATTTCCGAAGACCTCGACGAGCTGTTCCAGATCAGCGACCGCATCGGCGCGCTGTGCAGCGGCAAGCTCTCGCCCCTGGCCGCCACGGCAGAGACCGAAGCCGTTGATGTCGGCCGCTGGATGGCCGGCGAGTTCGCCGCGCTTGCCCCTACCACGAGCACGCTGGCAGCGCCTGCTGCCGGCCTGAGCTGACGGAGTTTCCCATGCTGTTATCCCTCGAACCGCGCGGCCAGCAATCGCGCGCCATGCTCTGGTTGTCGCCGCTGCTCGCCGCCGTGCTGACCCTGTGCAGCGGCGCGCTGCTGTTCAGCCTGCTTGGCCATGACCCGCTGCAAACCCTGCACACCTTGCTGATCGCGCCGCTGGCCGACTGGTATGGCGTCTCCGAGCTGCTGGTCAAGGCGCTGCCGATTCTGCTCTGCGCCCTCGGCCTGGCGGTGGCCTACCAGGCGCGCATCTGGAATATCGGCGCGGAAGGCCAACTGCTGCTCGGCGCGCTGGCCGGCAGCGCCATGGCGATTCAGCTTATCGACTGGGACAGCCGTTGGGCGCTGCTCTGGGTGGTGCTCGCCGGCACTGCTGCCGGCGCGGCCTGGGGCGGCCTGACCGCCTGGCTGCGCACGCAGTTCAATGCCAACGAAATCCTCACCAGCATCATGCTCAATTACATCGCGCTGAACCTGCTGCTGTTCTTCGTGCATGGCCCGCTGAAGGACCCTGCCGGTTTCAACTTCCCCGAGTCGGCGATGTTCGGTGATGCCAGCCGCCTGCCGCTGGTGAGTGAAGACGGTCGCCTGCATGCCGGCCTGTACTTCGCCCTGCTGGCCCTGGTGGCGGTGTGGGTGTTGCTGCACAAGAGCTTTCTCGGTTTTCAGATCAAGGTGCTCGGCCTCGATCGCCGCGCCGCCGGCTTTGTCGGTTTTCGCGAGAAGCGCCTGGTGTGGTTTGCCCTGCTTGTCAGCGGCGGCCTGGCCGGACTGGCGGGTGTCGGTGAAGTGGCCGGGCCGATTGGCCAACTGGTGCCGCAGGTATCGCCGGGCTACGGCTACGCGGCGATCACCGTGG
>CAZOEC010000186.1:0-6989 GCA_964578635.1 uncultured Pseudomonas sp.
TGCAACGGCTGGTGCTACCCCTGGACCATCACCGCCCTGGCCGGCGTGCATGTGTTTTTGCGCCGGGTCGACCCGCAGAAGATCCTCCACCTGATCCGCGAACACCGGGTCAGCCACATGTGCGGCGCACCCATCGTGCTCAACGCCCTGGTGAATATGCCGGAGTCGGCCAAGGCTGCCATCGAGCACCCGGTCAACGCCATGGTCGCCGGCGCTGCGCCTCCGGCCAAGGTCATAGGGGCGGTGGAGGAAATGGGCATCAAGGTCACCCACGTCTATGGCCTCACCGAGGTCTACGGGCCGGTCACCGTGTGCGCCTGGCATGCCGAGTGGGACGAGCTGGCGCTGGATGAGCGGGCGCGGATCAAGTCGCGCCAGGGCGTGCGCTACGCCACCCTGGAAGGCCTGATGGTCGGCGACCCGAAGACCCTGGAACCGACCCCGCGCGATGGCGAAACCATCGGCGAGATCTTTATGCGCGGCAACACCGTGATGAAGGGCTACCTGAAGAACCCCAGCGCCACCGCCGAGGCGTTCGAAGGCGGCTGGTTCCACACCGGCGACCTGGCCGTGTGCCACCCGGACGGCTATGTGGAAATCCGCGACCGGCTCAAGGACATCATCATCTCCGGCGGCGAGAACATCTCCACCATCGAGGTGGAAGGCGTGCTCTATCGCCACCCGGCGGTGCTGGAGGCGGCCGTGGTCGCCCGCCCGGACGAGAAATGGGGCGAGACACCCTGCGCCTTTATCACCCTCAAGGTCGACCAGCAGGCCACCAGAGAGGCCCAGATCATCGCCTTCTGCCGCGAACACCTGGCCGGTTTCAAGGTGCCCAAGACCGTGGTCTTCACCCAGTTGCCGAAGACCAGCACCGGCAAGATCCAGAAGTTTGTCCTGCGCGATATGGCCAAAGCTCTGTAGACGCAGCCCTCTCCCCCGGCCCCTCTCCCGGCGGGAGCGGGGTGAATAAACCGTTTGCACAACAACAAGAACCGGCCCTGGCGGCCGACGGAGAACCCTTATGCAAATTTTCAAGCGCCGTGACGGCGACGAGCAACCCTACTGGCCCCTCGGCCCGTTCAAGGTCCGCCTGCCCTTCGTGCACTACCGCTGGGAAACCGCGGAAATGCTTCAGGCCCTGATCATGTTTGTGGTCAGCCTGGCGATGATTCCGCTGCTGGAGAAATACCTCGGCCTGCCCTATGACGTGGCCCTGGCCTATGTGGTGGTGTGCGGCGTCGGCTTTATGCTGCCGGCGTTGCTCGGTGTGCCCTTCGTACCCGGCTGGATCACCCCAGGCATTCCGGTGGTGCTGCTGTTTCTGGGTAACTTCAAGCCTGGCCCGGAAGCGATTCAGGCGCTGTTCGCCCTGCAGTTTCTGGTCTTCGTGATCTTCCTGGTGCTGGGCGTGACCCGCCTGGGCAGCACCCTGGTGAAGATCATCCCCAACTCGATGAAGGGCGGCATCATCATCGGTGCCGGTATCGCCGCACTGATGGGCGAAATCTCCACCGGCGGGCGTCTGGCCAACACCCCGATCTCCCTGGTGCTGGGCAGCCTGATCTGCCTCTACCTGATGTTCTCGGTGTCGTTCAAGGGCCTGACCGAGCGGGTGCCCCTTGCGCGCAAGATCGTCAACTACGGCATGGTCCCGGGCATGCTGATCGCCATCTTTATCGGCATCGCCGTGGGTGAGTACAAGATGCCCGACGTGCGCTTCGGCATCACCGCGCCGGCCTTCGCCGAGATGTGGAACTACCTGCCGTTCAACGTCGGCTTCCCCGGCCTGGACGTGTTCCTGCTGGCCGTCCCCACCGCGGTCATCGCCTATATCATCGCCTTCGGCGACATCATCGTCGGCCAGTCGCTGATGCAGCGCGCCGATGAACTGCGCACCGATGAAGTGATCGAGAACAATATCGACCGCGTGCACCTGGTAACCGCCCTGCGCAACGCCCTGCACGCCTTCTTCGCCCCTTATCCGGGTCTGGCCGGGCCACTGTGGACCGCCGTAGCGGCGACCATGGCCGAACGCTACAAGTACGGGCGCAAGGCCATGGACTCGATCTACAGCGGCGCGGGGACCTTCTGGATCACCGGCTTTATCGCCCTGTTTATGCTGCCGCTGGTGAGCTTCTTCCAGCCGGTATTGCCGATCGCCCTGTCGCTGACCCTGATCCTCACCGGCTATATCTGCCTGATGGTTGGTTTCGAGCAGCTCAACAACAACACCGAGCGCGGCGTCGCCGGCACCATGGGCGTGGTCCTGGCCGTCTACGGCGCGGGCTGGGGCCTGGCCGCCGGGGCCGCGCTGTATATCCTGGTGGAACGCACTCACCTGCTTAAATTCACCAGTACAAAACCCGCGGCCAAGAGCTTGCCAGAAGCCGATTGACGCGCCATACCCCGACTGACTGTTAACGCCGCAGGCTTGCCTGCGGCACTCTGCTTTGAGGTGCCCCATGCCCGACTACAACGCCCCCCTGCGCGACCTGCGCTTTGTTCTCCATGAGGTGTTCGACGCCCCCAGCCTGTGGGCCCGCCTGCCGGCCCTGCGCGAAACCGTGGACGCCGACACCGCCGACGCCATCCTCGAAGAAGCGGCCAAGGTCACCGGCAGCCTGATCGCCCCGCTCAACCGCAGCGGCGACGAGGAAGGCGCGCAGTGGGAGGGCGGCGCGGTGCGTACCCCGGCCGGTTTCAAGCAGGCCTACGCCACCTATATCGAAGGCGGCTGGGTCGGTCTGTCCGGCAACCCGGCCTATGGCGGCATGGGCATGCCGAAGATGCTCGCGGTGGCCTTCGAGGAAATGCTCTACGGGGCCAACAACAGCTTCGCCCTGTACTCGGCGCTGAGTTCCGGGGCCTGCCTGGCCATCGACGCCCATGCCAGCGAAGCGCTGAAAAACACCTATCTGCCGCCCATGTATGAAGGCCGCTGGGCCGGTTCCATGTGCCTGACCGAAGCCCACGCCGGCACCGACCTGGGCCTGATCCGCACCAGGGCCGAACCGCAAGCCGACGGCAGCTACGCCATCAGCGGCAGCAAGATCTTTATCACCGGCGGCGAGCAGGACCTGACCGAAAACATCATCCACCTGGTGCTGGCCAAGCTGCCGGGCGCGCCAGCCGGGCCCAAGGGCATCTCGCTGTTTCTGGTGCCCAAGGTGCTGGTGGCGGCCGATGGCAGCCTGGGCGAACGCAACGCGGTGAGCTGCGGCTCGATCGAACACAAGATGGGCATCAAGGCCTCGGCCACCTGCGTGATCAACTTCGACGGGGCCACTGGCTACCTGATCGGCGAGGCGAACAGGGGCCTGGCGGCGATGTTCACCATGATGAACTACGAGCGCCTGTCCATCGGCATCCAGGGTATCGGCTGCGCCGAGGCCTCCTACCAGAGCGCCGTCGGCTATGCCCGCGAACGCCTGCAGAGCCGCGCCGCCAGCGGCCCGCAGGCGCAGGACAGGATGGCCGACCCGATCATCGTGCATGCCGATGTACGCCGCATGCTGCTGAGCATGAAGGCCATGACCGAGGGCGGCCGCGCCTTTGCCTGCTATGTCGGCCAGCAGCTGGACCTCTCCAAGTTCAGCATCGATGCCACCGAGCGCCAGGCCGCAGACGCCCTGGTCGCCCTGCTCACCCCGGTGGCCAAGGCCTTCTTTACCGACACCGGCCTGGACAGCTGCATCCACGGCCAGCAGGTGTTCGGCGGCCACGGCTATATCCGCGAGTGGGGCCAGGAGCAGCTGGTGCGCGACGTGCGCATCGCGCAGATCTACGAAGGCACCAACGGCATCCAGGCCATGGACCTGCTCGGGCGCAAGGTGGTGGCCAACGGTGGCGCGGCACTGCGCCAGTTCGCCAGCGAAATCCGTCACTTCGCCCAACAGCACCCGGCGTCCTATGGCAGCGAGCTGGTCACCGCCCTGGAGCGCCTGGAGGCGGTCAGCGGCTGGTTGCTGGAACAGGCCAGGGACGATGCCAACGCAGTCGGGGCCGCCGCGGTGGAGTACCTGCACCTGTTCGGCTATGTCGCCTACGCCTATATGTGGGCGCGCATGGCCGTGGTGGCCGAAACCCGCCAAGCCGATGACCCGACCTTCTACGCCGGCAAGCTGGCCACCGCCGGGTTCTTCTTCGCCCGTCTGCTGCCACGCACCCTGGCCCTGGAAGCCAGCATTCGCGCCGGCAGCGCCGCGCTCTATGGGCTGGATGCCGAACAGTTCTAAACCAGTTGAGCGTTTGCGCGGCGTCCCGCCGCGCTTTTTTATTGCAACCCCTCGGCTGCGCCCTGCGCAGCCGACAACAGCGTCGGGCTCTCAGATGAGCCCGGCGAGGAGACTCTATGCGTGAAGTGGTAATAGTCGCCGCCCGGCGCACCGCCGTCGGCGCATTTCAGGGCGCGCTGAGCAGTGTCCCGGCCGTCGAACTGGGGGCAGCAGTCATTCGCCAGCTGCTGGCGGACAGCGGCCTGCCCGCCGAACAGGTGGACGAAGTGCTGCTCGGCCAGGTGCTCAGCGCAGGCTGCGGGCAGAACCCGGCGCGGCAGAGTGCGCTCAGGGCCGGCCTGCCACATACGGTGCCGGCCATGACCCTGAACAAGGTCTGCGGTTCGGGCCTGAAAGCGGTGATGCTCGGGGCCCAGGCCATTGCCTGCGGCGATGCCGAGGTGATCATCGCCGGCGGTCAGGAGAATATGAGCCTGTCGCCCCACATCCTCAGCGGTTCACGCAATGGCCTGCGCATGGGCCACGGTCAGCTGCTCGACAGCATGATCCACGACGGCCTGTGGGATGCCTTCAACGATTACCACATGGGTATCACCGCCGAGAACCTGGCCGAGCAATACGGCATCAGCCGCGGCGAGCAGGACGCCTTTGCCGCCCGCTCGCAGCAGCGCGCCTGCGCCGCCATCGAGGCCGGGCGTTTCCTGGCCGAGATCTGCCCCATCGAAACCCTCCAGCGCAAGGGCCCCAGCCTGATCGTCACGGCGGACGAACAACCCCGCGCCAGCAGCACCCTGGAGGTTCTGGGCAAGCTGCGCCCGGCCTTCAAGCGCGACGGCAGCGTCACCGCCGGCAATGCCTCGACCCTCAACGATGGCGCGGCCGCCGTGTTGCTGATGAGCGCCGACAAAGCCGCCGCCCTCGGCCTGCCGGTCATGGCGCGAATCAAGGCCCACGCCAGCGCCGGCGTTGATCCTGCCATCATGGGCATCGGCCCGGTATTCGCCACCTGCAAGGCCCTGGAAAAGGCCGGCTGGAGCCTGGAGCAACTGGACCTGATCGAGGCCAACGAAGCCTTCGCCGCTCAGGCCATCGCCGTCGGCCGCGAGCTGCACTGGGACAGCGCCAAGGTCAACGTCAATGGCGGTGCCATCGCCCTCGGCCATCCCATCGGCGCATCCGGTTGTCGTATCCTCGTCAGCCTGATTCACGAGATGCAGCGCCGCGATGCGCACAAGGGCCTGGCCACCCTGTGCATCGGTGGCGGCCAGGGTGTGGCCCTGGCCATCGAGCGCTGAACAACGCGCCATAGGGTTGGATCACGCTTTACCGATCCGCCCTGCGGTCCCAGACAAGAACAAGAGAAAGCCCCATGCGAACCCTGACCACCCTGACCGGCAATAGCCAGAAACTCGACGGCGGCGCGATGTTCGGCAACGCGCCCAAGGCTCTGTGGCAGCGCTGGATGACCCCCGACCCGGAAAACCGTATCGACCTCGGCTGCCGCGCCCTGCTGGTGCAGGAAGAGGGTCGCAATATCCTGGTTGAAACCGGTATCGGGGCCTTCTTCAGCCCCGAGCTGAAACAGCGTTTCGGCGTCCAGGAAGACCGTCACGTGCTGCTCGACAGCCTGGCCGAACTGGGCCTGAGTGATGCCGATATCGATATCGTGCTGCTCACCCACCTGCACTTCGACCATGCCGGCGGCCTGCTCGCCGCCTGGGAAGAAGGTAAACCGGCGCGCCTGCTATTTCCCAACGCCCAGTTCGTCACCGGCCGCCGCCAATGGCAGCGCGCCTGCCAGCCCCACGCCCGCGACCGCGCCTCCTATATCCCGGAACTGCTTGAACTGCTGGAAGCCAGTGGCCGTCTGCACCTGATTGAAGAAACCGCGCACTGCGAGCTGCTCGGCCCAGACTGGTGCCTGCACTGGAGCGACGGCCACACCCCAGGTCAGCTCCTGCCCGAGGTGGCCATGGCGGACGGCCCGGTGGTATTTCCCGGCGACCTGATCCCCGGCGCGCCCTGGGTACACCTGCCGATCACCATGGGTTACGACCGCTTTCCCGAAGGCCTGATCGAGGAAAAACAGGCGCTGCTGAGCGACCTGCAGGCCCGCGGCGGCCGCCTGGTGTTCACCCACGATCCGGCGGTGGCCATGGGCCGCGTGGTGTGTGATGCCAAGGGGCGTTACGGCCTTGCGGATGCCCAGGCCGCCGTATGCCGGCTGGCCAAATAGCGGCCAATTAGCCGGCTCGCTTTGTAGGGTGCGCCATGCGCACCGGCCGATCAGAGCCCGCCGCTGACACTCAGCCGCAGCCCCACGGCGGTGGCCAGGGACAGCGGCAACAACAGGGTATCGAGCAGGGCACTGGCCGGCAGGTCGAGGGCCGCGTACTTCGGGGCCTCGCAGCCGAAGCGCTCGACAGCGCAGCAGCCACCCTGCAGCGCATACAGGTCCAGCCGGGTACCGGCATAAACCACCGGTGCACCGGGCTTGGCCGCATCCAGGGTGGCGACCGTGGCACAGCCCGGCAGCAGTGAAATAAGCAGCAGGCAAGCCACCCGGTAGGATGGGTTAGCCGAAGGCGTACCCCATGGGCTTTTCGCCCTATCACTCATCGCCGCTGACCTGATGATGCTCGCCCCAACGCGGCAGCATGTCCTGGGGAATATTCAGGCAGTTGAGAATGCGCGCCACGACGAAATCGATCAGGTCGTCGATGGTCTGCGGCTGGTGATAGAAGCCCGGCG
>CAZOEC010000187.1:0-6830 GCA_964578635.1 uncultured Pseudomonas sp.
CCGCGCCCATGGCGATCACACCCAGGAGCTTGTCCGGAATCGCACGCAAGATGGCTCTGGGTGTTCTGCATCTCGTTCGTGATCCTGGGCGTGCTGGGTGTTCTGGCTCCGACTCCAGGCCGTACGCTGTTGTCGCAGGTATGTACCTTCCTGTACTTCGCCTACTTCATTCTGATGCCGTTCTACACCAGGCTCGAGAAGACCAAACCGGTTCCGGAAAGGGTGACTGGCTGATGAAAAAACTATTTGCTGTATTGATGCTTGCTGCGCTGCCAGTGTTCGCTTTCGCAGCACCACACGGTGGTCCTGAGCTGGAAAAAGTCGACATTGACGTTTCCGATAAGGCCGCCATGCAGGACGGCGCACGTACGTTCGCCAACTACTGCATGGGCTGCCACAGCGCCAAGTTCCAGCGCTATGAGCGTGTTGCCGACGACCTGGGCATTCCCCATGAGTTGATGCTCGAGAAGCTGGTGTTCACTGGCGCCAAGATCGGCGACCACATGAGCATCGGCATGCAGCCGGCTGACGCCAAGACCTGGTTTGGTGCGGCGCCACCCGACCTGACACTGGTGGCTCGCGTTCGTGGCACAGATTGGCTCTATGGCTACCTGCGTTCGTTCTATGAAGACCCGTCGCGTCCATGGGGCGTGAACAACAAGGTGTTCCCGAACGTCGGCATGCCTAACGTTCTGGTCGGCCTGCAGGGTCGTCAGGTGGTAGGCTGTAAACAAGTTCAAATCGTCGAAGACGGCAAGAAGCAATACGATCCGCTGACCGGCACCGCTTTGACCCATGAAGCCTGCGATCAACTGACTGTATTGCCGAAAACCGGCACGCTGAACGAAGAGCAGTTCGACGAGAAGGTCAAGAACCTGGTGACCTTCCTGGCCTACTCGGCCAACCCGGTGAAGCTGCAGCATCAGCGCATCGGTACCTATGTGTTGCTGTACCTGGCGTTCTTCTTCGTATTCGCTTACTTGCTCAAGCGTGAATACTGGAAAGACGTCCATTGATAAAGCTGTAAGCCATTGCTGTTAATCGCGCGCGCCCAAGGGCGTCTCTGAAGGTGTAACGAGTCTGGTGATCCAGGCGTTACGGGAGGCGCCCTCTGGGCGCGCGTGTTTTTCCGTTTCCGATAATTTCAACAAGCGAGGAGGACCGCCATGGGCGTGACCAATCGGTTGGCCTGTTACTCCGACCCCGCCGACCACTATTCCCACCGCGTACGCATCGTGCTCGCCGAGAAGGGTGTCAGCGCCGAAATCATCAGTGTCGAAAAGGGCCGTTATCCGGCGAAGCTGCTGGAGGTCAACCCCTATGCCAGCCTGCCGACCCTGGTCGATCGCGATCTGGCGCTCTATGAGTCGACCGTGGTGATGGAGTACCTGGACGAGCGTTACCCGCACCCACCGCTGTTGCCGGTGTATCCGGTGGCCAGGGCCAATAGCCGTTTGCTGATCCACCGTATCCAGCGTGACTGGTGCGCCCAGGTCGATCTGATTCTCGACCCGCGCAGCAAGGAGCCAGCCCGTGCCCTGGCGCGCAAGGAGCTGCGCGAGAGCCTGACCGGTGTATCGCCGCTGTTTGCCGACAAGGCGTATTTCCTCAGTGAGGAATTGAGCCTGGTGGATTGCTGTCTGCTGCCGATTCTTTGGCGTTTGCCGATTCTGGGGATAGAGTTGCCAAAGCCGGCCAAGCCGTTGCTTGACTATATGGACCGCCAGTTTGCCCGTGAGGCGTTCCAGATCAGTCTGTCGCCTGTCGAGCGGGATATGCGTTAACCGAGGAGGTAGTGATGAAGTCGAGTCGTCCCTATCTGGTTCGTGCTCTGTACGAGTGGATTGTTGATAACGACTGCACTCCGCATTTGCTGGTCAATGCCGAGTTCGCCGGGGTGCAGGTGCCTGCGGGCTTTGCCAGCGATGGGCAGATCGTGCTGAATGTCTCGCCCAGTGCGGTGCGTCATCTGCATATGGATAACGATGCGGTGAGCTTCGAGGGGCGCTTCGGTGGCGTGCCGCAGAGCCTGTATATCCCTTCCGCTGCGGTGCTGGCGATCTATGCCCGGGAAAATGGCCAGGGCATGGTCTTCGAGGTGGAGTCGTCGCTGGAGGAGGCTGAGCTGGAAGAGCCCGATGATGGGAGCCCGCCGGATGGCGAGCCGCCGCGACCGAGTGGTCGGCCCAGTCTGAAGGTGGTCAAGTAAGGAGAATGGCAGGGAGCCATTTCTGATGCCCTGGGGTGACCCCGGGGGGCACACCCACAAAAAAAGGCGACCCTCGGGTCGCCTTTTTTGTGCGCGTGGCGAACTCAGTTGGTGTACTGGAACAGCCGCACGATCTTCTGCACCCCGGACACGCTCTGCACCAGGTTGGTGGCCTGGGCTGCTTCGGCGCGCGAAACCAGGCCGAGCAGGTAGACGATGCCGTTCTCGGTAATCACCTTGATGCGCGAGCCCGGCACGGTGGCGTCGGCAAGCATCTGGCTCTTGATCCGGGTGGTCAGTAGCGAGTCGTTGCTGCGCACCAGCAGCGAGGTGGGTTGTTGTACCTGTAGCTCGTTGTGCACCTTGCTGACGTTATTGACCTTGCGTGCCGCCTGCTCGGCCATGGCCTTGAGGTCGCTGCGCGGGGTCTGGCCGGCGAGCAGCACCACGCCGTTATAGCTGGTGACCACGATGCGCGACGTGGGGCTGGTCAGGTCGATATGGGCGCGGGCCACATTGGCGCTGACCTCCGGGGCAATAAACTGGTCGTCGATCTTGTTGCCGACGCTGCGGTTGCCGCAGCCGGCCAGGGCCAGGGTCAGTGCCAGGGCGGCGAGGATCAGTGGTGAACGGGTCATTCTTCACTCCCAAACAGTTGGCTGTCGATCAGGTCGCACAGGCAGTGGATGGCCAGCAGGTGGACTTCCTGGATGCGTGCGGTGACTTTCGAGGGGACGCGGATTTCCACGTCTTCCGGCAGCAGCAGTGAGGCCATGCCGCCGCCGTCGCGGCCGGTGAGGGCGACCACGGTCATCTCGCGGTCGTGGGCAGCCTGGATGGCCTGGATCACGTTGGCCGAATTGCCGCTGGTGGAGATCGCCAGCAGCACGTCACCCGGTTGACCGAGGGCGCGAATCTGCTTGGAGAAGATCTCGTTGTAGCTGTAGTCGTTGGCAATCGAGGTGATGGTCGAGCTGTCGGTGGTCAGGGCGATGGCCGGCAGGCTCGGGCGCTCGCGCTCGAAGCGGTTGAGCAGCTCGGAGGAGAAGTGCTGGGCGTCGCCAGCAGAGCCGCCATTGCCGCAGGTAAGGATCTTGCCCTCGCTGAGCAGGGCCTGAACCATGGCCAGGCTGCCTTGTTCGATAAGGGGGATGAGCACTTCCATGGCCTGCTGCTTGGTGTCGATGCTGGCTTGGAACAGGTGGCGAATACGGGCTTGCATATCCATTGGCATATCCATGGGCGATAGAATTTTCAGTGGGGCGTCTGCTCAGGTATCAAAGGCGTTTTGAATCCAGTTCAGTGGCGCGGGGGCTGGGCTGTCGGCCGTTATGGCAATCACATCAAAGCGGCATGGGTGCCTGGCCCAGCGTGACTCTTGCTGCAGAAAGTGCTGGGCGGCGCGGCTGAGTTTCTCACGTTTGCGTGCATCGACGCTTTCAGCTGCGCCGCCCCAGGCGCTGTAGCGCCGATAGCGAACTTCCACGAATACTACTGTATCGCTGTCGAGCATGACCAGATCGAGCTCGCCGAGGCGGCAGCGCCAGTTCTGTGCCAGCAGGCGCAGGCCGCGCTGCTCAAGGAACTGGCGCGCCAGGGCTTCAGCCGCCTGGCCGCTTTGTTGTGGGTTGTTGCGCTCGGTCAAAGGGCGCTGTCGGGCAGGCGCTGGACCTGGCCGTCGCGGAATTCGGCCCAGGGCAGCTGGCGTTCGATGCGTTGCGCCGGGTTCAGGCTGAGGCTGCCGGACAGGCCGTCCAGGCGGGTCTCGGGCAGGGCCTTGAGCTGGGTCAGGCGCGGGGCCAGCTGATAGGCGTCGGCCCCCATGGCATACAGTCGGCCAAGGCTGCCGCCGGCCTGGGGCCACTGGCTGCTTGCCTGCTGGCGCAATGGGTCGTTGACGTTCAGCAGCCAGGGCGTTTCGCAGAACATGATGCCGTTCAGGTCGAGGTACTGGGCCTGGCTGTGGCTGCCGGTAAACAGGTGCGAGGTGGCGTACACGGGCACGTCGCCGGCGTACTGGAAGGCCAGGGTCGGTTTGATCTGCTGGGCCTGCTGCGGGGTGGCGGCGAGGAAGATAAAGTCGATATCGCGGCGGCGCGACGGGGCGGCGGCAACGGCGTCGCCCAGGGTGCTCTGCAGGCGTTTGCCGCGGGCTTCGCTCTCGCGCAGCTGGAACAGCTCGGCGATCTGCTTGGCCAGTTCTACCGGCTGGTCGACATGCTCGGCGGCGATCAGGGTGCCGCCTTGCGCCTGCCAGCTCTGGCGGAAGGCGTCGAGTACGCGGTCGCCCCAGTCGCCGCGGGGTACCAGGGCCACTGCCCGGCGGTGGCCATCGGCCCAGGCGCGGCGTGCTACTTCGCGGGCTTCATCTTCTGCGGCCAGGCCGAACTGGAAGAGCTGGGCGGGGCCTTCCTGGGCGGTTTCGCTGTAGTTCAGGGCCAGGGTGGTAATGGGCAGTTGCTCGCGGGCGCTGAGCTGGGTGACCAGCGGCTTTTCCAGCGGGCCTACGACCAGTTGCACGCCGGAGGCCTGGGCCTGGCGGTAGAACTCATCCAGGGAGCCGATGCGCGAACTGTCGAAAATCTGAATGTTGGGCGGGTTCTGCCCGGCCTGCTGGGCCTGGTAATGAGCGGCGAGAAAGCCGTCGCGCAGCGCCCGGGCGACATTGGCCAGTTGGCCATCCTGGGGCAGCAGCAGGGCTATTTCGCTCAGCGGCTGGCTGGAAAGCTTCTTCAGTTCGACCAGGGTCTCGGGTAGTTGCTGGGCGGCGGGGTGGCCGGGGTTCTGCAGCAGCCAGTTGTCGATGGCTTGCTGCTGCTGTTCCAGGGTACCGGCGCTCTTGGTGGCGCGGGCCAGGTCTACCCAGCCATTGAGGTCGGCATCGCCGCTGGCCTGCAGCTGCTCCAGAGGCAGGCTGGAGACCAGGGTCCAGATTTCCTGATGGTTGCGTGCGGCGGCTTCACCGCTGAGCAGGGGGGCGATAAAGGCGCGTTCGCGGGCCGCGGCCAGGGTCTGTCCGCTGGCCTGCAGGGCGCTGGCGCGGACCAGCTGGCTGCGTACTTGCTGTTCAACCGGTAGCTCGCCGAGGCGCTCCATGCTCGGGTGGCTCAGGGCACGCAGGGCGGCCTTGGGCTGCTCGCGGGCCATCTCCAGTTCGGCACGCAGGGTGCTGGCATAGATCTGCTGGGCCGGTTTCAGGCTTTCCAGCTGGACCTTCTCGAGGATGCTGGCCGCGCGGGCAATGTTTTTCTGCCGGTAGGCCAGGTCGGCGGCGGACAGGCGCAGCAGTTCGGCCTGTTCGGAGGTGCTATCGCCGGCCTGTTGCAGCAGTTGCTCGATGCTGGCTTGCGGGGTGCGTGGCAGTTCGCCCAGGTTGGACGTGGGGGAGCTGGCGCAAGCAGCGAGAAGGGCGACGAGGCAGAAAACGGAGAGATGGCGCAGGCGGGCGATCATGTAAGCGTTCCTGATACTTGATCAAATGAGCGGTGAATTGTACCCAAGCCCGCCGGGTGACGCGATGTCGAAGGTTGGAAACGGGCTACAATGCGCGCTTTGCTGATTGACGAGGCCTGTGTTGTGACCCCATCCGCTGCTCCGAATCCCATCTGCGGCACGCTTTATGTGGTGGCCACGCCCATAGGCAACCTGGACGACATCAGTGCCCGGGCGCTGACCATCCTGCGTAGCGTCGCCCTGATCGCGGCCGAGGACACCCGCCATTCGGCGCGGCTGATGCAGCACTTCGGTATCGCGACGCCCCTGGCGGCCTGCCATGAGCACAACGAGCGCGATCAGGGTGGGCGCTTTCTCGCGCGTCTGCAGGCGGGGGAGGATGTGGCGTTGATTTCCGACGCCGGCACGCCGCTGATCTCCGATCCGGGCTATCACCTGGTGCGTCAGGCGCGTGCGGCGGGCGTGGCGGTGGTACCGGTGCCAGGGGCCTGCGCCTTGATCGCGGCCCTATCGGCGGCCGGCTTGCCCTCCGACCGTTTTATCTTCGAGGGCTTTCTGCCGGCCAAGGCTGCCGGCCGGCGCGCGCGCCTGGAGCAGGTAAAGGAAGAGCCGCGCACCCTGATCTTCTACGAAGCCCCTCACCGTATTCTCGAATGTCTGCAGGATATGCAGGCGGTGTTCGGCGATGAGCGTCCGGCACTGCTGGCGCGGGAAATCACCAAGACCTTCGAGACCTTAAAGGGGTTGCCGCTGGCGGAGCTGGCGGCCTGGGTGGCGGCCGATAGCAATCAGCAGCGCGGCGAATGCGTGGTGCTGGTGGCCGGCTGGCAGGCTCCTGAGGGCGAGGAGGCGGTGAGCAGCGAGGCGCTGCGGGTGCTCGACCTGCTGCTCGAGGAGGTGCCGCTCAAGCGCGCCGCGGCGTTGGCGGCGGAGATCACCGGAGTGCGCAAGAACTTGCTCTATCAGGCTGCGCTGGAGCGGCAGAAAGGCGCTTGAGCCTTGTTCTATCGGGCCGGTGTCGGTAACCTTGGCGGCGGAGAGTCGATCGGACAGTCGCTGCCGTGTTGCGTTCTGCGTAATGCGGGGGAGGAAAGTCCGGGCTCCATAGGGCGGAGTGCCAGGTAACGCCTGGGAGGCGTGAGCCTACGGAAAGTGCCACAGAAAATAA
>CAZOEC010000188.1:0-6792 GCA_964578635.1 uncultured Pseudomonas sp.
CTTTACGGCCCAGCAGGTCGAGTGCCTGGATACCGGTGGTGCCTTCGTACAGCATGGAGATACGGCTGTCGCGAACGTTCTGCTCCATGCCCCACTCGGCGATAAAGCCGTGGCCGCCATAGATCTGTACGCCGTGGTTGGCGGCTTCGAAGCCAACTTCGGTCATGAATGCTTTGGCGATCGGAGTGAGGAAAGCCAGCAGTGCGTCGGCTTGCTTCTTCTCGGCTTCGTCCTGGCTGTACTTGACGATGTCGACCTGCTTGGCAGTGAAGTACACCATCGCACGGTTGCCTTCAGCGAAGGCTTTCATGGTCAGCAGCATGCGACGCACGTCCGGGTGGACGATGATCGGGTCAGCGGCTTTTTCCGGCGCTTTCGGGCCAGTCAGAGCACGCATCTGCAGACGCTCACGAGCGTACTTCAGGCCGCCCTGGAAACCGATTTCGGCGTGAGCCAGACCTTGCAGAGCAGTACCCAGACGGGCAGTGTTCATAAAGGTGAACATGCAGTTCAGGCCTTTGTTGGCTGGGCCGATCAGGTAACCGGTGGCGCCGTCAAAGTTCATGACGCAGGTGGCGTTACCGTGGATACCCATCTTGTGCTCGAGCGAGCCACAGGAAACGGCGTTACGCGAACCGATGCTGCCGTCAGCGTTGACCGAGAACTTCGGCACGATAAACAGCGAGATGCCTTTGGTGCCTTGTGGCGCGTCGGGCAGGCGGGCCAGCACGATGTGGACGATGTTATCGGCCATGTCGTGTTCACCAGCGGAGATAAAGATCTTGGTGCCGGAAACCTTGTACGAGCCATCAGCCTGCGGCTCGGCCTTGGTACGCAGCATGCCCAGGTCGGTACCGCAATGCGGTTCGGTCAGGCACATGGTGCCGGTCCACTCGCCGGATACCAGCTTGGTCAGGTAGGTGTGCTTCTGGTCGTCGGTGCCGTGCTCGGAGATGGTGTTCATCGCGCCGTGCGACAGACCTGGGTACATGCCCCACGACCAGTTCGAGGTACCGACCATTTCGCTGATTGCCAGACCCAGGGACTCGGGCAGGCCTTGGCCGCCGTGGTCAACGTCGTGGGCCAGGCTCGGCCAGCCGCCTTCAACGAACTGCTGGTAGGCCTCTTTGAAGCCGGTAGGGGTTTTCACACCTTCCGGGGACCAGGTGCAACCTTCGGTGTCACCTACACGGTTCAGCGGCGACAGCACCTGCTCACAGAACTTGGCACCTTCCTCAAGGATGGCGCTGACCATGTCCGGAGTAGCGTCCTGGCAGCCAGGCAGGCTCTGATAATGCGCTTCGTAGCCGAGCAGTTCGTCGCGTACGAAACGGATATCGCGCAAGGGGGCCTTGTAATCAGGCATAGCGGTTAACCTCTGCGGTGGATTCTTAGTGTGTAGGTGACCGGATATTCGGTCGTTTTCGGGAGCAATCCCGGCGCTCGCATGCCCCTTGGCAATCGAGCGAATCAAACAAGCGTTTGAAACATACGTTTATGCCTATTTAATGTCAAGCACCCCGCCCATCGATTATGCAAGCAGATCTATCGCCGGGGTCGCTGCGCCCAGGCCGCCGAGTTGCCGATACAGATCAAGATTAGGTGGCGCTGGCCGTTCCTGCCGGGACGATGCGACGGATTCCTCCCGGTCGACCGCCTCCTCGCCCTGCTTTGCGCCCTCGGCGCTGGACTCGCGGGCTGGCTGTGCTTCGGTGCGGCGCTGTTCGGCCAGTTCGACACGGGCCTGGGTCATCTGCGCCTGGGCCTGGGAGGCAACGCGCAGGTCCTGGGCGGAAGGCTCCGCCGGGGCCAGGGCTGCGCGCAGAACGATTTCCATCTTGCGCAGGGTGGCTTCGGGATTGTTCGGCACCGCGCCCACATCGATGCTGACTTCACCGCCCACCGCATAGCGTTTGCCATCCGGACCGCGGGTAAAGGTGTAGGTCGGCGCACCAGCGTAGCTTCCGCCCACGGCCGAATGGGCCTGTTCATGGGCGCGCACCTCCTGGTCGCGGCTCACCAGTTTGGCGATTTCCAGTTGCTCGAGGCGCTGCTGCTGTGGACTGGGTTCACCTGCGCGGCTTTTGCCTTTATCGGCCGCGGAGTCGGCAGGCTTATCGGCTTCTTCACGGGCAGAAGCCGATTGCTCATCGACCAGGGGCTGAGCAGCGCCTACCTGCGCCTGGGCGGCGCGGCGGCTATCAGTGGAGGTATCGGGAGGCCCCGCGGGCGCGGCAGGGCGGGCCGGCAGTGGGGCTGCTGCTGGCGCGAAATAGGACGATGCGCCGCCAATCTGCATGTATCACTCCTCGCCCCACGCACCGATCAACAGGATTGCCCTGAACCGGCCGAGGCAAGTGACTCAGGCGCTGGTATCGATCAGGGTGCCCAGCACTTCATCGGCCGTTTTCACCAGCTTGGCCCCGACGGCTGCCTCGTTCTGGCCCTGACGCAGCGCCACCAGGCTTTCCGCCAGGTCGGGACGCGATTGCTCGGCCGAGCTCGGCGCAGGGTTGACCTGATTGGCCGGCGGCGTGGAGCTTGGCTGCAGCGGTGGCGTGGCGGCATTGCTGGCAATATCGGCCGCGGCCTGGTCAACCCGGCGCTGGCCAGATTGAATGGTACTGATGCCCGAATTGAAGGCGTTCCCCGAAATTTCCATGCCCAGACTCCTGCTGTCACAACACACTGACGTTCTGCATTGAAGCAGATGCGGCTGGAAAAACGTACAAGCAAAAGGCTATGGCAGTAAGCCCGCTTATAGCGCGAGGTCCAGAATGCCCAGGTTCAGATAGTCGCAAACCGCGGCCGGCGTGGCCTGCTCCAGGCGCGGCACATAGCCCAGACAGGGTGCCGGCAGGCGCTCGGCCAGGGTCGCCAGGTTGTCGTGTAGCCGCGAGGTGTGCGGGTCGACCAGATTGGCCACCCAGCCGGCCAGGGGCAGACCATCACGGATAATGGCTTCAGCCGTGAGCACAGCCTGATTGATGCAGCCCAGACGCACCCCAACCACCAGAATCACTGGCAACTGCAGCGCTATCGCCAGGTCCGAGAGTGTCGCCTGCCCGGCCAGGGGTACCCGCCAGCCGCCCGCACCTTCGACCAGGGTGAGGTCCGCCTGCTTATCCAGAATTGCCTGCACCGGCCCTTGCAGCGCTGCAACATCCAGCAATACACCGGCTTCGCGGGCGGCCAGGTGCGGAGCGATGGCTGGCTCGAATGCCAACGGATTGACCTCTTCATAACGCAGCGCCAGGGTGCATTCGCCGAGCAGCGCCAGGGCGTCGTCATTGCGCAGGCCGTCCGCCGTACGCACACAGCCGGAAGCCACCGGTTTGGCCGCAGCCGTGGACAGCCCGGCCAGCCGCGCGGCATGCAGTAGGCCGGCGGCGATGGTGGTTTTGCCGATTTCTGTATCGGTGCCGGTGACGAAAAATGCTTGGCTCATAACGATCTCTGACGAGGGGTATTGGCGACGTTCTGGGGTAACTCAGGACAGCCGCGCTTATCTCAATCCTTACGCAAGACGCCGTAAACCACCTGATAGGTCGCCGGCAGACCTCGGGGCTGGCGGAACCGCTCATAGGCATTGAGCAGCGCCAGCATCCGCGCCCGCCCGGTCAGGCCACCCGGCCGGCCGGGGTTGAGGTTGTGGGCCCCCAGGGCTTTCAGCTCATGGGTCAGGCTGCGTACGTCCGGGTAGTACAGGGTTTCCGGGGCGGTCTGCAGACTCAGCCGCGTCAGGCCGCTGCCGTCGCACAGGCGCTGGTAATCCTCGAAGTGGCGAAAGCGATTGACGTGGACAAAGCCATCCACCGCCTGCCAGCTGTCACGCAGCTCCTGCAGGGTGCCGACGCACAGGCTGCTAAAGGCCAGCACGCCACCTGGCTTGAGCAAGCGCTCGGCTTCGCTCAGCACAGCGGCAAAGTCCGCGCACCACTGCAAGGCCAGACTGGAAAACAGCAGCTCGCAGGATGCATCGCGCAGCGGCAGGCGCTCGGCATCGCCGGCAATAAACTGCTGCGCTCCGCCCAGTGGCCGGGCGTGGCGCAACATGCCTTCGGCGATATCCAGGGCCACGCCCTGGCTGGCCGGAAAACGTTCGCCCAGAGCGCGGCTGAAATAGCCGGTGCCGCAGCCCAGATCCAGCCAACGCTCAGGAGTAATGGCAGCGGGCAACTGGACCAGCAACTGCTGGCCAACATCGCGCTGCAAGGCGGCGACGCTGTCGTAGCTTTCCGCAGCGCGGGAGAAAGAAGCGGCGACCTGGCGCTTATCCGGCAGACCGCCAAGAGGATCCTGGGCCAGATCAGTCATCACCGGCCTCATGCAGAAAAGCCTGAATCGCTGCCGCAATTTCATGCGGGCGCTCCAGCGCAAAGGCGTGGCTAGTCGCGTCGATCAGGCCGATCTCGACATCCGGCAATAACGCCAGCAAGGCCTGCGCGGCACTCGCCGGAACCAGGGCATCCTGGCCAGCGAACAAATGCAGTTGCGGACCGACAAAGGCTTGCAGCGCCGCCCGCGTATCCAGGTTGGCGAGCAGATCCAGCCCGGCCAACAGAGTCGCGGACTGCGGCAACGGAGCCGCACCGAGCAACTGCCGCGACAGGCCGCGTGCATCCACAGCGCCTTGAGCGCAAAGCAGGGCAAAACGCTTCAGGGTAGCGGATGCATCAGCGGCGCAGCCCTGACGGAAAGCATTAAACGTCTCGGCCGACATGGCCGCAGGCCAGCTTGGCTCGGCGACAAAGCGCAGGTTGCTGGCCAGGGTTAGCAGGCCGCTGCAACGTTCGCCACGCCGCGCAGCCAGTTCGGCGGCGAGCATGCCGCCGAGGGACCAGCCACCGAGCCAGGCGTCCTGTGGCAGATTGGCGTCCAGCTCATCCAGCCAATCGGCCGGATCACTGGAGTTCAATAAAGGCAGCGGTTCGATCTCGACATGCAAGCGTGGATCGAGGCCGCGCAAGGCATCGGCCAGTGGTTGCAACGGCGCGGTGCCGAGGCCCCAGCCGGGTAGCAGAATCAGCCGATCACGCATGGCCTGCGCCCTCAGCCGTCAACAATGGCCAGCACTCGGCCAAAGCTTCCAGCAGCAGCTCCAACTGTTCCAGGCTATGGGACGCCGACAGGGTCACGCGCAGGCGGGCGCTGCCAGCCGGCACAGTCGGCGGGCGAATAGCGGTGACCAGCAGACCACGCTCGCGCAGCATTTGCGACAGCTGCATCGCACGGCCGCTGTCGCCAATCAGAATCGGTTGAATCGGCGTGGCGCTGTCCATCAGCTCCAGACCGATGGTCTGGGCACCTTCGCGAAAACGCTTGATCAGAGCGTTCAGGTGCTCACGTCGCCAGTGCTCGCTGCGCAGCAGTTCCAGGCTCTTCAGGGTGGCGCAGGCCAGGGCTGGCGGTTGGCTGGTGGTGTAGATATAGGGGCGGGCGAACTGCACCAGGGTCTCGATCAACTCCTCGCTGCCAGCGACAAAGGCCCCGGCGGTGCCGAAGGCCTTGCCCAGGGTGCCGACCAGCAGCTGCACATCGTCGATGCCCAGACCGAAGTGCTCGACTATGCCGCCGCCAGTAGCACCCAGCGGGCCGAAGCCATGGGCATCGTCGACCATCACCCAGGCACCGGTCTTGCGCGCTTCGGCGCACAGCGCCGGCAGGTCGGCCAGATCGCCGTCCATGCTAAATACCCCATCGGTGACCACCAGGGTATTGCCGCTGGCCTTGCGTAGGCGATTGGCCAGGCTGACCGCATCGTTATGCAGATAGCGGGAAAAGCGCGCGCCGCTGAGCAGGCCGGCGTCCAGCAGGGAGGCGTGGTTAAGCCGGTCCTCCAGCACGGTGTCATCACGACCAACCAGCGCGGTGACCGCACCCAGGTTGGCCATATAGCCGGTGGAAAACAGCAGCGCCCGCGGTCGCCCGGTGAATTCGGCCAGGGCTTCTTCCAACTGGTGATGCGGGGTGCTGTGGCCGATCACCAGATGCGATGCGCCGCCACCCACGCCCCATTTCGGCGCACCGGCGCGCCAGGCCTCGATCACCTGCGGGTGATTGGCCAGGCCAAGGTAGTCGTTGGAACAGAAGGCCAGCAGCTCACGACCATCGACCGTAACCAGAGGGCCCTGCGGTGATTCAAGCAGGGGGCGTTGGCGATAGAGGTTGGCGGCGCGGCGCTCGGCAAGGCGAGTGGCAAGATCGAAGCTCATGGCAGCCCGGTTGGCTTTTGTAGGAGCGAGCTTGCTCGCGATCAGCGGCAAACGAGATCGCCAGCAAGCTGGCTCCTACCGGTTCGAAGGAGTTAGACCGCAGCGTTATAGAACAGCTTGGAATCGCGCTGTTCGACCAGGGCCTGCTCGATGGCGGCCTGGTGCACTTCGTCGGCATGCTCCTGGCGCTCTTCCGGCTTGATGCCGAGGCGGGCGAACAATTGCATGTCCTTGCCGGCTTGCGGGTTGGCGGTGGTCAGCAGTTTCTCGCCGTAGAAGATCGAGTTGGCACCGGCTAAGAACGCCAGGGCCTGCATCTGCTCGTTCATCGCTTCGCGGCCCGCGGACAGGCGCACGTGGGACTGCGGCATCATGATCCGCGCCACGGCGAGCATGCGGATAAAGTCGAACGGATCGACGTCCTGCTCATCGGCCAGCGGCGTGCCCTGGACTTTCACCAGCATGTTGATCGGCACGCTTTCCGGATGCTCCGGCAGGTTGGCCAGCTGAATCAAGAGTCCTGCGCGGTCGTCCAGCGACTCGCCCATGCCGAGGATGCCGCCGGAGCAGATCTTCA
>CAZOEC010000189.1:0-6678 GCA_964578635.1 uncultured Pseudomonas sp.
TGAACTCGATCAACTGGGCGCGGATCATGGCCCAGATCGTCTACTACTTCCACGCAGCCCTGCAGCTTGGCGGTCCTGCGCGCTCCATCGCGTTCTCGGTGCCGACCGGCAACTTCGGCGACATCTTCGCCGGCTACCTGGCGCGCAATATGGGCCTGCCGATCAGCCAGCTGATCGTCGCGACCAACCGCAACGACATCCTCCATCGCTTTATGAGCGGCAATCAGTATGTGAAGGACACCCTGCACCCGACGCTGTCGCCGTCCATGGACATCATGGTGTCGTCGAACTTCGAGCGCCTGCTGTTTGATCTGCACGGGCGCAATGGCGCAGCGATTGCCGAGCTGATGGCCACCTTCAAGCAGGGCGGCGGCTTTAGCGTCGAGGAAGATCGCTGGACCGAGGCGCGCAAGTTGTTCGACTCCCTGGCCGTGGACGATGCGCAGACCTGCGAGACCATCGCCCAGGTGTATGCCGAGTGCGGCGAGCTGCTCGATCCGCACACTGCCATCGGCGTCCATGCCGCCCGCGAGTGCCGACGCAGCCTGGCCACGCCTATGGTGATTCTGGGTACCGCGCACCCGGTCAAGTTCCCCGAAGCGGTGGAACAGGCCGGCGTCGGCCAGGCTCCGGCATTGCCGGCGCACCTGGCGGATTTGTTCGAGCGTGAGGAGCGTTGCACGGTATTGGCCAACGATCTGAAAACCGTACAGCAGTTCGTGGCTCAGCACGGCAACCGCGGCAAGCCGCTGTAAGGCTGGCGCTGGTCGACAAAGCCGGTACCCGCAAGGGGCCGGCTTTTTTTGCGGCTATGCTCTGGATGGTTTGCTGGAGCGGAGCGGGCGATGAGCGAGTTCAACGAGGATCTGCCACCGCAGGTGGTGGCGGCGCTGGGGCGTGGGCAGAAGATCGAGGCGATCAAGCTGTTGCGCGAACTCAAGGGCATAGGCTTGAAAGAGGCCAAGGAAGCGGTGGACGACTACGCGCCCGGGCGACAGCCGGGCGACGTATCGGTGGTGCAGCCTGGCGGGCATGGGGGTATCTTCTGGTTGTTGGGCTTATTTGCGTTGGGCGCTGCAGTCGCCTGGTTGTTGGGTGCGTTCTAGCGGCGGCTTGTAGTGCGCAGGGTAGTAGGGTGATGCTGTGAAGTGGTTGAGCAAGGCAGTTTTTCTGTTGTGGAGTGTCTGTTCTTCAGCCGGCACCCATGCCGCTACCTTTGAGGTCGGCTTTTATAACTACCCGCCGATGATGATCGAGCAGGGTCAAACGGGGATTTATCAGGACATACTCGATGAGCTGGGCAAGCTCACGGGCGACACCTTCAGCGTGCAGTACTACCCCTATCCGCGAATAGGCTTGCTGTTCAACGGCGGGCAGCTCGATATCGAGCCGGGCGTGTATCCGGGCTGGGTGCACCATCAGCCGACTCCGGGGATGTTCTCGGTGCCCTTTGGCAAGGTTGTCGATGTCATGGTGTTTGCGCCGGGCAAGGCGTTCCCGGTGGTGCGGCCCGAGGATTTACGCGGCAAATCGGTGGGGCTGGTGCGCGGCTATTCCTACCCTGACTTGCGGGCGATGATCGAGGCGGGGCAGCTCGACCGGCGCAACGCGTTGAACGAAGCGCAGCTGCTGGAAATGCTGGCGAAGTCGCGCTTCGATCAAATCGTGGTCAATAAGGCGATTGCGCAATACAGCCTGACCAGGACCCCGGAGTACCACCGTCTCGAGATCGGCGATGTAATGAGCTCTTTCGATGTCAGCATGCGCGTGCATCCGCGCCACAAGGCCTGGCTGGATAAGCTGGATGCGGCAATTCTGACGCTCAAGCAGCGCGGGGTCATTGAGGGCATCTACGGCAGGTACGGTGTTCGCCTCTAGTGAGCGCGCCCGCGGGAATGGCTGATCAGATGGCACCGTCGCTGCGCAAGTGGGCGATCTGTTCAGGGCTATAACCCAGGCCACCAAGCACCTGCTCATTGTGCTCGCCCAGTTGCGGGCCGACCCAGTTCACCTCACCCGGTGTATCGCTCAGTTTGGGCACGATGCCGGGCATCTTGAAAGCCTTGCCATCCGGCAGCCTGGCCGACAGGAGCATCTCGCGGGCGAGAAACTGCGGGTCGTGGAACATGTCCTCGGCGCTGAAGATACGGCTGGCCGGTACTTCGGCCTGGTTAAGCGTGGCCAGCACCTGCTCCAGCGGCAGCGAGCCGACCCAGCGGTCGATCACCCCGTAGAGCTCATCGCGGCGTGCATCGCGGCCGTCGTTGCTGGCCAGCGTCACGTCGTCGGCCAGGTCATGGCGGTCGATGGCCTGCATAAAGCGTTTGAAGATCGCATCGCCGTTGGCACCGATCTGGATATGTTTGCCATCGCTGCTGGTGTGGATCGAGGAGGGCGTGATGCCGGGCATGATATTGCCGCTGCGTTCGCGGATAAAACCGAATACATCGAACTCCGGCACCATGGACTCCATCATGGCGAAGATCGCTTCGTACAGCGCCACATCGACCACCTGGCCGCTGCCACCCCTGACCTCGCGCTGCCGTAGCGCCATCAGTGCACCGATCACGCCCCACAGCGCGGCAATCGAGTCGCCGATGCTGATGCCGGTGCGTACCGGCGGGCGGTCCTCGAAACCGGTGATATAGCGCAGCCCGCCCATGGACTCGCCCACCGCGCCGAAGCCCGGTTGATCCTTCATCGGTCCCGTCTGGCCGAAGCCGGACAGGCGCACCATCACCAGCTTGGGGTTCAGTGCATGCAACACCTCCCAGCCCAGGCCGAGCTTTTCCAATACACCGGGGCGAAAGTTCTCGATCAGGATGTCGGCTTCGCTGAGCAGCTTTTTCAGCACCTCCAGCCCTTGCGGGTGCTTGAGGTTAAGGGTGATCGACTGCTTGTTGCGCGCCTGCACAAACCACCACAGCGAGGTGCCCTCATACAGCTTGCGCCACTTGCGCAGCGGGTCGCCGCCATCGGGGGATTCGACCTTGATCACCTCGGCACCGAACTCGGCGCAGATGCGTGCGGCAAAGGGGCCGGCAATCAGGCTGCCGAGCTCGATCACTTTCAGGCCGGCAAGGGGTTTGCTGGGCAAGGACATACTGTCTCCTGGGCTGGGGTGCGCGGCTAAGCCTATTGCATTGCGCGCGGTTGGGCTATTGCTCCAGGCGGTTGTCGCAAGGCACCGGCCGCAGTGGTCGAGCCGCTGCAATCTGCCCTCTGGAAAGCCCGGCCGATATCCGGCATAACGGCTTACTGCCCTGATGGATGCGCTAAACACGATGATGACTCTCGAACCCTGCCTGTATCGGCACCTGTCCAGCCAGTCGCGGCCGGATTCTATGGCCGCTAAGCGACCATGAAAACCTGGCTGCTGGTACGCCTGCAGTTGCTGCTGGGCATTGCCGTGCTGATGCTGCTGGTGCAGGTGGGCAACAGCCTGAGCGGTTACAGCCTGAATATCTGGGGAGTAATACCGCGGCGGCTCGAGTCCTTGCCGGGCATTGTCTTCGCGCCCTGGCTGCACGGCAGCTGGGCGCACCTGCTGAGCAATCTCAGCGGGTTGCTGGTACTGGGGCTGCTGGCGCTGCTCGAATCGCGGCGCGACTTTATCAAGGCCAGTGTGGCGATAGTGCTCGGCAGTGGTCTGCTGGTCTGGGCGTTCGGCCGCGAGGGCATTCATGTCGGGGCCAGCGGCTGGTTGTTCGGGCTCTGGTCGTTGTTGCTGGCGCGGGCCTGGTTTCGCCGCAGCTGGCTGGATCTGCTGCTGGCGGTGCTGCTGTTGCTGTTGCACGGCGGCTGGGTGTTCGGTCTGTTGCCGCAGCAGGGTATTTCCTTCGAATACCATCTGGCTGGCGTGCTGTGCGGCGGGCTCTACGCGGCCTGGCGCTATGCGCTGCGGCAGCGGCAACAGCAGGGCGGTTGACCGGGCTTGGCTGCGCCCCGTCGAGCACTCGGGTTCGTGGCGAGGCGGCCTTTGCGGTAGACTTGCCGGCTTATTCGATCAGCCAAGAAGCCCCACCATGGCCCTGCCTTCCACGACCTATAAAATCGAGCTGAACCTCACCGACATGGACCGCAGCGTCTATGAAAACCTGCGTTTCACCGTGGCCAAGCACCCCTCGGAAACCGAAGAACGGCTGGCTGCGCGGCTGGTCGGCTATGCGCTGTTCTATCACGAGCAGCTGGCCTTCGGCCGTGGCCTGTCGGATGTGGATGAGCCGGCGCTGTGGGAAAAGAGCCTGGACGGTCGCGTGCTGCACTGGATCGAAGTCGGCCAGCCGGACAGTGAGCGCATGACCTGGTGCTCGCGGCGTACCGAGAAGTTCAGCCTGGTGGCCTACGGCAACCTGCGCGTATGGCAGACCAAGGAGCTGGACCCGGTACGCAGTCTGAAAAATATCAACGTCGTCGCCCTGGATCAGGAGGCCCTGGCCAAGCTGGCGCTGGATATGCCGCGCTCGCTGAACTGGAGCGTGATGATCAGCGACGGCGAACTGTTCGTCACCGATGAGCGCGGCCAGCATGAGTTGCCTATCGAGTGGCTGATTGGCGAGCGCTGAGGCTTGGATTTGTAGGATGGGTTGAGCGCAGCGATACCCATCAATACCGACAATACGATGGGTATCGCAGGCTCAACCTACGCAGCTCGACCCATCCTACGGTTCGTCTACCTGCACATTGAGATACCCGCCCCATGCGCATTGAAGCCCGTCCGTTACCCGCCACCCTGCCTGATCTGGGCGCTCTTCCTCCGTTGTTGACCCGTCTCTATGCCGCCCGTGGCGTGCAATCGGCGGCCGAGCTGGACAAGGGGCTGGCGCGGCTGATCCCGTACCAGCAGCTGAAGGGCATGGACAGCGCGGTCGAGCTGCTGGTGCAGGGGCTGGAGCAGGGCCAGCGCATGCTGATCGTCGGCGACTTCGATGCCGACGGGGCCACCGCCAGCACGGTGGGAGTGCTCGGGCTGCGCATGCTGGGCGCGGCCCATGTCGATTACCTGGTGCCCAATCGCTTCGAGTACGGCTACGGTCTGACTCCTGAAATCGTTGCGGTGGCCCTTGAGCGTCAGCCGCAGCTGCTGATTACCGTGGACAACGGCATCTCCAGCGTCGAGGGTGTCGCCGCAGCCAAGGCTGCCGGCTTGACCGTGCTGGTCACCGATCACCACTTGCCTGGGGCCGAGTTGCCGGCGGCGGACGCCATCGTCAACCCCAATCAGCCGGGCTGTGACTTCCCCAGCAAGGCCCTGGCCGGGGTCGGGGTGATGTTCTATGTGCTGCTTGCCCTGCGTGCTCGGCTGCGTGAGACGGGCTGGTTTACGGCGCAACGCCCGGAGCCGAATCTGGCCGAGCTGCTCGACCTGGTGGCCCTGGGCAGCGTCGCCGACGTGGTGCCGCTGGATGCCAATAACCGCATCCTGGTCCATCAGGGCCTGGCGCGGATTCGTGCCGGGCGGGCGCGGGCGGGGCTGCGTGCGATTCTTGAAGTGGCCGGGCGCGACCATCGGCGCATCACCTCCACCGACCTGGGCTTTATCCTCGGCCCACGGCTGAATGCGGCAGGGCGGCTGGATGATATGGCGCTGGGCATCGAGTGCCTGCTCTGTGAAGACGAAGCCCTAGCCCGGGATATGGCTGTGCAGCTGGATCAGCTCAATCAGGACCGCAAGGCCATCGAACAGGGCATGCAGCGCGAGGCCCTGGCCCAGCTCAAGGACCTGCCGCTGGAAGATATGCCCTTTGGTCTGTGCCTGTTCGAGGCCGACTGGCACCAGGGGGTGATCGGCATCCTCGCCTCGCGGATGAAAGAGCGTTATCACCGCCCGACCATCGCCTTTGCCGATGCCGGTGATGGCGTGCTGAAAGGCTCGGCGCGTTCGGTGCCGGGTTTTCATATCCGCGATGCCCTGGATGCGGTGGCCGCCAAGCATCCGCAGCTGATCAGCAAGTTCGGCGGCCATGCCATGGCGGCGGGTTTGTCGCTGCCTGAAGCGAATTTCGCCGCCTTTGCCGCCGCTTTCGATGCCGAGGTGCGTCGCCAGCTGTGTGCGGACGACCTGACCGGGCGATTGCTCTCGGACGGTAGCCTGGCCGTGGAGGAGTTCCATCTGCCCCTGGCCAAGGAGCTGCGCAACGCCGGGCCTTGGGGCCAGCACTTTCCCGAGCCGCTGTTCCATGGCGTGTTTCAGCTGGTGCAGCAGCGCATCGTCGGCGAGCGCCATCTCAAGGTGGTGCTCAAGAGCGAATGCGGCAGCGTGCAGCTCGATGGCATCGCCTTTGGCGTGGACCGCGAGGTGTGGCCGAACCCGACGGTGCGTTGGGTCGACCTGGCCTACAAACTCGACGTCAACGAGTACCGTGGCCAGGAAACGGTGCAGCTGCTGATCGCCCATATTCAGCCGCGTTAGTCATGGCTCGCTGGTGCTTTTGTAGCCCGGATACATCCGGGCGCGGTGTCAGCCGCACAGTAGTCCCCCCGGATTTCATCCGGGCTACGTTCTGCTTCAGGAAGGATTTAGCCGCGTGGTACAGGCGCGGCAGAGCCATCGGCCACGGCCCGCTCGGTCAGCTCGTTCCAGCGCGAGAGAAACTGCGGCGGCTGGCTGACGCGCTGCGGTGCCTTGGCCAGAAATACCCCCAGATCGTTGAAGGAATACACCGGCAGCAGGTCGCT
>CAZOEC010000190.1:0-5307 GCA_964578635.1 uncultured Pseudomonas sp.
GGCGAAACCGCGATAGGGCAAGGCTGAACAGCACCGTTCCGATCACGGCGATGGCGATGAACTGTGGCCATACAACGGCAAGACCTGCGCCGCGATATAGGATCCCCTGGGCCAGCATCACGAAATGAGTATTGGGCGCGGCCAGCATCAGATACTGGACGATCTCCGGCATGCTTTCACGCGGCGTTGTCCCCCCCGAAAGCATCTGCAGAGGCAGCAGTAACAGCATCAGCAGCAAACCGAACTGCGGCATCGAACGTGCGACGGTGCCGAGGAAGATGCCCATTGAGGTGGTCGCGAACAGATGCAGCGCTGTGCCAGCCAGGAACAGAACGATCGAACCTTCGATCGGCACGGAAAGCAACCCCTGCACAACGAAAAGGATAGCGAAGGCCGATGCTGCCAGCACCACCAGGCCCATCGCCCACACCTTGCTCATCATGATCTCGAAGGGCGTAACCGGCATCACCAGAAGATGTTCGACCGTGCCATGCTCACGTTCGCGAATAAGCGCCGCTCCGGTCAACACGATGGAAAGCATGGTTACATTATTGATGACCTGCATGATGGAGCCAAACCAGGTCTTGTTAAGTTCCGGGTTGAAGCGCGAGCGCAGCGTCAAATCGACTGGCAGTTGCGGGTCGTTGCGGTAACGCTGGACGAATTCCAGCACCTCGTCGCCGACAATGGCCTGAATATAGCCGCTGCCGGTGAAGGCCTGGCTCATGCGCGTGGCATCGACGTTAAGCTGGATCGTCGGCCGGAGGCCAGCCAGGACGTCGCGCTGAAACCCCGGCGGGATATTCAGAGCGAAGGTATCCAGGCTGGCGTCCATGCGAACGTCCATCTCCGTCTGGTCAATGAATTTGGGCGTCACGAAGTGGGGCGGATAGAAGGCGCTGGCGATCCTCCCGGACAGCGGTGAGCAATCTTCGTCGACAATGGCGATCGGAGCTTTATTAAGGGTTTCGGGCATCGCAGTCGCCGCCGCGTAGATGGAAAACGTGAAGGCGTAGACGATCAGTACCAGCATGATCGGGTCGTGCCACAGACTGCGAAGCTCCTTGATGCCGAGATGCAGGATGTTGGATGAACGCATGGGTCAGGCCTCCTGCTTCTTCAACAGTGCCGCCGACAGACCGACCAGGATCGGCACGGCAAGCAGCAGTGGGATAAAGGAGGCGTGCAAGTCGAAAAACGTCAGGGCCTTTGAGAAGGTGCCGCGCGTAATGATCAAAAAATGGGTGGTCGGATAAATTTTGCCGATGATCCTGCCGGCGCCTTCCAGCGAGGTGACCGGATCGATCATCCCTGAAAAGTTGATCGCCGGCAGAATGGTGAGTATAGCGGTTCCGAACAGGGCAGCGATCTGGCTGCGCATGAAGGTCGAGATCAGCAGGCCGATCGCCGTGGCGGCTCCGACATAAAGCAGAGCGCCGGCCGCCAGCGTGAAAAAGCTGCCCTTTAACGGGACACCAAACACGGTTACCGCCAGCAGCGTTAGCAATAGGAAGCTCAACATGGACAGCGCCACGTAGGGAAGCTGCTTGCCGAGCAGGAATTCCAGCCTGGTCGTGGGCGTGACGTAGAAGTTGGTGATTGAGCCCAGCTCCTTTTCGCGCACCACGCTAAGCGCCGCAAGCATCGCTGGAATCAGCATCAGCAACAGCGGGATCACCGCAGGCACCATGGCCACCAGGCTCTTGACGTCAGGGTTATACCTGAAGCGGGTCTCGATATTGACCGGTCCCACCATAGCCTCACCATAGCCGGTCTCCCGCGCCTTGGTCATCAGCCAGTGCGAATGCATCCCCTGGACGTAACCGCGGGCACTCTCGGCGCGTGTCGGCATGGCGCCGTCAAGCCATGCGCCAATTGCCACAGGACGGCCACGGGCAATATTACTGGCGAAGCCCGGGGGGATCTCGATGGCAAGGCTCAGCTTGCCTGCACGCATGCGCCGGTCGAGGTCGTCATAGTCGGTGATCGGGGGCTGCTCGATGAAGTAGCGGGAACCGGCGATATTGAGCGTGTAATCACGGCTGGTGGTGGTCTGGTCGCGGTCCAGCACGGCAAAGGTGAGATCTTCAATGTCCAGACTGATGCCGTAACCCATGACGAACATCAGGATGACGCTGCCGAGCAGCGCCAGCGTCAGGCGGATCGGATCCCGATACAGCTCCAGTGCTTCGCGGCGCGCGTAGCTGATCATGCGGCGGGGCTCAAAAAGATACCGCAGCCCGGTATCGGCAACCATGGCCGGGGCCGGTTCGGGCGAACCTGATTGTTCGGATGTCGATGTTTCTGCACTTGTCTGAACCTCGGGAATTGCTTCTTCTATATAGCCGATAAAGGCATCTTCAAGCGTATCCGCACCGCGCCGCTTGGTCAGTACGTCGGGCATATCGGTGGCCAGTACCCGGCCGGAATGCATCAACGAGATACGGTCGCAGCGCTCGGCCTCGTTCATGAAATGGGTCGAGATGAAAATTGTCACACCGTCGCAGCGCGACAGCTCGACCAGTATACGCCAGAAGGCGTCGCGCGCCATCGGGTCAACGCCCGAGGTGGGCTCGTCAAGGATCAGCATCTCTGGCTTGTGAATCATCGCCACCGCCAGCGACAGGCGCTGGCGGTGGCCTAGCGGTATCGTCCCGGGCAGCGCACCGACTACCCCTGCGAGATCGAAGCGCACAACCATCTCCTCGACCCGATCAGGGATTTCTTCAGCCGGGACGTGAAACAGGCGCGCGTGCAGTGTCAGGTTTTGCCGCACCGTCAGCTCGTTGTAAAGGGAGAATGACTGTGACATGTAGCCGACGCGGCGCCGGGTCGCCAGATCGTGCGGATCCACCTCTTGGCCGAACAGCCATGCCCTGCCCTCGCTCGGCGGCAGCAGGCCGGTCAACATCTTCATGGTGGTGGTTTTGCCGCAGCCGTTTGAACCCAGAAAGCCGAAAATCTCACCTCGGGTGATGCAAAAACTCGCCCGATTGACAGCCGTGAAGTCACCGAACCGCATGGTCAGATCCTGGGCCTCGATGGCGACCTCGCCGTAGGACTCGGCTGGTTGCGGTGGAATCTCTACCGGCCGGTAGTCGCGCCGTTGCTCCTCCGGCAGCAGGGCAATGAAGGCGGCCTCCAGCGAGTCGGCGCCAGTGCGCTGCAACAACGCCTCGGGACGGCTGGTGGCGAGCACGTGACCGGCGTCCATCGCCACTAACCAGTCAAAGCATTCCGCCTCCTCCATGTAAGCAGTCGCTACCAGTACGCTCATGCCGGGGCGGCCGGAGCGGATGCGTTCGATCAGTTCCCAGAATTGCCGGCGCGACAGTGGGTCGACGCCGGTGGTTGGTTCATCGAGTATCAGCAGATCAGGGTCGTGTATCAGCGCGCAGCACAAACCGAGCTTCTGCTTCATGCCGCCGGAGAGCTTGCCAGCGGGCCAGTCCACGAAGGAGGAAAGCCCCGTGGCCTGGGTCAGCTCCTTGATGCGCTGCGTCCGCTCAATGCCGCTATGTCCGAACAGGCGGGCAAAAAAATCGATGTTCTCGAACACCGAAAGCGTCGGATAGAGATTCCTGCCCAGACCCTGGGGCATGTAGGCGATACGCGGGCACACTGCCCGGCGGTGGCGCGAGTCGACCATATCGCCGCCAAGCACCTCGATCTGTCCGGTCTGGATGATGCGGGCGCCCGCGATCAGCGCCAGCAAACTGGACTTGCCGACGCCGTCCGGCCCGATGATACCAATCATGCGGCCAGCAGGCAGGTCAAGACTGATAGCGTCCAGCGCCTGCACTCTGCCGTACTTCAGGCCGACCCCCTCCAGCCGCACAACCGGTTCGGCGCCGCCTGTGTTCGGATCCAGCCCCATGCCGGTCATTGCGGCACCTTCTGCTGCAGGTGTGCAGGCCATGGTATTGCAGGGTCAAGCCGTACATAGGCCATACCCGGAAGCCCTGTCTTGACTTGTCGCAGATGCTGGCGCAATAGCTCCGGCTCAATCTGCGCCTTGATCCGGAACATCAGCTTTTGGCGTTCTTCGGCCGTTTCCACAGTCTTAGGCGTGAACTGGGCGACATCAGCGACGAACGAGATATGGGCAGGGATCACGTACTGGGGAGCAGCGTCCAGCACCAGGCGCACCTCGGTGCCCAGCGCCATCCGACCGGCCTGCGCCGTGGGCAGAAAAAAGGTCATGTATACATCGCCCAGATCAACCATGTTCAACACACGGCCGCCCGCACCAACCACCTCGCCGGGTTGGGCTACGCGGTACTGAATGCGGCCGGCCCTCGGTGTGCGAAGCGTGTTGTCGGAGATTTCGGCACGGAGGCGTTCGACGCTGGCTTCGGCGGCCTCCATCGCTGATCTCGCACCGTCAATCTGGACACGTGCTGTTGCGATAGCTGCGTCAGCCGCCGCGATTTGGGCACGCACGGCACTGATCGCAGCTAACGCGCCTTTGACCCGGGCACTGTCGTCATCCGCTTCCTGTTGCGAGTTTGCGCCTTCCTTTGCCAGAAGAGAGGAGCGAGTCAGGCGCTTCCTGGCAATATCGTACTCTGCCTCGCGCTGCGCCAGCACCGCTTGAACCGCTGTCTTTTCCGCCTCCCGGAGAACCAGTTGGCTGAGCGATATGGTCACCGCGCTTTTAGCCTGGCGCAACTGAGCCTTGGCTTGGCGAAGTTGCGCCTCCAGAACATCGCTGTCGATCTGCGCCACCACCTGACCAGCGGTAACGAAATCACCTTCCCGAACCAATATTTGCTTCACACGTCCAGCAGACTTGGCAGCGATATCGATTTCAACAGCCTCAATACGCCCATTTCCACTGACCAAGGCTTTATCCTCATGGTTGCAGTAATACTGCAACCATGCGAAGGTGACCACCGAGCCCAATACCAGCGCCCATAATGATCTGATTAACCACTGTTTGACTTTTGCTTTCATTATCTATTCTCCATGACTTACATGGTCAGCCGTGTTTCATTCCTGAAAAAAGCCGGCTCCCCCGCCCAAGGCCGAATACAGGTTGACTGCACTGGCAAGCAATGCCCGTCTCACCTGCACCAAGGACTGTTCGGCAGCGAATCGGTCGCGTTCGGCATCCAGCACCTCCAGATAGGAAGCTGCGCCGCTCTGGTAACGCAAATGAGCAAGTCGTGTGCGTTCGGTAAGGGTTGTAACAGTGTCCTGTTGCACTGCCACCTGACGGGTAATCCAGCGGCGATCGGCCAAGGCATCCGCCACCTCGCGGAAAGCACTCTGAACCGTCTGTTCATAGTTGGCTACTGCAATATT
>CAZOEC010000190.1:5317-6599 GCA_964578635.1 uncultured Pseudomonas sp.
CTCAGCCAGGTCGAAATTTGCCTGGTTGCGGCCACCATCGAAAATAGGCAGAGAAATGCCGGGCATGAAGCTCCAGGCCATGCTGCCGGCGCCGAAAAGATCCTCAAGCTCACTGCTCCTGCTGCCTAGGGCGCCGGTCAACGCAATACGGGGAAAGAAGGCGGCGCGTGCCGCGCCGATATTTGCGTGGGCGGCTTTGAGTTTATGTTCAGCGGCGAGCAAATCGGGACGGTTGAGCAGCAGGTCGGAAGGCAGTCCCGGCTTGATGTCGCGCGCAAAGGCGGATTCAATCTGAGACAGAGGGCGCGATTCCAATATTATGGGGGCGCCCACCAAGAGCGTGAGAGCGTTGTGGCTCTGTTCACGCATGCGCTCTAGAACCGTCAATTCGGACAGGGCCTGATTCAGCAGCAGCTCAGACTGGGTGGCATCCAGCTTGGAGGCCGCTCCCACCTCGTAGCAACGCTTCATGATGCGGCAGGACTCCTCACGGGTCGTCAGGGCTTTCCGGGCGCTGGACAGACGCTCATCGAGTTCCCTTTCCAGCAGATAACTATTCGCCACCTGGGCCACCAGGCTTAGCTGCACGGCTCTCCTGGCTTCCTTGGCGGCAAGAAAGAATTCCAGATCCGCCTCTTTGAGACTGCGCACGCGTCCCCAGAAGTCCAGCTCCCATGTGCTCAGATTGAACATGGCCTGATATTGCCAGGCAGTAAGAGAACGTCCGGTGATGGACAGATCGGCCGGCACGCGCGACCGGTCACCCAGGGCGCCGGCACTGATATTGGGCAGTTGGTCCGCGCGTCGGATGCCGTACAAGGCCATAGCCTCTTCCACCCGCTGTATTGCCACACGCAAACTACGGTTATTCTCCATGGCGAGGGTAAGCAGTTCATGCAGACGGGCATCACCGAAGAACTGGCTCCAGCCCAAGCGAAATACGTCAGGTGAGGCAGCCGACACCTCCAAGCCTTCCATATTGAATTCTTTCGCCAGCGGAGGGGCAGGCTGCTGTTCATAGTGTGGCGCCAATGAACACCCTGACAACAGGAATAGCAACGCGCTAACAAAGAGACGAAACTTCATGGCCATATCTCCCATAAGGCAAAGGCACAAGGACTCGGGTGTTGTGGTCTAAGTAAAAATAATATTATAAGCCGCTGGTTTATCTAAGTCAATCGTCTTTTTGACAGTTTTTTATGCGTATGCGGATGCACATGTTCATGTTTATGAGCGTGAATATGAGAAATAATCCCAGCTATCTTTTCTTCTTCCACGCCGT
>CAZOEC010000191.1:0-6513 GCA_964578635.1 uncultured Pseudomonas sp.
TCGACCTCTTGCATGCCATGCAAGCGCTCTCCCAGCTGAGCTATAGCCCCATCTCAAGGACGGGGCGCATGTTAAGAGCGCGCCCCACATCTGTCAACAATATTTTTACCTATACCTGCATTCTTTATGCTGACAGAACAACCACTTACCCCATCCAGGCGCGCCAAAACGACGGCCGGACGGGGCATTCAGCTGCTTAGCCAATGGCCGCCAACAGCTTTTCCCACTCCTTGTTTTCCTTCTTCGACACGCCACCGAGCAGCTCGATGGCCTGGCGCAGGCGGAAGCGGGTCAGGTCCGGGCCGATGATTTCCATGGCATCGAGCACCGACACCGAGCTGGCCTGGCCGGTCACGGCGGCGAACATCAGCGGCATGGCATCACGCAACTTCAGCTCCAGGTGCTCGACCACGGCCTGGATGCAGGCCGTGATCCTGTCTTTTTCCCACTGCCGCAGGCTTTCCAGCTTCCACAGGATCAGCTGCATCACCTGGCGCACCTGATCGGCCGACAGCTTCTTGCTCTCGAACAGCTTGGCATCGGGGCTGACGCCACCGGCGAAGAAGAAGCTGGCCAAAGGCGCGATCTGGCTAAAGGTTTCCACCCTGCCCTGCACATGCGGTGCGATCTGCATCAGGTAGTCGGAATTGAACGCCCACTTCTGCGCACCCGCGGCGAATTCTTCAACGCTCAGTTCGCGCATCCACTGACCGTTGAGCCAGGACAGTTTCTCCAGATCGAAGATCGGCCCACCGAGGGATACGCGGTTGATGTCGAAGTGTTCGACCATCTCGTCGAGGCTGAACTTCTCGCGCTCGTCCGGCATCGACCAGCCCATGCGTCCCAGGTAGTTAAGCATCGCCTGCGGCAGGAAGCCCATGCGCTCGTAGAAAGTGATCGAGGTCGGGTTCTTGCGCTTGGACAGCTTGCTCTTGTCCGGGTTACGCAGCAGCGGCATGTAGCACAGCTGCGGTTTGTCCCAGCCGAAGTACTCGTACAGCAGGATCAGCTTGGGTGCCGACGGCAGCCATTCTTCCCCGCGCAGCACATGGGTGATGCCCATCAGGTGGTCGTCGACCACGTTGGCCAGAAAGTAGGTCGGCAGGCCATCGGTCTTCATCAGCACCTGCATATCCATGCGATCCCACGGGATTTCCACCTCACCACGCAACATATCCGGCACCACGCACACGCCTTCGGTCGGCACCTTCATACGCACGACGTTCGGCTCGCCAGCGGCCAGGCGCTGTTGCACCTCTTCACCAGAGAGATGCATGCAGTGGCCGTCGTAACGCGGCGTCTGCTTGGCTTCCATCTGTTCGGCACGCAGCTTGTCCAGGCGTTCGGCGCTGCAGAAGCAGTGGAAGGCATGGCCCTTGTCCACCAGCTCGGCGCTGTACTTCTGGTAGATATGCCCGCGCTCGCTCTGCCGGTAGGGGCCGTGGGGGCCGCCGACGTCCGGACCTTCGCTCCACTCGATGCCCAGCCAGCGCAGGGCGTCGTAGATCTGCTGTTCCGACTCGCGGGTCGAGCGCACCTGGTCGGTATCTTCGATACGCAGGATAAATTCGCCACCGTGCTGACGCGCGAAGCACAGGTTGAACAGGGCGATATAGGCGGTGCCTACGTGCGGATCACCAGTGGGCGACGGCGCGATACGGGTACGAACGGTGGTCATGGCGGCTCTCAGAGAATGTGCAACGGGCAATCTTTCAAGCCCGCGATATTAACAGGCTGGCCGTCGCCGGCTCCAGCCAGCGCGGCTATTTCAGCAACGGCTGGCGCTTACCTGACGCTGTAGTGCGCGGCAGGCTGGACAACAACGTCAGCCTGCTTAGACTGACGGCCTCTCCTGCGGGCCTTGCCGCTTTATCCAGACACCCGCCCTACCCTCGTCAAATCAGATCGCCATGCCCACCCCATCACGCACCCGCAGCCTGCTGCTGATCGTCGCCTTTGCCACTATCTATATCGGCTGGGGCACTACCTACCTGGCCAACCACTTTCTCCTGCAGGAAATACCGCCCTTTATCATCGGCTGCCTGCGCTTCTCGATTGCCGGCCTACTCGCCTTGCTCTGGGTGGTGCTCAGCGGCCAACTGCGCATGCAGCGCAGCGACTGGGGCGGCGTGCTGATCGGCAGCCTGGCGCTGATCGCGGTCGGCCAGGGCGCGCTGATCTACGCCAACCAGTATCTGCCGACCGGCATGCTGGCGATGCTCTACACCACCCTGCCGCTATGGAGCGTGGCGCTGGAATGGCTGCTCGGCGAGCGCCCGCCGCTGTGGGTCATGTGCGGCCTGGCACTGGCCTGCGGCGGGATTGTGCTGCTGATGAATAACGCCCTGGACCACAGCGCATCCGCCGAGCAGTGGTTCGCCGGGCTGCTGGTGGTATTTGCCACGTTGCTCTGGGCTGGCGGGGCCTGGCTGATGCGCCAGCGCCCGCCGTTTCGTTCCAGCTGGCTGGGGCTGAGCCTGCAGATGCTGATCGGCGCACTACTACTGGCGCTGTTCGGCCTGTGGCACGGCGACTGGCAAGCACTCGACCTGCGCGCCATAAGCAGCAATGCCTGGCTGTGGCTGGCCTACCTGGTACTGCCGGTCAGCCTCGGCGTGTATCCGGCGTATTTCTGGCTGCTACGCGAGGTGCGGCCGAGCCTGGTGTCGACCTTTGCCTTCGTCAACCCAGTGGTGGCCTTGCTGCTGGGCTACCTGCTGCTGGGTGAACGACTCAGCCTGATGGCGATGCTGGCCTGCGGGATCACCCTAGGTGGTGTGGTGCTGATTATCTTCGGCCGACGTTAATCACAAACCTGTGGGAGGGGCTTTAGCCGCGACAGAGCGACACTGTTTTCGCGGCTAAAGCCCCTCCCACATTCGCTCAATCAAACCTGCAGCAGTCGATCCCGCAACTTCTGAATCTCATCACGCAGCTGCGCAGCTGCCTCGAACTCCAGATCCCGGGCCAGCTGGTACATCTTCTCTTCCAGCTGACGGATGCGCTTGCTGATCTCGCTGGGCGAGCGCAATTCGTTCTCGTAACGCGCGCTTTCCTCGGCGGCCTGGGCCATGCCCTTGCGCTTCTTGCTGCGTGAGCCCGGCACGGTGGCCCCTTCGAGAATGTCCTGGACATCCTTGAACACCCCTTTTGGGGTGATGCCATTGGCTAAGTTGAAGGCGATCTGCTTGTTACGGCGGCGCTCGGTTTCGCCAATGGCGCGCTCCATCGAGCCGGTCATGCGGTCGGCATAGAGAATCGCCCGGCCGTTGAGGTTACGCGCGGCGCGGCCGATGGTCTGGATCAGCGAGCGCTCGGAGCGCAGAAAGCCCTCCTTGTCCGCATCGAGAATCGCCACCAGCGACACTTCCGGCATATCCAGGCCTTCGCGCAGCAGGTTGATGCCCACCAGTACGTCGAACGCGCCGATGCGCAGGTCGCGGATAATCTCGACCCGCTCCACCGTGTCGATGTCCGAGTGCAGGTAGCGCACCTTGACCCCGTGATCGGCCAGGTAATCAGTCAGGTCTTCGGCCATGCGCTTGGTCAATGTGGTGACCAGCACACGCTCCTCGATGGCCACGCGCTTGTGGATTTCCGAGAGCAGATCGTCGACCTGGGTCAGTGCCGGGCGCACCTCGATCTGCGGATCGACCAGGCCGGTGGGCCGCACCAGCTGCTCGATCACCCGACCGGCATGCTCGGCTTCGTAATTGCCCGGCGTGGCGGAAACGAAGATGGTTTGCGGGCTGGCCGCCTCCCACTCCTCGAAGCGCATCGGCCGGTTATCCAGCGCCGAAGGCAGGCGAAAGCCGTATTCCACCAGGGTTTCCTTGCGCGAACGGTCGCCCTTGTACATCGCGCCAACCTGCGGCACGGAGACGTGGGACTCGTCGATCACCAGCAGCGCATCGTCCGGCAGGTAGTCGTACAGCGTCGGTGGCGGCTCGCCAGGACCGCGCCCGGACAGGTAGCGCGAGTAGTTTTCGATGCCGTTGCAGTAACCCAGCTCGATAATCATCTCCAGATCGAAACGGGTGCGCTGCTCCAGGCGCTGGGCTTCCACCAGCTTGTTGGTGCTGCGCAGGTATTCCAGGCGCTCGACCAACTCGACTTTGATCTTCTCCACCGCCTCCAGCAGCACCTCGCGCGGGGTGACGTAGTGGCTCTTGGGGTAGAAGGTGAAGCGCGGCAACTTGCGGATCACCTCGCCGGTCAGCGGATCGAAGGCCGAGATGCTTTCCACCTCATCATCGAACAGCTCGATGCGAATGGCTTCCAGATCCGATTCGGCCGGGAAGATATCGATCACGTCGCCGCGCACACGGAAGGTGGCGCGGGCGAAATCCATGTCGTTGCGGGTGTATTGCAGGTCGGCCAGGCGGCGCAGCAAGGCGCGCTGATCCATTTTGTCGCCGCGATCGACGTGCAGCACCATCTTCAGGTACGACTCGGGGCTGCCCAGACCGTAGATGCACGACACGGTGGTGACGATGATCGCGTCCGGCCGTTCCAGCAGCGCCTTGGTCGCCGACAGACGCATCTGCTCGATATGGTCGTTGATCGAGGCGTCCTTCTCGATAAAGGTATCCGAGGACGGCACATAGGCTTCCGGCTGGTAGTAGTCGTAGTAGGAAACGAAATACTCCACCGCATTGTTCGGGAAGAAGCTCTTGAACTCGCCGTACAGCTGCGCGGCCAGGGTCTTGTTCGGTGCCAACACCAGGGTCGGGCGCTGGATCTGGGCGATCACATTGGCGATGGAAAAGGTCTTGCCGGAGCCGGTTACGCCGAGCAGGGTCTGGTGCGACAAGCCCGCCTCGAGCCCCTCGACCATCTGCCGGATTGCCTCCGGCTGATCGCCGGCGGGCTGAAAACGGGTGACCAGTTGGAACTCGGACATGAAGGACCTCGACAAGCGGCTGTGACGCGATCAGAAAGCCTACGTCAAAACCGGTGAAAAGCGTGTGCCTGCTGTCGCGGCACAGGTTATGGCTCGGTATACTACCGGCCCACTTACGCAACCCCTAGCCCCAGTCGTAGCAGGGTGTTGCCTGACCCTCATCTCTCCTCTTCAAGAGCTGCCGCCTCCATGAGTCTGTTCTCTGCCGTCGAAATGGCACCGCGCGATCCCATCCTGGGCCTCAATGAAGCATTCAACGCCGATACCCGTGCGACCAAGGTCAACCTGGGCGTGGGCGTTTACTACAACGAGGAAGGCCGAATTCCGCTGTTGCGCGCCGTCGCTGAAGCCGAAAAAGCCCGCATTGAAGCCCATGCACCGCGTGGCTATCTGCCGATCGAAGGCATTGCAGCCTATGACAGCGCCGTGCAGACACTGTTGCTGGGTGCCGACTCCGAACTGATCGCCGCTGGTCGGGTAATCACCACCCAGGCCGTGGGCGGAACCGGCGCACTGAAAACCGGCGCAGACTTTCTCAAGCGCCTGCTGCCGAACGCAGCAGTGGCCATCAGCGACCCAAGCTGGGAAAACCACCGCGCGCTGTTCGAATCCGCCGGTTTCCCGGTGCAGCATTACCGCTACTACGACGCAGCCAGCCACGGGGTAAACCGCGCCGGCATGCTCGAAGACCTGAGAAACCTGCCGGCCCGCTCCATCGTCGTGCTGCACGCCTGCTGCCACAACCCGACCGGCGTCGACCTGTCGCTGGACGACTGGAAAGCCGTGCTGGAGGTAATGCGCGAGCGTGAACACGTGCCGTTCCTGGATATCGCCTACCAGGGCTTCGGTGACGGCATCGAACAGGACGCCTTTGCCGTGCGCCTGTTTGCCGAATCGGGCCTGCAGTTCTTCGTTTCCAGCTCCTTCTCCAAGTCTTTCTCGCTGTACGGCGAACGCGTCGGCGCGCTGTCGATCGTCACGGGCAGCAAGGAAGAGGCTAGCCGCGTGCTCTCGCAGGTCAAGCGTGTCATCCGCACCAACTACTCCAACCCACCGACCCACGGTGCCACTGTGGTCGCCAGCGTGCTCAACAGCCCCGAGTTGCGCGCCCTGTGGGAAGACGAACTGGCCGGCATGCGCGAACGCATTCGCGGCATGCGCCTGAGCATGGTCGAACAACTGGCCGCCCTGAGCAGCAAGCGCGATTTCAGCTTCGTCGCCCAGCAGCGCGGCATGTTCTCCTACTCGGGCCTGACCACCAAGCAGGTGGAACGCCTGAAAAGCGAATTCGGCATCTACGCAGTCGGCACCGGGCGCATCTGCGTTGCCGCGCTGAACCAGCGCAATCTGCCGGCCGTAACCCAGGCCATCGCCCAGGTGCTCTGAGCCGTCGCCAAGGGAAGTCAGCCAGGCTTGACTTCCCTTTCTTAATCAGTAGGATACGCGCCGTCATTCCGCGATAGCTCAGTCGGTAGAGCAAATGACTGTTAATCATTGGGTCCCAGGTTCGAGTCCTGGTCGCGGAGCCAATTTCAAAAGCCTCGGCTAATACCGGGGCTTTTTTGTGCCTGCCGGACTCTCACCTGGGACTGCGTCCCAGGTTATTCGCT
>CAZOEC010000192.1:0-6495 GCA_964578635.1 uncultured Pseudomonas sp.
CGAAGGCCACCGGTACGCCGAACTCCATGGACACCTGGGCCAGGCCCTTGGTGCACTCGCCCGCCACGTATTCAAAATGTGGGGTGCCGCCGCGGATCACCGCGCCGAGGGCGATGATGGCGTCGAAATCGCCACGCTGGGCGACTTTCTGCGCCACCAGCGGGATTTCGAAGGCACCCGGCGCGCGGATGATGGTGATGTCGCTTTCGCTCACGCCATGGCGAACCAGAGCGTCAACTGCGCCGCTTACCAGGCTTTCGACCACGAAGCTGTTGAAGCGGCCAACCACCAGGGCAAAGCGGCCCTTGGGGGCGATAAAAGTACCTTCGATGGTCTTCAGGGTCATAGCGAATCTCGTCTGTATTAAAGAGCCGGGCCGCCATCGGCGACCCTTGGGATTATTTGGAGGGCAGGTATTCTACAACTTCCAGATCGAAACCGGATATTGCATTGAACTTCATCGGCGAACTCATCAGGCGCATCTTGCGCACACCGAGGTCACGGAGGATCTGCGAGCCGGCACCGACGGTGCTGTAGGTGGTCGGGTTGGCGACTTTGGTTTCGCCGCCCAGTTGGCGCTCCAGGTGGGCCAGCAGGTCTGGACCGGTCAGCGGGTTGCCCAGCAGCAGCACCACGCCGCTGCCGTCCGCAGCCACCTGCTTCATCGCCGCGCGCAGGCTCCAACGGCCCGGCTGGTTGACCATAAACAGGTCGCGCAGCGGGTCCATATTGTGCACCCGCACCAGGGTCGGCTCTTCAGCGCAGATGGTGCCCAGGGTCAGGGCCATATGCACGTCGTTCTCCACCGAGTCGCGGTAGGTGACCAGGTTGAACTGGCCCAGCTCGCTGTCGAGCACCTGCTCGCTGACACGCTCGACGGTGCGCTCGTGGATCAGGCGGTAGTGGATCAGGTCGGCGATGGTGCCGATCTTGATGCCGTGCTCCTTGGCGAACTCTTCCAGCTCGGGGCGACGGGACATGGTGCCGTCGTCATTCATGATTTCGCAGATCACCCCGCTCGGCTCGAAACCGCCCATGCGCGCCAGGTCGCAGGCCGCTTCGGTATGGCCGGCACGGGCCAGCACGCCGCCGGGCTGGGCCATCAGCGGGAAGATATGGCCGGGGCTGACGATATCGTCGGCCTTGGCGCTTTTCGCTGCGGCGGCCTGCACGGTGCGCGCGCGATCGGCGGCGGAGATCCCGGTGGTCACCCCTTCGGCAGCCTCGATGGAGACGGTGAACTTGGTGCCAAAGCCGGAACCGTTGCGCGGTGCCATCAGCGGCAGCTTGAGGGTTTCGCAGCGCTCGCGGGTCATCGGCATGCAGATCAGGCCGCGGGCGAAGCGCGCCATAAAGTTGATGTGCTCGGCCTTGACGCACTCGGAGGCGATGATCAGGTCGCCTTCGTTCTCGCGATCCTCGTCATCCATGAGGATGACCATCTTGCCGGCGCGGATGTCTTCGATCAGTTCTTCGATGCTGTTAAGAGCCATGCGGGCGATTCCTTAATTCTTCAGGTAGCCGTGTTCGGCCAGAAAGCTTTGCGTCATACCGGTGGCCTTGCTCGGCTCGGCGGCTTTGTCGCCGAGCAGCAGGCGCTCCAGATAACGCGCCAGCAGATCCACCTCGAGGTTGACCTGAGTGCCAGGGCGGTAGTCGACCATGATGGTCTCGGCCAGGGTGTGCGGCACTATGGTCAGCTCGAATTCGGCACCGTTGACCGCATTGACGGTCAGGCTGGTGCCATCGACGGTGATCGAGCCCTTGTGGGCGATATATTTGGCCAGCTCGCGCGGCGCGCGAATGGTGAACTGCACGGCGCGGGCGTTATCGGCGCGGGCAATGACTTCGCCGACGCCATCGACATGGCCGCTGACCAGGTGGCCGCCGAGGCGACTGGTAGGCGTCAGCGCTTTCTCCAGATTGACCGGGCTGCCGGCTTTCAAGCTGATAAAGGCGGTATGCGCCAGGGTTTCACGGCTGACGTCAGCCCAGAAACCATCGCCAGGCAGCTCCACGGCAGTCAGGCATACGCCGTTGACCGCAATGCTGTCGCCCAGCTTGACGTCGCCCAGGTCGAGTTTGCCGGTGCTGACATAGACCCGCACATCGCCGCCCTTGGGGGTCAACGCGCGGATACTGCCAATGGCTTCGATAATTCCGGTAAACATCAGACCTCCCCTAATCGCGACTTGCCGCTCGGGCAAGGGTGCCCGTTAACGGAAAGAAAAGCATAAGACATCACTACGCACTCCTGTTTGGGTACAAACAGGGCGTTTCGGATCGATAGGGATTTCACAGGCACGGACGAACCGCACCCTGGAAGGGAATCCCGCTCTCTCTTTATCCGGACTTTAACCGTCGGCCCCGGAATCACACCGGGTCTGCTGACCTTGCCAAGCGGCTTACACCACCCGGACAAGCGCTCGCGGGCTAGGCCTTGCAGCCATTACCGCCGGTGGGGAATCACACCCCGCCCTGAGAACGTTACGGCTACTTGCGCAGCCGAGACGCGTTTTACCACAAATTGCCGACGCCCTGCATCGGCAAACGACAGGATGAATGGTGTGCCATCGCTAATGACTCGTCATCGCTAATGGTCGCCCATCAAACAGCCGGCTGTGGCACCGCGATAATCCGCCAGTCATCCCCGACCGCGCGCATCTCGACAATTTTCAGCGCCGGCGCATCGGCCATACGCGCCAGTGGCAGCTCCAGCAACGGTCGCGCACTGGAGCCGAGAAACTTCGGCGCGACGAACAACTGGTACTCATCCACCAGCCCCAGGCGGGCAAAAGCCCCGGCCAGGCGCGGTCCGGCTTCCACCAGCACTTCATTGGCACCGCGCTGCGCCAACTCGGCAAGCAAGCGCTGCAGGTCAACTTGCCCACTGCTGCTGGGCAAGGCCAAGAGTTCGTGGCCCTCGTTCAGATAGCGATCCCGCGCTTCGGCAGCCGCACAGGTCGCCACCATGGCCGCACCGGCCTGGAAGAAGGCGGCATCGAGCGGTACCCGCAGACGGCCATCGACCAGTACCCGCCACGGCGCGCGACTGGCGGCCAGGGCAGTCTGCTCGGGGTCCAGGCCCAGTTCGTCGGGGCGCACGGTCAGGCGCGCGGCGTCGGTCAGCACGGTATCGGCACCGGTCAGCACCACGCTGGAGCGAGCACGCAGACGCTGCACCGCGGCCCGCGCCGCCGGCCCGGTAATCCACTGGCTTTCGCCGCTGGCCATGGCGGTACGGCCATCCAGGCTCATGGCCAGCTTGACCCGGACAAACGGCAGGCCCTGCTCCATGCGCTTGATAAAGCCGGCGTTGAGCGCCCGCGCCTCGGCCTCCAGCACCCCACCCTGCACCGCGATCCCGGCCTGCATCAGGCGCAGCAGACCGCTGCCGCCGACCTGCGGATTGGGGTCCTGCATGGCCACCACCACCCGCGCCACCCCGGCCGCAATCAACGCATCGGCGCAGGGCGGGGTGCGGCCATGGTGGCTGCAGGGTTCCAGGGTGACGTAGGCGGTGGCACCGCGGGCCTGGTCGCCAGCCTGGCGCAGAGCATGCACCTCGGCATGGGGCTCGCCGGCGCGGACATGCCAGCCTTCGCCGACAATGACCCCATCGCGGACGATAACGCAGCCGACACGGGGATTGGGATGGGTGGAATACAGGCCTTTACGGGCCAGTTCCAGGGCGCGTGCCATCAGGGCATGGTCGCTGTTCATCATCAGCCCTGGGCGGGTTCGCGGGACAGGCGGTCGATTTCCTCGCGGAACTCGTTGAGGTCCTGAAAGCGTTTGTACACCGAGGCAAAGCGGATATAGGCGACTTCGTCGAGTTTCTGCAGCTCGCCCATCACCAGTTCACCCAGCACCAGCGACTTGATCTCGCGCTCGCCGGTGGCGCGCAGCTTGTGCTTGATATGGGCGATGGCCGCTTCCAGACGCTCGATGCTTACCGGGCGCTTTTCCAGGGCGCGCTGCATGCCGGCGCGCAGCTTGTCTTCATCGAAGGGCTGGCGACTGCCGTCCTGCTTGATCAGCCGCGGCATCACCAGTTCGGCGGTCTCGAAGGTGGTGAAGCGTTCGCCACAGGCCAGGCATTCGCGCCGACGGCGCACCTGCTCGCCCTCGGCAACCAGGCGCGAATCGATGACTTTGGTGTCGTTGGCAGCGCAAAAGGGACAATGCATAGATTAAAGCTAACCTTGGGCCTATTGAGGTTTCGCAGCGAGCCGCGACGAAACGTCAGCAACCCCTGAACCGCAGGCCGCCATGTTAGCGCATCCCCCGGGCAAGACAAGCCGAGGGCTTTGCGGTATACAGGCGCCCATCCAAACCAGCGGAGTTGATACCCTCGATGAAAGCCCCCGTGCCGCTACAACCGCTGATGCTACTGAGCCTGCTCGCCCTGCTGACGGCCTGCGCCAGCGACAGCCCGCCGCCCGCCAAACCCACTCCGCCCGCACCGGTTCAGGCCCCGGCCGAGGCAGCACCGCTGCCGGCCCATCAGCGCGAGCTGAGCGGCAGCCTATTGAATGTGCCCAATGAGGCGGATGTCGAGCTGGCCCTGCTGGCGGTCGACGAGCGCGGCCGGCCGCAGGCGCTGCTGGGCAATATTCAGCTGCGCGGCACCGGCAACCCGCTGGGCTTTCGCCTGCCGTTCAACCCGGAAACCTTCGACAAGCACCCGCGCATCGAACTGCACGGCCGCGCCAACCAGGCCGGCCGGCTGATTCTGCGTCTACCCGCACGACCGATTGCCCATGGCGAAACCCAGGCCCTCGGCGAGCTGCGCCTGGTACCGGCACCATGACGGCACCGGTCGCCCTGCAGGCCGCACTCGGCGAACTGCTGGGTGACGCCCAGCTCAGCGCGCAGACCCTGCCCGGCACCGCGATCAAGCTATGGCTGATCGATCCAGCCAATATGGATCGCTGTTTCAGCCCGGAAGAAACCCGCCTGATCCTCGAAGAACCGCCCTACTGGTGTTTCTGCTGGGCCAGCGGTCTGGTCCTGGCGCGCTGGCTGGCCGCGCATCCCGAGTGGGTGCGCGGCAAGCGCGTGCTGGATTTCGGCGCTGGCTCCGGCGTAGCGGCGATTGCCGCAGCCAAGTCCGGCGCGCTGGAAGTGGTGGCCTGCGACCTCGATCCGCTGGCCATCGCCGCCTGCCAGGCCAACGCCGCACTCAATGATGTGCAGCTGAGCTACTCGACGGACTTCTTCGCCGAGGCTGACCGCTTCGACCTGATTATCGTCGCCGACGTGCTTTACGACCGAGCCAACCTGCCGCTGCTCGACCAGTTCCTTAGCCGCGGCCGTGAGGCTTTGGTGGCCGATTCGCGGGTGCGCGACTTTCAGCACCCGCTGTATCAGCGCCTCGGCGTACTCGAAGCCTGCACCTGGCCGGATCTGGCCGAGCCGGCTGAATTCCGTCATGTCAGCCTGTATCACGCCGAGCGCGCCTGAACGCCCCTTGTATCCAGCACGCCGCGCCCACATTTATAGTTCATCGCATTGCAGCCCATCACAACTTGCGCCCAGCCGAGACCGACCATGAGCGACTCCCCTTACATCTTTGATATCGCAGGCAGTGCCAGCTTCGAACAGCTGGTGATCGAGAACTCCTTCCAGAAGCCGGTGCTGGTGGATTTCTGGGCCGAATGGTGTGCGCCGTGCAAGGCACTGATGCCGCTGCTGGCGAAGATCACCGAGGAGTACCGCGGCGAGTTGCTGCTGGCCAAGGTCAACTGCGATATCGAACAGGACATCGTCGCCCGCTTCGGCATCCGCAGCCTGCCCACAGTGGTGTTGTTCAAGGATGGCCAACCGGTCGACGGCTTTGCCGGCGCACAGCCCGAAGCGGCGATCCGCGAAATGCTCAAACCCCATGTCGCCGAGCCGGCCCCTGCGGCCGCCGACCCGATGGAAGCGGCCGAGGCGCTATTCAGCGAAGGCCGCTTTGCCGACGCCGAAGCGGTGCTCAAGGTGCTGCTGACGGAAAACAACGAACACGCCGCGGCGCTGATTCTCTACGCCCGCTGCCTGGCCGAACGTGGCGAGCTGGGCGAAGCCGAGACGGTGCTGGGCGCGGTAAAAGGCGATGAACATAAACAGGCCCTGGCCGGTGCCCGCGCGCAATTGACCTTTCTGCGCCTGGCCGGCGAGCTGCCGGATGTCGCCAGTCTGAAAACCCGCCTGGCGCAGAACGCCGACGACGATGAAGCGAGCTACCAGCTGGCCATCCAGCAACTGGCGCGCCAGCACTACGAGCCGGCGCTGGACGCCCTGCTCAAGCTGTTTATCCGCAACCGCAGCTACGCCGACGGCGCGGCGCACAAGACCCTGCTGCAAGTCTTCGATCTGCTCGGCAATGACCACCCGCTGGTTACCGCCTACCGGCGCAAGCTGTACCAGGCAATTTACTAGGCACAGGCTTTACGGATCTCGCGAGCTAGAGCGAGACAAGGCAGAAATGGCCGAGGGCGCGGAGTTTAC
>CAZOEC010000193.1:0-6378 GCA_964578635.1 uncultured Pseudomonas sp.
CCGGCACGCCGAGCACCGGCAGGTGGGTCTTGGCCGCGCACATGCCCGGCAGGTGCGCCGCGCCGCCGGCACCGGCGATGATCAGCTGAATGCCGCGGCCTTCAGCTTCCTCTGCGTACTGGAACAGCAGGTCCGGGGTGCGGTGGGCGGACACCACCTTGACCTCATAGGGAATGCCCAGCTTGTCCAGCATCTCGGCGGTGTGGCTAAGGGTGGACCAATCGGACTTGGAGCCCATGATCACGCCAACCAGTGCGCTCATCGTCGTGCCTCTCATTCATGCGCCCGTTGGCGCGACAAAAACCAACAAGCCACGCGGGAGAACCGGCGTGGCTTGTGTGCGACTTATAGCCGGTACAACCGGCGAAAGGCCGCGCAGTATACCGCAAAGCCTGGGCTGGCGAGCACCCCGGGCAACCGTTTGTCGAGGTGCCGGTGCCAGGGGGATCCAGGCCGCGGCCATGACCTGTAACAGCGGCCTGGTTATACTCGGCGTTCCACCCCTTACCAAGGACGATCCCATGACAAGGCTGTCACTGCTTTTCGCCGCTTCGCTGTTCACCCTCAACGCCAGCGCCCTCGAGCTGGCCAAGTACCCACAAGTGTTCGATGCCGGCAAAGGCATCAGCGTGATCGTTGCCCCCAGCAGCGATAGCACGCAGGCGCTGGTCCAGGTCAGCGGCATCAACCACCCGCTGGATGAAGTGGTGCTGCTCACCACGATCAAAGACCGTGGCAACGATGAGCTCGGCTACAGCACCACCCTCAATGGCAGCGCCTCCAGCGTGCTGGTCAAGCGCCAGGGCTGGGGTGGCGAGCGCTTCCAGTTGTATCTGCCAAACACCGACGGCTTCGAACTGGGTTTCGACGAAACCAAAAGCAAGGCCGCCAAACCCGCCGCCCTGCTGGCGCTCTATGAGCAGCAGAAGAAACAGGGCATTCAGGACAAGCTGAGCCGCTTCGACCGTGAGCAGCGCGTGACCGACTTCAGCGCGCAACTGCAGCAGATCGATCAGGAGGCTTCGAAGAGCTGCGGCACGCCACTGACCACCGCGGTGGATTGGCCAGCCATCGAAGACGACAAACTCCAGCGCCTCGGCGTGCCTAGCTTCTGCGGCGAAGTCGTGCGCCAGATGGCCAGCCTGTGTGAGAACAACGCGGCGTTCAAAGCCCAGGCCGAGCAGCTGAAAACCGTGCAGTGCAGCTTTGACGCCCAGCTCAAACTGCGCGAGGGCGATGCCGGCCTGGTGTTCACCACCCACGAAAAAGCGCCCAACCAGGGCGACTTTATCAACGCCTACCTGCGTAATCGCTAAACCTGCCTATACCGCAGCGGCCCGGATCGCCTTCGGCCGCTGCGCTGCCGCGGCATAGTTCTTGCCTCACTCGGGCATTCCGAACTATTGCGGTTATCTCCGATGTTGCATGCCCACCTGACCACCCTGCATGTGGTGTCCCTGATTCTCGATCTGTTCGCCGAGCAGCCCGAATTGACCGAGCGGCTGCTGGCCGACAGCGGCATCGTCGCGGCCGGCCTGGGCTGCGCCGACACCCGCATTACCCGCACCCAGGAATTGCAGGTGTGCGCCAACGCCCTGTTGCTGCGCAACGATCTGGGTCTGGAACTGGGTCGGCGCATGCATATCACGGCCTACGGCATGGTCGGTTACGCCGCCCTCTCGAGTGCCACCTTTGGTGACGCCTGGCGGCTGATGCTGCAGTACCCGGCCCTGCTCGGCACCTATTTCAAGCTGGACCTGCAGGTGGAAGGCGAACTGGCCTGGGTCAGCGCCGACGACTATCGGCATGCCGCCGCCCTGGAAGTGTTCAACCTGGAAATGTGCCTGGCCTCGCTCAAGCTGATCTGCGACGACCTGCTCGGCCAGCGCCTGGAGCTCAGTGCCGCGCAGTTCCGCTATGCCGAACCGGCCTACAGTGCCCGCTACCCCCTGAGCTTCGCCTGCCCGCTGCAGTTCAACGCCCGGCGCAACGCCTTCGCCTTCCCCGCCGCCTGGCTGGACAAGCGCCTGCCCCTGGCCGACCCCGTGACCCACCGCGAGATGCTCGCCCGTTGCCGCAAGCAGAACGCCGAATTCACCACCCGCCAGGCCTGGCTGGCGCGGGTACGCCAACTGCTCGGCGAACAGCTCAGCACGCCACCGGGGCTGGAACTGCTGGCGCAGCAACTGCACTGCTCGCCGCGCACCCTGCGCCGGCATCTGCAGGAGCTCGGCACCCACTACCAGGAGCTGCTCGACGAGCTGCGTTTCGAGCAGGCGAAAGACCTCCTGAGCCAGGAGGACTGGCCGATCTGCCGGATTGCCGAACACCTGGGCTTCAGCGAAACCGCCAGCTTCCGCCACGCCTTCCAGCGCTGGAGCGGGGTGCCGCCGAGTCGGTTTCGCGCCTGATGCCGCGCCCTACGCTTTCGTAGGAGTCAGCTTGCTGGCGATGGCGTTTGATTGATCGCCAGCAAGCTGACTCCTACAGAGCTCCACCCTGGGCGTGAAATTTATGGCCTGCCAGCGCTGCGCGACGTTAAAAATCGCTCCCGGCGATTTTTTTGGCCACTTCGATCCCCTATTGGCCGTTATCAGCGTTCTTCCGCAGCGCCAACCAGGCGAACAATGGTTGCCAGAACAACAAGCCTGGGAGCCACCTGCATGCTGACCTTTTACAGCGACGACCATCACCTGCATCACGGCAGCTGCGAGCTGATCGATGGCCAGCTGATGCCCTGTTTCGAGAAGCCGCAACGCGCCGACCATATCCTTGCGCGGGTCAGGGATCGCCAGCTCGGCGAGGTGCGTGCGCCAGAAGATTTCGGCCGCGGGCCGATCGAACGCATCCACAGCGCTGCCTATCTGGATTTCTTCGCCGGGGCCTGGGATCGCTGGCTGGCGCAGCAAGGCAGCGGCGATCTGCTGCCCTTTACCTGGCCGGCGCGCACCCTGCGCCAGGTGATCCCCAGGGATCTGCACGGCCAGCTCGGCTATTACAGCTTCGACGGCGGCGCACCCATTACTGCGGGCACCTGGCAAGCGGCTTACAGCGCCGCCCAGGTGGCCCTTAGCGCCCAGGCCGAAATCGCCGCCGGTGCCCATAGCGCCTTTGCCCTGTGCCGCCCGCCAGGCCATCACGCCGCCGGCGAGCTGATGGGCGGCTACTGCTACCTGAACAACGCCGCCATCGCCGCCCAGGCCTTTCTCGATCAGGGCAAGCAGCGTGTGGCGATCCTCGATGTCGACTACCACCACGGCAACGGCACCCAGGACATCTTCTACGCGCGCGGTGACGTGCTGTTCGCCTCGATTCACGGCGACCCGGCCGAGGAATTTCCGTTCTTCCTCGGCTATAGCGATGAGCAGGGTATCGGGGCCGGTGAAGGCTGCAACTTCAACTACCCGCTGGCCATGGGCAGCCCCTGGGAAGTCTGGAGTGCGGCGCTTGATGAAGCCTGCCAACGCATCGCCGAATACGGTGCTGAAGTGATCGTGGTGTCGCTGGGCGTGGACACCTTCAAGGACGACCCGATTTCCCAGTTCAAGCTCGACAGCCCGGATTACCTGGCCATGGGCAAGCGCATCGCCGCCCTCGGCAAGCCGACCCTGTTCGTCATGGAAGGCGGTTATGCGGTCGAGGCCATCGGCGTCAACGCGGTCAACGTACTCGAAGGGTTCGAAGCAGCTCACGCATAGGCCGCAACGGCAGCCAACACACCATCAATAATGATTCAGGGGTGAGACACGATGAACACGATCAAACACCTGCTCGCCGTCGCCATCTGCGGCGCAACCCTGCTGGCCACTGCGGCCCAGGCGCAAACCCCGGACAAGCCGCGCGAGCTGCGCGTGTACAACTGGGCCGACTATATGCTGCCCTCGGTACCCAAGGAGTTTCAGGCCAAGAGCGGCATCCAGCTGACCTGGGACGTGTTCGACACCAACGAATCCCTGGAAGCCAAGCTGCTCACCGGCAACTCCGGCTATGACCTGGTGGTGCCGACCAATACTTTCCTCGACACCCAGATCAAGGCCGGGGTGTTCCAGCCCCTGGACAAGAGCAAGCTGCCCAACTGGCAGCACCTCGACCCCGGCCTGCTCGAACTGATGACCGCCAACGACCCCGGCAACCAGTACGCCGTGCCCTATATGTACGGCACCGTGCTGATCGGCTTTAACCCGGACAAGGTCAAGGCCGTGCTGGGTGCCGATGCGCCAGTGGACAGCTGGGACCTGATCTTCAAGGAAGAGAACATCAGCAAGCTCAAGCAGTGCGGCGTGGCCATGCTCGATTCGCCCGGCGATATCCTGCCCATCGCCCTGCACCACCTGGGCCTGGACCCCAACAGCACCAGCCCGGCGGACTACGACAAAGCCAGCGCGCTGATGCTGAAGATCCGTCCCTATGTCGCCTACTTCCACTCGGCCAAGTACATGACCGATATCGCCAACGGCGACATCTGCGTGGCCATCGGCTACTCGGGCAGCTTCTATCAGTTCGCCAACCGCGCCAAGGAAGCCGGCAACGGCGTGGTGGTCGACTGGCGTCTGCCAAAGGAAGGCGCGCCGCTGTGGTACGACTCCTTCGCCATCCCAAAAAGCGCGAAGAACGTCAGTGAGGCCCACGAGTTCCTCAACAACCTGCTCGACCCGAAAGTGGTGGCACCGATTTCCGACTTTCTCGGCTACCCCAACCCGAACAAGGACGGCATGTCGCTGGTGGGCGCGGAAATCCGCGACAACCCCGGCCTGACCCCCACCGCCGAAGCCCAGGAAACCCTCTATGTACTGCAGCCGCTGCCGCAGAAGATCGAGCGGGTGCGTACCCGGGTGTGGAATACCATCAAGTCGGGTACCTGAAGGCAACTGGATCTGCAAATCCGTAGGAGCGGGCCATGCCCGCGAAACGCATCGCGGGCATGGCGGAGTGCCGCCCAGCCGCTCCTACAGGTACCTACAAGCCGAAAGACGCAATTGCCCCCAGTTTGCTGCGCGACAGCGCGGCGTCTGGACGGCGGGGGATATCCTACAAGAGCTGCGACAGCTTTAGCGGCCCACTTCGACGCTTTCCAGCTTGCGCCACAGCAAACGCACCGACGCCTTGCGCACCAGGGCGCAGCGGTACAAGCGGATTTCCAGGGGCGTCTGCCACTGTTCGTCGCCGCAGATCACCAGTTCGCCACGGCCCAACTCGGCGGTGACCGACAGCCGCGGTACCCAGGCCACGCCCATGCCCTGCAGGGCCATGCTCTTCAGGCTGTCGGCCATTGCCGTTTCGTACACCGTGGTCGAGCGCAGCCCGCGCTGGCGCAGCAGCAGGTTGACCGAGCGGCCGAGAAAGGCCCCGGCGCTGTAGGCCAGCAGCGGCACACTCTGGCCGCTATTAAGGTCGAACAGCGGCGCGCCATCTTCACCCACCGCGCACACCGGGAGCATTTCGGTGCGGCCCAGGTGCAGCGAGGGGAAGATCTCCGGGTCCATCTGCAGCGCGGCATCCGGGTCGTAATAGGCCAGGATCAGGTCGCAGCCACCTTCGCGCAGCGAGTGCACCGCCTCGCCGACGTTGGTCGCCACCAGCCGGGTATTCAGCGGCAGGCCTTCGCGGCGCAACCTGGCGATCCATTCGGGGAAGAAGCCCAGGGTCAGCGAGTGGGCAGCGGCGATCTGCATCACCTCGCCCTGCTGGCCCTCGACGTTGTGCAGATGGCGCACCACCTCGCCGAGCTGCTCGACCATGCTGCGCGCCGTGACCAGAAACAGCTGGCCCGACTCGGTCAGCTCCACCGGGGTGCAGGCGCGGTTGACCAGGGTCAGGCCGAGCATGTTTTCCAGGCTGCGAATCCGCCGACTAAAGGCCGGCTGGGTGACGAAGCGCTTCTGCGCCGCCTGGGAAAAGCTGCGGGTGGCGGCCAAAGCGACGAAGTCTTCCAGCCATTTGGTTTCCAGGTTCATGGTTGCTCCGTAGCCCGGATGAAATCCGGGAAAATCATCACACGGGCCCGGATTGCATCGGGCTACACGCTGTGGGAGGCGCTTTAGCGGCGACGGTCGCGGCTAAAGCCCCTCCCACATATACGCTGCACGTCAGGACACAGCCGGACGTCACACCAACATTATGCCGATTGTGCATGACCCAGCGTTTAACAGCATTAGCCAGCATCGGGCCGGGAGCCCTAACCTACGGGGCATCGCGGCATAAGCCGCATTTCCCGAGATAATACTCATCATGTCCGCTGCTGCATCCTTCCGCGTCGAAAAAGACCTGCTTGGCACCCTCGAAGTTCCGGCCGAGGCCTACTACGGCATCCAGACCCTGCGCGCCGTGCACAACTTCCGCCTGTCCGGCGTGCCCCTGGCCCACTACCCGAAACTGGTG
>CAZOEC010000194.1:0-6279 GCA_964578635.1 uncultured Pseudomonas sp.
TTGAACGCCGCGCCACCCAGCGGGCCTTCGATCATGATGTCCAGCGCGGTGACGATGCGCTCGGGCTTGCCATAGGGCACTTCCCAGGGCTGCTCGAAACCGGGGATGTTCAGGTTGGAGACGGTGAAACCGGTCAGCCCCGCCTTCGGCTTGGCACCACGGCCGGTGGCACCTTCGTCGCGAATCTCGCCACCAGAACCGGTGGACGCACCGGAGAATGGCGAAATGGCCGTCGGGTGGTTGTGGGTTTCCACCTTCATCAGGATATGCACGGGTTCCTGGGTCGCGCCGTACTGGCGGGTTTCAGGGTCCGGGAAGAAGCGGCCGGCAACACTGCCGACGATCACCGAGGCGTTGTCCTTATAAGCAGACAGCACGCCTTCGTTGTGCATCTGATAGGTGTTCTTGATCATGCCGAACAGGGATTTCTCCTGGCTCTGGCCGTCGATATCCCAGCTGGCATTGAAGATCTTGTGGCGGCAGTGCTCGGAGTTGGCCTGAGCGAACATCATCAGTTCGATGTCGTGGGGGTTGCGTCCCAGGTCATTGAAGCTGCTCACCAGGTAGTCGATTTCGTCCTCGGCCAGGGCCAGGCCCAGTTCGACGTTGGCCTGTTCCAGGGCGGCGCGACCGCCACTCAGTACATCCACCGCGGTCAGCGGTTTGGGCTGGGCGTGGCTGAACAGCGCGCTGGCCCCCTCCAGGTTATCCAGCACCAGCTGGGTCATGCGATCGTGCAGCAGCTCGGCGACCTGCTGCGCCTCACTGACGCTCAGCTCGCCGGTCACGTAATAAGCCAGGCCACGCTCGATGCGCTGGATCTTCGCCAGGCCACAGTTGCGGGCAATATCGCTGGCCTTGCTCGACCAGGGCGAGATGGTTCCGAAACGCGGAATGGTCAGGAACAGGCGGCCGCTGGGCTCCTGCACCGGCACACTCGGGCCGTACTTGAGCAAACGGGCCAGAACCTGCTGTTCGTCGGCGCTGAGCACGCCGGCAACTTCGGCAAAATGCGCGAACTCGGCATACAGCCCAGTGACAGCGGGTACCTTGCCGGTCAGTTGCTCGAGCAATTTACCGTGGCGGAAAGCAGAAAGGGCGGGAGCGCCGCGCAGGATCAACATCGGGGACAGCCTCTGGGAAGGGGTGTACTTTGAGGCCGTGCATTCTAGCCTAAAGCGCTGCCGACGACACCCGTACAGTCAACCCGAACACAGCGGCCGCGCTAGCAGAGAAGCCACCCGCTGTCGAGATATGGCGCGCCCCATGCTTTGCGTATACTGCGCCAATGTTTGCCCAATCTGCGTTCCGTGTGCGCTGCGCCTACTGGCTGTCGGTGATCGGAATCCTCCTGCTGCTCGGCGGCTGTGCTGAAGAACCCAGCACACTCGAGCGCGTTCAGGCGGAGGGTGTACTGCGGGTGATCACCCGTAACAGCCCGGCCACCTATTTCCAGGACCGTAACGGCGAAACCGGCTTCGAGTACGAGCTGGTCAAACGCTTTGCCGACGACCTGGGCGTACAGCTGAAAATCGAAACCGCCGACCATCTCGACGAACTGTTTACCAACCTGGGCAAGCCCGACGGTCCGGTACTCGCCGCCGCCGGCTTGGTGCAAAGCGCCAGCCGGCAACAGAGCGCACGCTTCTCCCTGCCCTATCTGGAAGTCACCCCCCAGGTGATCTACCGCAACGGCCAGCAACGCCCCACCCGCGCGGCCGACCTGATCGGCAAACGCATCCTGGTGCTTAAAGGCAGCAGCCATGCCGAACAGCTGGCCGAACTCAAGCTGCAACTACCAGAGCTGACGTATGACGAGTCCGCCGCCGTCGAGGTAGTAGACCTGCTGCGCATGGTCGACGAAGGGCAGATCGACCTGACCCTGGTCGACTCCAATGAACTGGCGATGAATCAGGTGTACTTCTCCAACGTACGCGTGGCCTTCGACCTGGGCGATGCGCAGAACCTGGCCTGGGCAGTGGCCCCCGGGGAAGACACCAGCCTGCTGGACGAGATCAATGCCTTTATCGAGCGCGCACACAAGAATGGCAGCCTGCAGCGCCTGAAGGATCGCTATTACGGCCACGTCGACGTACTCGGCTATGTCGGTGCCTACACCTTTGCCAAGCACCTGCAGCAACGCCTGCCACGCTATGAACAGTTCTTCCGCCAGGCGGCGCAGAACAACCAGGTCGACTGGCGCCTGCTGGCCGCCATGGGCTATCAGGAATCGCTCTGGCAACCCACCGCCACCTCAAAAACCGGTGTGCGCGGGCTGATGATGCTGACCCTGCGCACGGCCCAGGCCATGGGCGTGTCCGACCGCCTCGACCCCAAGCAGAGCATCGACGGCGGAGCCAAGTACATCGTCCATGTGAAAAATCAGCTGCCTGCCAGCATTCAGGAGCCGGACCGCACCTGGTTCGCCCTGGCCGCCTACAACGTCGGCGGCGGCCACCTGGAAGATGCGCGCAAGCTCACCGAAGCCGAAGGCCTGGACCCGAACAAATGGCTGGATGTGCAGAAGATCCTGCCGCGCTTGTCACAGAAGCAGTGGTACAGCAAAACCCGCTACGGCTATGCCCGCGGCGGCGAGCCGGTGCACTTCGTGCGCAACATCCGTCGCTATTACGACATCCTCACCTGGGTCACCCAGCCGCAGCTGGAAGGCACCCAGCTGGCCGAAAGCAACCTGCATGTACCTGGGGTAAACAAGACGCCGCCGCCGGAAGAACTGTCGCCGCTGTAGCGCGCATCCCCCCTGACCGCTGGACCTGCCCGGTCGCGGGGCACTTTGTGGGAGGGGCTTTAGCCGCGACAGCCGCGATCGAAGGCGCTGCGCGCCAGCGCCGCTAAAGCGCCTCCCACGGTCAACTCCCGCGTTCCAGCGTATAGCCCGGGTGGAATCCGGGAACGCCTGCACCTGCCCCCCCCCCGGATTGCGCCCAGACTTATTCGGGCTACACGCCGCCGGATTGAAGTGAAGAAGACCTCTAGCAGGCTGTTGAAAAACTACCTGCGGTGGTAATCCTGCGTTAAAAACGGCCTCGAAATGCTCATTTACAACACGTAAACTCCGCTTTTTCGGCCGTTTTTGCCTTGCCTTACCTGCCTCGCCTACGTTTTTCAACGGCCTGCTACCGCGTTGCGCGGCGCATCTTGAAAAACTCGCTAAGCACCGCGCCGCACTCATCGGCCAGCACCCCGCCCTCGATCAGCACCCGATGATTGAGAAAGGCCTGGGCAAAGAACTCGCCACGACTCACGGCGACCCCGGCCTTGGGCTCGGTTGCGCCGTACACCACGCGCTGCACCCGTGCATGCACGATCAGCCCGGCGCACATGCTGCACGGCTCCAGGGTCACATACAGGGTGCTGCCCGGCAGGCGGTAGTTATCCACGGCCCGGGCGGCGGCTCGGATCGCCACCATCTCGGCATGGGCACTGGGGTCGTGGCTGGAGATCGGGCAATTGAAGCCGCGCCCGACAATCTCGCCATCCTGCACCAGCACTGCGCCCACCGGCACCTCGCCCAGGGCCGCACCTTCGGCGGCCAGGGCCAGGGCCTCGCGCATAAAAAACGAATCGCGGCTGCGATCGATGATTTGTATTTTTTTCATAGTTTCGCCAGGCAAACCCTTGCACCGGTGCGCGCTGCGCACCCTGGGGGAAGCTTCACGCCACCTCGATGGAGGCCATCAGGCCGGTTTCCATATGGTCGATCACATGACAGTGGAACATCCATACCCCGGGATTATCGGCGACCAGCGCCACCCGCGCACTTTCGTTCTTACCCAGCAGATAGGTATCGGTGAAATACGGAATGATCGCCTTGCGATTGGACGCCAGCACCTTGAAGGTCATGCCGTGCAAATGGATCGGGTGCTGATACTGGCTAAGGTTGCGCAGCTCGAAGATATAGCTCTTGCCCAGCTGCAGGCGGGCAATCGGCCGGTCGGCGCAGGTCTTGTCATTGATATCCCAGGCCTGGCCATTGATCTGCCAGAAGCTATGCGCCGCGCCCTGGTCCAGGCCGACTGACACGGCACCGGCCCACTCGAAGTTGAATTTGACGGTTTGCGCATTTGCCAGATCCGGCTCGGCAATCGGGTTGGCCGGCAGCGCCGGCGGCCAATCACCCTCCCCCTCGGCACTGGGCTGCGCGCGCAGGGTCGCCAGGCGCAATGGCCCGTTACGCAGCGACAGATCAACACCCACCGCCGGCACCTTCAACCCCAACTCGATGCGCATACCCGGCCCCAGCCAGTACTCCTTACCCAGCGGCCGCGGCTCGACCGGGTTGCCGTCCAGCGCATAAATCCGCACATCCGCGCCAGGCAGATTGAGGCGATAAGTCAGGGTGTTATCCAGATTGATCAAGCGCAGGCGCACCACCTGCCCGGCCGGCAAATCCAGGGTCGGCGCATGCGTGCCATTGACCGTACTCAAGCGCCCAGGAGTGCCGCCCCGCGCCGCCTCACGCGGCACGCTGAAATCGGTAAAAGCGCCCTGCTCGTCGATATGCCAGCTTTTCAGATTGAGCGTGTGATCGTGGCGAAAGCCCGTTGGCTCGCGCTCCTCGACAATCAGCGCGCCGACCAACCCTCGTCCCAGCTGCTCGCCGCTGGCGACATGGGGGTGGTACCAGAAGCTGCCGGCATCGGGAGTGATAAAGTCGTAGTCGAAGTATTCCCCCGGCAGCACCGGCAACTGCGAGACATAGGGCACGCCGTCCATCGCCAGCGGCAGGCGGATGCCATGCCAATGGATGGTGGTCGGCACCTCCAGCTTATTGATAAAGCGCACCCGCAAGCGCTCACCCTGACGGCAGCGCAGCTCCAAGCCGGGAGCCTGGCCACCGTAAGCCCAGGCCGGCGTGCTATGCCCCGGCACCAGCTCGATATCCAGCGGCGCGGCGATCAGCTCATAGTCGTGAGTGGCCACATTTTCCGGACGGCCCAGCCAGTAACGCACGCCACCAGCACCAATGCCGACGACGCCAAGCCCAGCCAGGCCGACCAGCATTTGTCTGCGGGTAAAGGACATAGGGATTCCCATAGCCCGGATGCAATCCGGGAAGATATCAATCCGGAGTTAACCCGGACTACCAATTGCAATATCTTCTCATTTAAGCGACGGGACTGACGACCCCGAAAAGCGGACAGGATGCCGCAGCAGAAACGACAAGGGCAGCTTGCGCTGCCCTTGTCGGCTACATCATTCCCACTCGATGGTGGCAGGCGGCTTGCTCGACACGTCGTAAGTGACGCGGGAGATACCTTCGATTTCGTTGATGATGCGGCCGCTGACGGTTTCCAGCAGCTCGTAGGGCAGGTGCGCCCAGCGTGCAGTCATAAAGTCGATGGTTTCCACGGCGCGCAGGGCGACAACCCAGGCGTAACGGCGGCCATCACCCACCACGCCAACCGATTTCACCGGCTGGAACACCACGAACGCCTGGCTGACCTTGTGGTACCAGTCGGCCTTGCGCAGTTCTTCGATGAAGATGTGGTCGGCGCGACGCAGCAGGTCGGCGTATTCCTTCTTCACTTCACCGAGAATCCGCACGCCCAGGCCCGGGCCCGGGAACGGGTGACGGTAGACCATGTCGTACGGCAGGCCGAGTTCCAGGCCCAGACGACGGACTTCGTCCTTGAACAGTTCGCGCAGTGGCTCGACCAGTTTCAGGTTCATCTCTTCCGGCAGGCCGCCCACGTTGTGGTGCGACTTGATCACGTGGGCCTTGCCGCTTTTCGCGCCAGCCGACTCGATCACGTCCGGGTAGATGGTGCCCTGGGCAAGGAACTTGATGTTGTCCAGCTTGCAGGACTCGGCATCGAACACGTCGATAAAGGTGCGACCGATGATCTTGCGCTTCTTCTCTGGGTCCGCTTCGCCGGCCAGGTTACCGAGAAACTGCTCTTCGGCGTTGGCGCGGATCACTTTGACGCCCATGTTCTCGGCGAACATGGCCATCACCTGCTCACCTTCGTGCAGGCGCAGCAGGCCGTTGTCGACGAATACACAGGTCAGCTGATCGCCGATGGCCTTGTGCAGCAGCGCCGCGACTACCGAGGAATCCACACCGCCGGACAGACCGAGCAGCACGTTGGCGCTGCCGACCTGGGCGCGCACATTGGCGATGGCGTCTTCAACGATATTGGAGGCGGTCCACAGTGCTTCGCAGCCGCAGATTTCCAGGATAAAGCGCGAGAGGATGCGACCGCCCTGCTTGGTGTGGGTCACTTCCGGGTGGAATTGCACGCCGTAGTAGCCGCG